>NZ_CAMPJD010000027.1 GCF_946886695.1 uncultured Pseudoxanthomonas sp. | reverse complement strand
CTCCCGAGTCGCCCCATGCCCCCCACCGATCTCTCGCTGCAGATCCAGCTGCACCCGTTCCCCGACGGCGACGCCGTCGCGACCGCGCTTGCCCAGGCGGTGGCGGACGACCTGCGTACTGCGCTCGCCCAGCGCGGCCAAGCCAGCATTGCCCTGTCCGGCGGCACCACCCCGCGCCGCTTCCTGCAGGCACTGTCGCGGCAGCCGCTGGACTGGGCGAACGTCACCGTCACCCTGGTCGACGAACGCTGGGTAGCCGACGGACACGAGCGCTCCAACGCCCGCCTGGTGAAGGAACACCTGCTCCAGAACGCCGCCACCAGCGCGCGCTTCGTTCCACTCCACCGGTCCACCGCCACGCCGGACGACGCCCTCGCTGACGTCGCCGCCGACCTGCCGCCGGCGCTGGACGTGGTCGTGCTGGGCATGGGTGGCGACGGGCACACCGCCTCGTTCTTCCCTGGCGGCGACCGCCTCGCCGACGCGATGGACCCGGCCACGACCGCCGCCGTGCTGCCGATGCGCGCACCCGGTGCCGGCGAACCCCGCATCACCCTGACCCTTCCCACGCTGCGCGATGCCGGCCATCTGTACCTGCACATCGAAGGCGGCGAGAAGCGCCAGGTGCTCCAGCAGGCCCTGTCGGGCCACGGCGCGGGCGCCGGCTATCCGATCCGTACGCTGATGCAGGCGTTGCGCGCGCCATTGCAGGTCTATCTGGCGCAGTGATCGCGATGCGCCGGTGTTGAGGCAAAGACGGCCTCACTGCTTATAATGCGTCCTTGCCCGCGGCGCTCCGGCGCCCGGTCCCGCCTGGATCGCGCAACGCGTTGTCCGTCGGCCCCCGTTTTCGTAGCCATGCGCGGCCCCACGGCCGTGCTGCCAAAGGTGGAAAGTGCGTAACTACGACCTCGAATTCCTCAAGCATTTCTCGATGGTGATCGGCTTTCTGGTGCTGGTCACCGGTGGCCTGATCGTCGGTGCGTACTTCCTGCACGACACCCTGCCGCCGGAAGTGAACCCCAAGGCCGTGCAGATCACCGAGGCGCGCATCGCCCCGGCCGGCGCCGTCTATGCCGGTGAAACCGGTGCTGCTGCCCAGGCCGCCGCCGCCGCCGCCGCGCAGGCCGCCGCCGCCTCGCAGGTCGCCTACGGCGGCACGCTGGATGGTGGCGAGATCTACAAGAACCTGTGTGGCGCCTGCCACACCAACGGCGTGGGCAAGGCTCCGATGCTGACAGCCGCCGGCATGGGCGCACGCGCCGCCAAGGGCGTGGACACGCTGTACAAGCACGCCATCGAAGGCTTCACCGGCCCGGATGGCGGCATCATGCCCCCGAAGGGCGGTAACCCGGCCCTCACCGACGAGCAGGTACACGCCACCGTCGACTGGATGCTGTCCAACAGCAAGTAAGGCACACCGCCTTCCACGAAACGCCGCCTCCGGGCGGCGTTTTTGTTTGTGCCGCACTAAGGGGCCCGAACACTCCCTTCTCCCCGCATGCGGGGAGAAGGTGCCGAAGGCGGATGAGGGGCGAACGAAGTCCAATTTCGACAGCCCAAGTCCACCCACCACACTCGACATCTCGCGGCGACCCTCCAACACCACGGCGCTGTCGCCCCTCACCCGCCCCCTTATCAAGTACGGGGGCAGGCTCTCTGGGCACCCTCGCCCCCGCACGCGGGATGAGGGAGGCGCGCTGGCATCGCATCTGCCGTCACCCTTTCCGTTTACCCTTGCCGCCTCGCTTCAACGGTCGCCCCACGATGACGTCTCCCCGCTCGCTGCTCACCCTCGCCCTGCTCGCCTCCCTGACGCTGCCCGCCTGCGCAGCCACGCCGAAGGAGCGCGTCACGCCCATCGGCCAGGTGCAGGGTGAAAGCACGCGCAGCGCGCTCGACGGCCAGGCCGTCACGGTCGAAGGCATCGTCACGGCGATCTTTCCTGATCTGGGCGGCTTCTTCGTGCAGGACACCGGTGATGGGCAGGCGATGACCTCCGACGCCCTGTTCGTGGTCTTCGAGGAAGGCGCACCCTCGCCGGCCATTGCCGTAGGCGATCGTGTCCGCGTGCGCGGCATCGTCGGCGAGCGCAAGGCCGGTGGCGACAACACATTGACCGCACTCCACGCGCCGGTGATCCAGCGGCGCGGCAAGGGCAGCATCCCGCCCACCGTGCTGACCTCGCTACCCGGCGACTGGAAAACGCTGGAAGGCATGCTCGTCCGCATCGACGCCCCGCTCACGCTCAGTGGCACGCATACGCTCGAGCGCTTCGGCGAACTGATCGCTAGCTTCGACGGCCGCCTCTGGCAGCCCAGCGAACTCGCCGCACCCGGCAGCGTCGAGGCCAAGCGCCTCGCCGCCGACAATGCCCGCCGCACCCTGCTGCTGGACGATGGCAGCGCCAAGCGCGATCCGGCCACCATCTGGTACGTGAAGGACGGCCAGCCGCTGCGCACCGGCACCGTGCTGAGCGGCGTGCAAGGCATCGTCGACCAGCGTCCCGGCGGCTGGCGCCTGCAGCTCACCACAGCACCGACGATCGCCGCGCCGGATCGCCCGGCCGCGCCACACGTAGACGGCAGTGCGCGCGTGGCCGCCTTCAACCTGGAAAACCTGTTCAACGGCGACGGCAAGGGCGGTGGCTTTCCCACCGAACGCGGCGCAAAGACGCCGCAACAGCTGAAGGCGCAACTCGCCAAGCTCATCGCCACCATCCGGGGCCTCGATCCAGACATCGCCGCGCTGATGGAACTGGAGAATGATGGCTACGGCGCCGACTCCAGCCTGGCGCAGCTGGTCGCCGCGCTGAACACCGGCGGCGGCACCTGGCGTTTCATTGATGCGAAGCAGGGCCCCGGCCCCGACACCATCCGTGTCGGCCTGATCTACCGCAGCGACCGCGTGAAGCCCACCGGCAAGCCCGCGACGCTGCAAGAAGGTCCATTCGGCGAACGCAGCCGCAGTCCGCTGGCGCAGGCGTTCGTGCGCGGCAACGGCAAGGCGTTCGTCGTGGTCGCCAACCACCTGAAGTCCAAGGGCTGCTCTGAAGCCACCGGCCCGGACGCCGACCAGAAGGACGGCGCTGGCTGCTGGAATGCGCTGCGCCTGGATTCTGCCCAGCGCCTGGATGCGTGGTTGAAAGCCGACCCTACCCGCACGCGCACGGACCGCATTGTCATGCTCGGCGACTTCAACGCCTATGCGATGGAAGCGCCGGTGCGCTGGCTGCGCGATGACGCCGGCTGGGTGGATGCCTTCAAACAGGCCGGCGTCGAACAGCCCTACAGCTACGTCTACAGCGGCCTCACCGGCCGGCTCGACCACGCCCTGCTCAGCCCCTCACTGGCGAAGCAGCTGCGCGGCGCCGCCGAGTGGCACATCAATGCCGACGAACAGGATGCGCAGGGCTACGCCGACGGCGACGCCACCGTCCCGTTCCGCAGCTCCGACCACGATCCGCTGCTGCTGGGGCTTGATCTGTAAGCTCCATTAGCCAGACGCAGGTCTCCTATCAGGACGAGCTATCGCTCGTCCACCACGATGCGGTGGACCTGTGCTTGGGCAGCAGGTAGCACGTCAGGTGCAATGGCAAGCATCTCTGCCTTCTGAGCTTCCGCCATACGGACGATGTCCTCACCACCACCGCCGTCCGGATCATCGGGCCTGCGCTTTGCCGATTCGATCGCATACAGGATCCACGCCAACCCCTGCACCGGATCCTTCTCTGTCCCATCGCCGTGGAAGACCGCGCTCCCCAGATGCACTTGGGCCTCCGAGTGACCGGCACGAGCAGCTTCAGTCCAAAGTAGAACAGCTCTCCGATGATCCTGCTTCACTTCGAGTCCTTCGAAGAGCAGGTAACCCAAGTTGTTCTTGGCGGGCACGACACCGGCGTTGGCAGCCTTCTCCCAAAGATGTGCCGCCTTCCGGTAACTCTTTTCAACGCACGCGCCGACATAGAAATCTACGCCCAAGTTATAGATAGCTGTCGTATCGTCCAGCGCGGCGCCTAGCGCTGTTTCCTGTATTTCCAGGCACTCTTCCTGCGCCCTCACGGGGAAGGATAGAAGCAGTAAGATTACGAGTGCCCATTTCATTTACTCAACCTCCCCAGGTTGTTCGAATGGGTGCATGGGGCATGCGCTCCGGCTTCGCAATTCCACGCCCCGCGTCTTAAGAAGCCATGCCAGAACATCAGGTGCCGGCCTTGTCCACCAGCGCCAGCAACTTCTGCACGGTTCCCCAGTTGCGCGTGGTGGTGGCCTTGCCTGCCTTGCCCAGCAGCGCTTCGGCCGCCTTGCTTTCCAGAATACCGCTAGCGCAATGCAGGTAGGCGGCGTACGTGCCGACGTGGAACTGTTCCGGCAAGACGACGTGCGGCTCGATCGCCGACATGGCCGACAGCGTGCCGACTTCCGCCACGAAGGCGACCAGCAGGCGCGAGGGATCCGCCGATGCGAACGGGTTCTCGCGGACGATCAACGCCAGTTCCTTGGCCGACACCACGATGACGGGCACCTCGATGCCGAGTCGTGTCGTGATGGCGGCCGAGATGTCGGCGGCCAGTTTCCTAGGCGCCCCCTTGCCGGCCTTGAACACCGCGTTGCCGCTGTTGAGCAACGTGGCTACGTCAGTATGGCCCAGTCCTTCCAGCAAGGCGCGCAGGTCCGCCATCGCGATCCGCTTTGCCTTGCCGACGTTGATCCCGCGGAGGAGGGCGATGCAGGTGGTCATGCGCGCCTCATTCCATCGGCGCGAAGCGCCGCACGCTGCGCCCGTCCACCATCACTTCTTCGCAGAACATCGCGTACGGCCGCACCCACAGCCCGCCTTCGCCGTACAGCGCGCGGTACACCACCACCGGCTCCAGCGTCTCGCTGTGCCGCGCCACTGCGACCACTTCGTAGTCGTTGCCTTTGTAGTGACGATAGAGGCCGGGGGCGAGTTCGGGAAGGGCGGGGAGTGTGGCCATGGCATGGTCTCTTGGATGCGTAAGGTGGGCCTTAGCCCACCAAGCCGATCATTGTCTACGAACCTGTGCGTTGGATGGGTTGAGCCGAAGGGAGCACTTGTTTTACGGGCTTCAACACGTCCAGTAAGTCTTGTGCAGCAGATCGACTACTTCCGGACCATCACTGCAGCCACCCACCTCGACCGCCAACGCATCCTCTGGCTGCTGCGCGATGATCCATTGCTTGCTCGCCGCGTGCCACATGACCCTGCCTTCCGCGATGACACCCAGAGGAAATACGTCGCTGCGATCATGGTTCACCAACGTGATGCGCCCCTCTTCGACACGGGCCTCAAGTCGGATGCTGGGCAACTCGGGATGTTCCGCAAACCGATGCTGGAAGACATAGGCGCCCGACTGCAACGGCATAGCGGGCTCGGACGCCGGCGCGGCGGGTGCGACGCCGAGTATCCCGGCCAGCAAGATGATCAGTCTTCTCATCATCCGGATACGCATTCCACGCTCCTGCCCACGCCAAACCAACTCATCGCACCGTACCGTGGCGACTGATGGGCTCCGCTGCGCTCTTCCCGATAGGTTGGGGTGAGCTTGCGAACCCAAACACGCAGACAATTCGCCGCTGCGATGTTGGAGTTCACTCCATTCACCCCAACATATGAAATCACGCTCGCGAATCCCTCAGTACCCCGCCGCCTGTCCATCCTTGCGGCTCTCGCTGGCGCCGTAGTACACGCCGGTCTCCGGGTCGCGCTTGATCGCCTGGTAGCCGCCATAGGGGCCCAGCGCCCACTCGACGTGGTGGCCTTTGTCCATCAGCGCGCGCACGGTTTCGTAGGGGAAGCCGGACTCCAGCTGCACCACGCCGCCGTCGGTCATCGCGGTGGCGCTGCCTACCGGTTCGGTGGAGCCGTCGTGCTGGACGCGTGGTGCATCGCCGGCTTCCTGCAGGGTCATGCCGAAGTCGACCAGATTCATCACCACCTGCACATGGCCCTGCGGCTGCATCGCGCCACCCATTACACCGAAGCTGACCCACGGCTGCCCGTTCCTGGTGATGAAGGCGGGGATGATGGTCTGGAACGGACGCTTGCCCGGCGCATAGCAGTTGGGATGCGGCGTGGCGCCGTCGCAGCCGTTCAGCACGAACATCTCGCCGCGGTCCTGCAGGATGAAGCCCAGACCGGTGGGCGCCATGCCGCTGCCCATGCCGCGGTAGTTGGACTGGATCAGCGAGACCATCATGCCGTCCTTGTCGGCGACGGTCAGGTAGATGGTGTCGCCCTCTTCCAGCTCCTTCGGCGTGCCGGGCTGCACTTCGCGCAGCACCTTGTCGGGCGAGATCAGCTTCGCGCGGTCACGCGCATACGGCTTGGAGATCAGGCGCGCGACGGGTGCAGGCTGGAAGGTGGGATCGGCATACCAGCGCGCGCGGTCGGCGAAGGCCAGCTTCTTGGCCTCCACCAGCAGGTGCACATGTTCGGGGCTGCCAAACGGAATCTTGGAGAAGTCGTAGCCTTCCAGCACGTTGAGCATCTGCAGCGCGGCGATGCCCTGCCCGTTCGGCGGCAGTTCCCACACATCGTAGCCACGATAGTTGGTACTCACGGGCATGACCCACTCGCCGGTGTGCGCCGCCATGTCTTCGTACGACAGGAAGCCGCCGTTGGCCTTGAAGTACGCATCGATCGTGCGGGCGATGTCGCCCTTGTAGAACGCGTCGCGGCCGCCGTCGGCGATCTTTTGCAGCGTGTCGGCGAGGTACGGGTTCTTCCACATCTCGCCGGTGCGCGGCGCGCGGCCGCCGACGGTGAGCTGCTCGGTGAAGCCGGGGAATTTCGACAGCCGCGGCACCGAGCGCTCCCAGTAGTACGCAATCGTCTGGTGGACCGGGTGGCCTTCGCGCGCGTAGCGGATGGTCGGCGCCAGCACGTCGCGCATCGGCAGCTTGCCGAAGCGCCCGTGCAGCGCGAACCAGCCGTCGACCGCACCCGGCACGCTGACCGGTAGCGGCCCGTGCGCGGGGATGTCGGTGATGCCCTGCTGCTTGAAGTAGTCCAGCGTCAGCGACTTCGGCGAGCGGCCCGAGCCGTTGTAGCCGTGCAGTTTCTTCGTCGTCGGATCCCAGACGATGGCGAACAGGTCCCCACCGATACCGTTGCCGGTGGGCTCCATCAGACCGAGCGCCGCGTTGGCGGCGATGGCGGCGTCCATCGCGGAACCGCCCCGCTTCATCACGTCCAGTGCTATCTGCGTGGCCAGCGGGTGCGAGGTGGCCGCCATCGCGTGCGGTGCGATGACGTCGGAACGGGTAGCGAAGGCGCGGCCGGTGATGCGGTCGGCGGCGGAAGCAGGCAATACGGCGGCGGCGGCCAAGGCCGTCGCCAGGCAGGACATCAGGAGAGTGCGCATCATCGTCGGACGATGGCGCGCACCGCGCGCGCCTTCAGCCGCCGATATTACGCATTACGGCCACGTCGGCGGATTGACCTGCCACGCGCCGAGTACTTCGGCCAGCGTGTCGCGGTCTTCCTGCCGCCAGTCCGGCAGCAGTGCCGCGAAGTTCCGCGCGTCGGTCCACTGCGTGGGCTCGGTGCGCACGGCGGCGCCGAACCACTGCACGGCTTCATCCTTGCGGTCCAGCTTCCACAACGCCAGCGCCAGCGTGGGCGGGACCCACGAGGCCCCGCCTACGGCGCCCACCAGCGGGATCCATTGGTCCAGCGCCTCCTGGAATTGTCCCTGCCGGTAGAGATCCCAGCCGTAATTCCAGCGGATCGACCGCCATGTATGGCTGCCGTCCTGTGCACCGGCCAGCGCCTGCTGATACAGCTGTCCGCCCAGATCGGCACGGCCGCCCGCAATGGCGACATGCGCCAGCTGGGCGGTGGCTTCCACCGTCTTGCGGCCGCGTTCGCGCGCCTTCATCAGCTGGTCGATCAACGCGTCGCCTTCCACGCCGGTGATCGCCACCACGGGTGCCGCCGCGCGGTCTTCGTCGAAATAGAACTCCTTCGGCTTCGGCAGGTTCTGCGCCTGCGCCGAAAAAACGCTCAATGCCAGCACGGCGGCCAGCAGCAGATATTTACCGGATTTCACAGCATCCCCCAGACAACAGTGTTCCCCCGACTGCCATCCTAACCGCTGCAACGCACAACAGCCGAGTGACAGGCGTCACAGAAAAAGCCGCTGTTACAATGCGCGCCTTCATGCCCGAGGGGTTTTCGGGCCACGCCAGCCGCTTTGGGCCCGCCATGACCAGCACCGCCGAACTCACCTCGCCCTCGTCCGCCAACACACCGCAGCTCGGGGTGATCGACAGCGATTACACGCTGGAGCACAAATACACCCGCACTGACGGCCGCATCTACCTGAGCGGCGTGCAGGCGCTGGTGCGGTTGCCGTTGATGCAGCGGCTGCGCGACCAGGCGGCCGGGCTGAACACCGCCGGCTTCATCAGCGGCTACCGCGGTTCTCCGCTGGGCGGCTTCGACCTGGAACTGTGGCGGGCGCGCAAGCATCTGGAGGCGGCAGCGGTGAAGTTCATCCCGGGCCTCAACGAGGACCTGGGCGCGACCATGGTGTGGGGCACGCAGCAGACCAACCTGTTCCCCGGCGCCAAGGTCGATGGCGTGTATTCCATGTGGTACGGCAAGGGTCCCGGCGTGGACCGCTGCGGCGACGTGTTCAAGCACGGCAATGCCGCTGGCACCTCGAAGTTCGGCGGCGTGCTGGCACTGGCGGCCGACGACCACAACTGCCGCAGCTCGACGCTGCCGCACGGGTCGGAAGACGAATTCGTCAGCGCGATGATGCCGGTGCTCAACCCGGCCGGCGTGCAGGACATCCTCGACCTGGGCCTGGTGGGCTGGGCGATGAGCCGCTACACCGGCCGCTGGATCGGCTTCAAGACGATCGCCGAGACGGTGGAGTCGTCGGCGTCGGTGCAGGTGGATCCGTTCGCGCGGCAGATCGTGATGCCGGAGGACTTCGCCATGCCGGCCGGGGGCCTCAACATCCGCTGGCCGAATCCGCCGCTCGATCAGGAAATGCGCCTGCACAAGTACGCAGTCGCCGCGGCGCAGGCATTCGCGCGGGCCAACAAGGTGGACCGCATCGTGCTGGACTCGCCACGCGCGCGGCTGGGCATCGTCACCACCGGCAAGAGCTACCTGGACGTGCTGCAGGCGCTGGAGTACCTGGGCCTCGATGAACAGGCCTGCGCCGACATCGGCATCCGCGTCTACAAGGTCGGCATGACATGGCCGCTGGAACCGGTGGGCATCACCGAATTCGCCAAGGGGCTGGAAGACATCGTGGTGGTGGAGGAGAAGCGCGCCTTCATCGAGCGGCAGATGAAGGAGTACTTCTACAACTGGCCGGCCAGTGCGGGCACGCGCCCGTCCATCGTCGGCAAATACGACGAAGGCGGCGAGTGGATCCTGCCGTCCACCGGCGAACTGACCCCGGCCACCATCGCTGGCGTCATCGGTCGCCGCATCCAGCGCTTCTTCACCACGGAATCCATCGAACAGCGCCTGCGCTGGATGGAGGAGAAGGAAGCCGAGATGGCGCTGCCGCGTGCCAACTTCCCGCGCGTGCCGCACTACTGCAGCGGCTGCCCGCACAACACCTCGACGGTGGTGCCGGAAGGCTCGCGCGCGCTCGGCGGCATCGGCTGCCACTACATGGTCACCTGGATGGACCGTAACACCGACACCTTCACCCACATGGGCGGCGAAGGCGTGACGTGGTCCGGGCAGGCGCCGTTCACCGAGACGCAGCACGTCTTCCAGAACCTCGGCGACGGCACGTTCTTCCACTCAGGCTCGCTGGCGGTGCGCCAGTCGGTGGCCACCGGGGTGAACATCACCTACAAGATCCTCTACAACGACGCCGTGGCGATGACCGGCGGCCAGCCGGTGGACGGCACGCTGTCGGTGCCGCAGATCGCGCACATGATGCGGTCCGAGGGCGTGGACACGATCGTGGTGGTCAGCGACGACGTGCGCAAGTGGAGCAGGCGCGAGCTGTTCCCGAGCGGCGTGGAGTTCTTCGACCGCGCGGAACTGGACGACGTGCAGCGCCGCCTGCGCGAGGTGAAGGGCGTCTCCATCCTGATCTACGACCAGGTCTGCGCCACCGAGAAGCGCCGCCGCCGCAAGCGCGGCAAGCTGCCGGACCCGGCCAAGCGCACGATGGTCAACACGCTGGTCTGCGAAGGCTGCGGCGACTGCGGCGTGAAGAGCTTCTGCGTGTCGGTGCTGCCGAAGGAAACCGAGTTCGGCCGCAAGCGCGAGATCGACCAGTCCAACTGCAACAAGGATTTCCGCTGCGTCGACGGCTTCTGCCCCAGCTTCGTCACCGTGCACGGCGGCACGCCGCGCAAGGGCAAGAAAGCCAATGCTGCGGATCTGCTGGCCGCGTTGCCGGCACCGACATTCAAGTCCGACCTCGACCAGCCCTGGAACATCCTGATCACCGGCGTCGGTGGCACCGGCGTGGTGACCATCGGCGCGCTGCTCGGCATGGCCGGCCACCTGGAAGGCAAGGGCGCCAGCGTGCTCGACCAGACCGGCCTGGCGCAGAAGGGCGGCGCGGTGACCACGCACATCCGCATCGCGCGCACGCCGGAAGACATCCACGCCGTGCGCATCGCCGCCGGCGAGGCCGACCTGGTGCTGGGCTGCGACATGGTGGTGGTCAACGACTACTGGGTGCTGTCGAAGGTGCGTGGCGAACGTTCGCAGGTGGTGTTGAACACCTACGAGGCGATGCCGGGCACGTTCACCACACATCCGGACATGCAGTTTCCGGCCACCGACATCGTCGCCGGCGTGAAGGTCGCCCTCGGTGGTCGTGATCCGATGCTGGTCGATGCCACGCAGATCGCAACCGCACTGATCGGCGACGCGATCGGCAGCAACCTCTTCATGCTGGGCTACGCCTGGCAGCAGGGCCTGGTGCCGATCTCGTTCGACGCCATCATGCGCGCCGTCGAACTCAATGGCGCCGCCATCGAGATGAACAAGACGGCGTTCGCCTGGGGCCGCTTGGCCGTGGTCAACCCGCAGGCGGTGCAGGAAGCCGCCGGCCTGATCCACAACACGCAGACCGAGAGCGAGCGCACGCCGGGCACGCTGCAGATCCTGCCGCCGGGCGAGTGGGAAAGCACCGAGTGGGGTTCCAACGCCGCGCTGCGCACGCCGGACAACGAGAACGAGCTGCGCGGCCTGCCGGAAGGCAGTGCGGGCAACGGCGACAACGTCGCTTTCCTGCCGCTGGACGACCTGCGCCTGTCGCGCTCGCTGGACGAGCTGATCACGCGCCGCTCGGCCTTCCTCACCGACTACCAGGACAGCGCCTACGCCAGACGCTACACCGACCTCGTGGCGAAGGTACGTGCGGCCGAGAACGTGAAGGCACCGGGTTCCACCGCGCTGACCGAGGCCGTGGCCCGCTATTTCTTCAAGCTGATGGCCTACAAGGACGAGTACGAAGTCGCGCGCCTGTACACCAGCGGCGATTTCCAGCGCCGGCTGCAGCAGCAGTTCGATGGCGACTACCAGGTGCGTTTCCACCTGGCGCCGCCGCTGCTGGCCAAGAAGGATGCGCAGGGCCGCCTCATGAAGAAGGAATACGGCCCGTGGATGTTCAAGGCCTTCGGCCTGCTGGCGAAGCTGCGCTTCCTGCGCGGTGGCACCTTCGACGTGTTCGGTTATACCGACGAGCGCAAGAGCGAGCGCCAGCTGATCGCCGACTACGAAAAGACCGTCGCCGAACTGCTGGCCGCGCTGGATGGCGGCAAGCTGGGCCTGGCGGTGGAGATCGCCAGCATCCCCGAGCACATCCGCGGCTACGGCCACGTCAAGGAAAAGCACCTGCACGCGGCCAAGGCGCGCGAAGCCGAGCTGCTGGTCACCTGGCGCAACCCGAGGGCGCTGCACATCGTGCAGGCGGCGTGAACCGGCGCCCCACCAGCACGGGGCTTCGACCGAAGCCCCTGTAGGAGCGACGTGAGTCGCGACCGCGGATCGAACGCCTTCATTTGACACGGATCGGGGCGAAAGCAGCGGACCGGCAACGCACGTTTCAAGCGCATCATCGGCATTGGCACACCTTCAGCCGTGTCGCGCGGCTTTTCAGGACGCGCGGTCGCGACTCACGTCGCTCCTACAGGGTTTGCCGGTTGCGCCAGACCAGGCAGCGGTTGTTCGCCGGCATGGTGTTGTCCTCGATGAGCACCAGGCCGATCCCGCGCGCCAGTGCGTCGATGGCTTCAAAATCCCGTATGCCAGAGGCGGGATCGCGATCCTTCAGCCACTGCTCGAAGGCACGGTTGCTGTCGCTGGTGAATGCGCCGCCGTAATTGAACGGACCGTAGACCACCAGCAGGCCACCGTCCTCCAGCACGGCCGCGATGCCGGCGAAGAACGCCTGCACCTGCGTCCACCCCATGATGTGCAGGCTGTTGGCGGTGAAGACGGCATCGAAGGTCGCGTCGGACCAAGGCCCATCGACATCCAGCTCTATGGCAGGCGGCGTGTTGGGCAGGCCAGCATCGTCCAGCCACGCCGCGACGCCCGGCAGGTTCTCCACGCGATCACTGCACTGCCACTGCAACCAAGGCATCGCGGTTGCGAAATGCACCGCATGCTGGCCGGTGCCGCTGCCGATTTCCAGTACGCGGCGCCTGTTGACGAAGTGACGGCGCAGCACGTCGAGGATCGGCCCCTGGTTGCGCTCGCAGGAAGGCGCGAAGGGCTTCTCCGCCATCATCCGCCCGCTGCGCGCACGTAGAAGCGCTTCGCCCCGCCCTCACCCGCACGCTCCTCGACGGTGAAGTGGCGCGGATGCGCCTTCAGCAGGTCGCTGAGCTTCTTGTGGCCGTACAGGCGGGTATCGAAATCCGGGCGTACCTTGCTGAGGTAGCTGCCGACGCTGCCGAGGAAGGCCCAGCCCTGGTCATCGCTGGCTTCCTCGATGGCCTGACGGATCAGCCGCAGCGGCAGTGATTCCGGCCTGACGACGTCGGCCACCGGCGCCGCGGTGGGTTCGGCCTGCGGCACCGGCTTCTTCGCGACGGGCCTGGTGGACTTCTTCGCGGGCTTGGCCGGCGGCGGTGGCGGCGCGGACACCTCGCTGCGCAACACTTCAACGTAGATGAACTTGTCGCACGCCTGCACGAACGCGTCCGGCGTCTTGCGTTCGCCGAAGCCATACACCGTCAAGCCTTCCTCGCGCAGCCGCTGCGCCAGTCGGGTGAAGTCGCTGTCGCTCGACACCAGGCAGACACCATCGAAGCGCCGCGTGTACATCAGGTCCATCGCATCGATGATCAGCGAGCTGTCGGTGGCGTTCTTGCCGCTGGTATAGGCGAACTGCTGCACCGGATTGATCGAATGCTTCAGCAGCGCCTGCTTCCACTGGGTCATTCGCGTGCTGGTGAAGTCGCCGTAGATGCGTTTCACGCTGGCCACGCCGTACTTGGCCACTTCCGCCAGCAGGCCTTCGATGACGGCGGGCTGGGCGTTGTCGGCATCGATAAGCACCGCGAGTCGTGGCTGCTCCTCGTCGTTCTCGGGCCTGGAGGTCGGACGGGATTTCATGCGGGGCGATTCCTGTGCGGGATGAGGCGCATTGTGCACCACGTGTGCACGGCATGACCGGCGTCACTTGACGCTGCGCTGCATGCCGACGACAGTCCGGGGGCTTTCGCTTCCGGACCCCGACATGCAACGACGCGACTTCCTCGCCTTGGGCGGACTGACCTTCGCCGGACTGGCCCTGCCCGGCACGCGCGTGATCGCCGCGGAGGCGTTGCTGGAACCCGGTGACGCGGCGAAGAAGAAGCGCCTGGCCGATACCGCGCTGGCGGCCGCAACGGCAGCAGGCGCGAGCTATTGCGATGTCCGTATAGGCCGCTACCTGCGACAGTCGCTGATCACCCGCGAGGACAAGGTGCAGAACGTGGTGAACACCGAATCCTCCGGCGTCGGCGTGCGCGTGATTGCGCAGGGCGCATGGGGTTTCGCGGCGACCCACGACCAGACGCCCGATGGCGTGGCGGCCGCGGCACGACAGGCGGTCGCCATCGCCCGCGCCAATGCGCGCATCCAGGGCAAGCCGGTGCAGCTGGCCCCGCTGAAGGATGTCGGCGAGGTCGCCTGGCGCACGCCCATCGTGAAGAACGCCATGGCGGTGCCGGTGAAAGAGAAAGTGGACCTGCTGCTGGGCGCCAACGCCACCGCACTCGCCGCAGGCGCCAGCTTCGCCGCCTCGCGCATGTTCGTGATCAACGAGCAGAAGTACTTCGCCAGCACCGACGGGTCTTACATCGACCAGGATGTGCACCGCATCTGGGTACCCTTCACAGTAACCGTGGTGGACAAGGCCACCGGCCGGTTCAAGAGCCGCGACGGGCTGTCCGCGCCGATGGGCATGGGCTACGAGTATCTGGATGCCAACGCCGCCGACAAGTTCGCGCTGCCGGGCGGCGTGGTGGCCTACGGCGCCTCGTATGACCTGCGCGAGGACATCCTGGCGGCGGCGAAGCAGGCGCGTGCCAAGCTGAGTGCGCCGTCAGTGAAGCCGGGCAAGTACGACCTGGTGCTGGACCCGTCCAACCTGTTCCTGACCATCCACGAGAACGTCGGCCACCCACTGGAACTGGACCGCGTGCTGGGCTACGAGGCCAACTACGCCGGTACCAGCTTCGCCACGCTGGACAAGCGCGAACAGAAGTTCCAGTGGGGCAGCCCGATCGTCAACTTCACCGCTGACAAGATCGAGCCACGCAGCCTCGGCGCGGTCGGCTACGACGACGAAGGCGTGAAGACCCGGCGCTGGGACCTGGTCAAGGACGGCGTGCTGGTGAACTACCAGGCGACCCGCGACGAAGTGCACATCCTCGGCGAGGACGCCTCGCACGGCTGCAGCTACGCCGATTCGTGGAGCAGCGTGCAGTTCCAGCGCATGGCCAATGTGTCGCTGGCGCCGGGCAAGACGCCGCTGACGGTGGCGGAGATGGTGAAGGATGTGGAGAGCGGCCTCTACATCCATGGACGCGGGTCGTATTCGATCGACCAGCAACGCTACAACGCGCAGTTTGGCGGACAGCTGTACTTCGAGATCAAGAATGGCGAAGTGACCCGCCAGGTCGAGGACGCCGCTTACCAGATCCGCACGCCCGAATTCTGGAATGCGTGCACAGCGATCTGCGATGCACGCGACTTCCGCCTCGGCGGTTCGTTCTTCGACGGCAAGGGCCAGCCCAGCCAGGTGTCGGCGGTGTCGCATGGATCAGCGACCACGCGCTTCAACGGCGTCAACATCATCAATACGGCGCGATCACTCGGGTAGTGGGCTGCCGTCATCCCAGCGCATGCCGGGATCCATTGGCTTTTGAGGCTCTGCCGGGCACGACGTGAAGATCAAGGTGGATCCCAGCGTGCGCTGGGATGACGGCAGGTGCCCCTACCCTGGGGCGCGCTGCTTCGCATCTTCCTGCGCCGTCGGGTCCGACGAAGGTCGCATCTATGCCGAAAGTCATTTGACGCTGCCGGCACGCAAGGCAAGAATCGGGGACGACCTGCGCGGGGATGGCGCGGGCCACAACGCGTCCGTCGCAGTCCCCGCCTGCCCGTGCAGGCCCAACCGGTGGAGAACAGCCTTGCAACGTCGTGACTTTTTGGCCCTGACCGGCCTCAGCGTAGGCGGCCTGATGGTGCCGTCCTTCTTCGGCAAGGCGATCGCCGCCGAGCAACTGCAGTCCACCCTGGACGTCGCCTTCAAGAAGCGCCTTGCCGATGCGGCACTGGCGGCGGCCAAGCAGGCCGGCGCGACCTACTGCGACGTGCGCATCGGCCGCTACCTGCGCCAGTTCGTGATCACGCGCGAGGACAAGGTGCAGAATGTGGTGAACACCGAGTCCACAGGTGCCGGCATCCGCGTGATCGCCAACGGCGCCTGGGGCTTCGCCGCCACCAATACGCTCACCGCCGAAGGCGTGGCCAGCGCGGCGCGCCAGGCCGCCGCCATCGCCAAGGCCAACAGCAAGACCCAGACCGCGCCGGTGCAACTGGCCAAAGCGCCGGGTTTCGGTGAAGTGGCGTGGAAGACCCCGATCAAGAAGAATGCGATGGAGGTGCCGATCAAGGACAAGGTCGACCTGCTGCTGGGCGTGAACGCCGCCGCGATCAACGCGGGCGCGGACTTCGTCAACTCGATGATGTTCCTGGTCAACGAGCAGAAGTATTTCGCCAGCACCGACGGCTCGTACATCGACCAGGACGTGCACCGCATCTGGGTGCCGATGACCGTGACCGCCATCGACAAGGCCAGCGGCAAATTCCGCACCCGCGACGGCCTGTCCTCGCCGATGGGCCTGGGCTACGAGTACCTGGACGGCGACGCGTCGCAGAAGTTCACCACGCCCAACGGGGTTATCAACTACGGCTTCTCCTACGACATGAAAGAGGACGCCATCGCCTCGGCCAAGCAGGCGCGCGCCAAGCTGACCGCGCCCTCGGTGAAGCCGGGCAAGTACGACCTGGTGCTAGACCCGTCGCACACCTGGCTGACCATCCACGAATCCGTCGGCCATCCGCTGGAACTGGATCGCGTGCTGGGCTACGAGGCCAACTATGCCGGCACCAGCTTCGCCACGCTGGACAAGCGCGAGCAGCGCTTCCAGTACGGCAGCGAACTGGTCAACCTGTTCGCCGACAAGACCCAGCCCGGCAGCCTGGGCGCGGTCGGCTACGACGACGAAGGCGTCAAGACCAAGCGCTGGGACCTGGTCAGCGCCGGCAAGCTGGTGGACTACCAGACCATCCGCGACCAGGCGCACATCCTGGGCAAGACCGAATCCGACGGCTGCTGCTACGCCGACTCGTGGAGCAGCGTGCAGTTCCAGCGCATGGCCAATGTGTCGCTGGCGGCAGGCAAGCAGAAGCTCTCGGTCGCCGACATGGTCAAGGATGTCGAGAACGGCATCTACATCATCGGCGACGGTTCGTTCTCCATCGACCAGCAGCGCTACAACGCGCAGTTCGGCGGCCAGCTGTTCTACGAGATCAAGAACGGCAAGATCACCCAGCAGATCGAGGACGTGGCCTACCAGATCCGCACACCGGAGTTCTGGAACGCCTGTGCCGCCGTCTGCGACGAGAGCGACTACCGCCTGGGTGGCTCGTTCTTCGACGGCAAGGGCCAGCCCGGCCAGGTGTCCGCGGTCTCGCACGGGTCGTCCACCGCGCGCTTCAACGGCATCAACGTCATCAACACCGCCCGCTCGCTCGGCTGACCGGCGCTTTAAGGAGATCACCAGAACATGAGCATCCTCACCGAAGCGCAGGCCAAGGCCATCCTGGACAAGGTCATCGCGCTGTCCAAGGCCGATGAGTGCACCGCCTCCCTCACCGGCTCGATCGAAGGCAACATCCGCTTCGCCCTCAACAATGTGTCCACCAGCGGCATCGTCAGCAATACCGACCTGGCCGTGCAGGTGGCGTTCGGCAAGCGCACCGGCGTGGCGACGATCAACGAGTTCGACGACGCCTCGCTGGAGCGCGTGGTCCGCCGCGCCGAAGACCTCGCACGACTGGCACCGGAAAATCCCGAGTTCATGCCGGCCGTCGAGAAGCAGACCTACAAGGCCTCGCCCACCTTCAGCGAATCCACCGCCGCCATCACGCCGGAGTTCCGCGCGCAGGTGGCCGCCGACTCGATCGGTCCGTGCAAGGCAGAGAAGCTGATCGCCGCGGGCTTCCTGGAAGACGGCCAGAGCTTCGTCGCCTTCGCCAACAGCAAGGGCAACTTCGGCTACCAGAAGGCCACCGCGTTCAACTACACCTGCACGGTACGCACCGAAGACGGCCGGGGTTCCGGCTGGGTGGGCCGCAACCTGAAGGACGCGAATACCTTCAAGGCCGACAGCGACATCCGCACTGCGATGCGCAAGGCCAGCGAATCGGCCGAAGCCAAGGCGCTGGAACCGGGCAAGTACACGGTCATCCTGGAACCGGCCGCGGCCGCGGGCCTGATCTCCTTCATGATGAATTTCTTCGACGCGCGCCAGGCCGATGAAGGCCGCAGCTTCCTGTCCAAGAAGGGCGGCGGCAACAAGCTGGGCGAGCAGGTCTACGACCCGCGCGTGAACATCAGCGCCGACCCGTGGCACCCGGGCGCGGAAGTGATGCCCTGGGACAACGAAGGCCTGCCGCGCGAGAAGATGGCCATCGTCGAGAACGGCAAGGTGGTCAACCTGGAGTACTCGCGCTTCTGGGCGCAGAAGCAGGGCAAGCGCGCGATCGGTTCGCCCGGCAACCTGCTGGTGGCCGGTGGCACCAAGTCCACCGCCGAGCTGGTCGCCGGCACGCAGAAGGGCATCCTGGTCACGCGTACCTGGTACATCCGCATGGTCGATCCGCAGACCGTGCTGCTGACCGGCCTGACCCGCGACGGCACCTTCTACATCGAGAACGGCGAGATCAAGTACCCGGTGAAGAACTTCCGCTTCAACGAGTCGCCGGTGATCATGCTCAACAACATCGAAGAGCTCGGCAAGCCGGTGCGCGTGTCCGGTGACGAATCCAGCTTCGTGATGATGATCCCGCCAATGAAACTGCGCGACTTCACGTTCACGTCGCTGTCGGACGCGGTGTAACGCTTTCTCCTTCTCCCCTCGGGAGAAGGTGCCCGAAGGGCGGATGAGGGGCGAGCGCAGTCCATGATGCCTGAACCGTCAGGACGCCATCGCCCCTCACCCCAACCCCTCTCCCGTCGGGAGAGGGGCTCTCAGAGACTCCCGGCTTTGCTCCACTCCCGGCTAACGCGAGCACAATTCCTTCACCTGATGCTCGGCGGCATGGTGACGGCGGCATTGCCCCGGCAAGCACGTGCCCAATCCGGCAACTACGACTTCTGGTTCACCCGCCTCAAGTACGACTCCGGCGACTGGGACGTGGACGCGCGCATGCCGTCCAACCTCATCACGTCGCTGATCGACTACACCACCCTGCGCGTGGACCCGAAGGAACACGTGCTGGCGCTGTCCGACCCGCGCATGCTGACGGCACCGTTCTGTTACCTGGCCGGGCACAAGCTGGTGGAGTTCAACCCGGCCGAGCGGCGCAATTTCGAGCGCTACGTGCGCAATGGCGGCTTCGTGTTCGTCGACGACTGCAACCACGACATCGACGGCCTGTTCGCCAAGTCGTTCGAGGCGCAGATGGTGGCGATCTTCGGCGCGAAGGCGATGAAGAAGCTGCCGAACACGCATGCCATCTATTCCTCGTTCTTCAAGTTCGACGGTCCGCCGGCCACCAGCTTCGAGCTCAATGGCTGGGGCGACGATCTGGTGCACGAGTACTTGCAGGGCATCGAGATCAACGGTCGCCTCGGCGTGATCTACAGCAACAAGGACTACGGCTGCGAGTGGGACTACGACTGGCGCAACAAGCGGTTCCTGGCCGAGGACAACACCAAGTTCGCGGTCAACCTCGTGATCTATGCGCTGACGACATGAATACGTTCCTCCACCGCACACTCTCCAACGTCATCCCAGCGAACGCTGGGATCCATTTTGCTCTTCGCGTCGAACGTGCTTAGCCACACAAGGACACCGTAAACGAAATGACAGGCGCAGGATCAAGTTGGATCCCAGCATTCGCTGGGATGACGCCGTTATTCATCGCAGCAGGCTGTACTGACGCCAGCAAGGAAACGCCATGACCCACATCACCGAATCCGACCTCCAGCAACAGCTCGCCAAACTCGGCGAACTCCGCGCCGCCATCGGCCAAGCCATCGTGGGCCAGCAGGATGTGGTGGAGCAGTTGCTGATCGGCCTGCTCGCCGGCGGCCACTGCCTGCTCGAAGGCGTGCCCGGCCTGGGCAAGACCCTGCTGGTGCGCTCGCTGGGCCAGGCGTTGCACCTGCAGTTCCGGCGCGTGCAGTTCACGCCCGACCTGATGCCCAGCGACATCCTGGGCACCGAGTTGCTCGAAGAAGACCATGGCACCGGCCACCGCCACTTCCGTTTCCAGCCCGGCCCCATCTTCACCAACCTGCTGCTGGCCGATGAGTTGAACCGCACGCCGCCGAAGACCCAGGCCGCGCTGCTGGAGGCGATGCAGGAACGCACCGTCAGCTACGCCGGCACCACGCATGCACTGCCCTCGCCGTTCTTCGTGCTGGCCACGCAGAATCCGCTGGAGCAGGCCGGCACCTATCCGCTGCCGGAAGCGCAGCTGGACCGATTCCTGCTGCACATCCGCGTGGACTACCCGACCGAACAGGAAGAGCACGACATCCTGGCGCAGACCACAGGCCGTGCGGGTGGCGACGTGCCTCGCGTGATGGAGGGCGAAGCCGTGCTGGCACTGCAGAAGCACGTGCGCGACGTGCATGTCAGCGACGACCTGCTGCGCTGGATCACGAAACTGGTGCGCGCCAGCCGCCCCGGCGACGGGGTGCCCGAGGAGATCCGCAAGTACGTGCGCTGGGGCGCCGGTCCGCGCGCGGGCCAGTCGCTGGTGCTGGCGGCGAAGGCGCGTGCGCTGCTGCACGGCCGCCTGGCCGCCACGCGCGAGGACATCGTCGCGCTGGCGAAGCCGGTGATGCGCCACCGCCTGCTGCTGTCGTTCGCCGCCGAGGCCGAGCAGGTCGGCGCGGACGACGTGATCGCCACGCTGCTGCGTGGCGTGCCACTGACCGCCTGATCGACGCACCGTGGCGCACGACCTGATCCCCGCCGACGTCCGCAGCCGGTTGAAGGACCTGCGACTGACCGCGCGCCGCGCCATTGGCGCGCAGGGGATCGGCGTGCATCACAGCCGCAGCCGCGGCGCCGGCCTGGAGTTCGCGCAGTACCGCGCGTACGAGCCCGGCGATGAACTGCGCCAGATCGACTGGAAACTGTACGCGCGCTCGGACCGTTTTTTTGTGCGCGAAGCCGAGCGCGAGAGTCCGCTGACGGTATGGATCGTGCTCGACGCGACCGCCTCGATGACGCAGCGCGACGGCGACCGCGGCACGCGCTTCGATGCTGCGCGCCGGCTGGCCGCCTGCATCGCCGAGCTGGCGCTGCGCCAGGGCGACCGCTTCGGCCTGCTGGTGCTGCATGGCGATGGCGTGCGCCTGGTCTCGCCGGGTAACGGCGCGCGCCAGCGCGACCAGCTGCTGCTGGCGCTGCATGGACTCTCGGCGGGCGGCACGTTTCCCGCAGCCGGGAAACTCTCGCCGGTGTGGGAGCGCATCGGCGCCGGCGAACTGGTGATGACGCTGAGCGATGCTTTCGATGAGGCGATGGTCGCGCTGATCGAACGCCTGGCGGCGGCGCGCCGCGAAGTACTCGCGATCCAGCTGCTGACGGCTGACGAGCGCGACTTTCCGTTCACCGGCGGGCATCGCTTCCGCGATCCGGAAACCGGCGAGGAACTGCTGGGCGACGCCGCCGCGCTGCGTACGGACTACCTGCAACGCTTCACGGAGGCTCAGCGCCTGTTGGATGCGCGACTCGACGCCAGCGGCATCCGCCACGAGCGCTACTACACCGACCAGCCGCTGGACCTGCCGCTGCGGCGGCTGTTCGGCGCGCGCGACGCGGCGGAGTACGCATGAGCGTGGCATTCCTGCTTCCTGCCGGGCTGGCCGCGCTTGCGGCGTTGCTGCTGCCGTTGCTGCTGCACCTGGCGCGCCGCCACGAACAGACGCCGACCGACTTCGCCGCGCTGCGCTGGTTGCGGCAGAAGCCGAAACCGCGCCACCGCATCCGCTTCGACGAATGGCCGCTGCTGTTGCTGCGCCTGCTGCTACTTGCACTGCTCGCGCTGTGGCTGGCGCGGCCGGTGCTGTCGGGCATGGACGATGCGCGCCCGTGGGTCGTCGCCGTGCCCGGCGTGAATGCCGCGACGGCCCGTGGACAGACCGACGATCAGAAGGCGCGCCTGCACTGGCTGTCACCCGGCTTTCCGTCGCTGGACGAACCCGTCCCCGGCGGAGCGCCCGCCATCGCCAGCCTGTTGCGCCAACTGGACGCCGAGCTGCCGGCCGATGCGCCGCTGACCGTGGTGGTACCTGCGACGCTGCAAGGCGTGGATGCCGAACGACCGCAGTTGTCGCGCGCGGTGAGGTGGGTGGTGGTCGATGGCGCGATGCCGGCGTCCCCCGCGCCGCCGTCGGTACCTCCGTCGCTCATCGTGCGCCACGAAGCGGGCAACGACACCGGCCTTCGTTACCTGCGCGCGGCCGCGCTCGCCTGGCAGCGGGATCCCGACAGGCCATCACCCTTGCAGATCGGCGCGCGTGACGATGCCTTGCCTGCGAACACGCGTCCTTTGATCTGGCTGGTCCCCGGTCCGGTGCCCACATCGGTCGTGCAGTGGATCGCGTCGGGCGGAACGGTGTTGTTGGCGAACGACGGCTCGCTCGACGGCTTTGCGCCGGACGCGACACCGTGGCGCGATGCCAACGGCGCCGCCGTGGTCGAATCGGCCATCCGCGGCAAGGGACGCGTGCTGCGCTTCACCCGGCCGCTGCGACCCGATGCGATGCCGGCGCTGGTCGAGGCCGACTTTGCGCAACGCCTGCGCGCCCTGTTCGATGCACCTGTCGCGGCACCCCGTCGTGTGCGGGCCACCGACTATGCACCGGTGACCGGCGGCGAAGCCTATCCCGTCGCGCCACGCGACCTGCAGCCGTGGCTGGCGCTGCTGATCGCCCTGCTGGTGCTGGTGGAACGCTGGATGGCGACGCGACGCACGCGGAGCGCGGCGCCGTGACGCTCTCGGCGACCGACCGTCTGGTGCAGGTGCGCCGGCATGCGCTGCTCGGCCAGGTGCTGCTGGGTGCGGCTATCCCGGTGGCAGTCGGCGGCGTGTTGTGGCGCGCCGCGTCACCGGCTCTCGCGCTCCCGATCGTCGTCATGGGCATCGCGCTGCTCGCGGTCCTCGCCTGGCGACGGACGCGCGCTTTCGACACCCCCTGGCTGGTGCGGCAGCTCGATGCGCGGCGCAAGGATCTCGACGACAGCGTCGACCTGCTGCTGACACCGCCTGCTTCGTTGTCACCCCTGCAGCAGTTGCAGCAGGCACGCGTGCGCGAACGCCTGCGCACACAGCCGGCGCCGGACCTGCGTGCCCCGTGGCCATGGGCGCGCATCGCGGCGCTGTGGATAGCGGCGACGGTCGTGATCGCAACCGCGCTGCTGTGGCCCGGTCGCGCAGGCGAGCCCGGTGCGCTCCAGCCCACGGACGAACCGGCCCCCCCTGCGCCGGGCATTCCGCATCTCGTCGCCCAGCGCCTGCACGTGGCGCCACCCGCCTACACCGGCATCGCGGCGCACGACGAAGCCACCCTGGACGCGAAGGCGCCGACCGGCTCGCGATTGGCGTGGACGCTGCGCTTCGATCCACAACCGACCGCGGCGGCGCTGGTCTTCCATGACGGGCGGCGGATCGCGCTGGCCCGCGACGGCGATACCTGGCAGGCGACGCACGTGCTGGCCAAGTCGACCTTGTATCGCGTAGTCGCCGCCGGCACCGAGGGCCAGCCACCGACGAAGCTGCGCCGGCTGGATGCAATCGCCGACCGCGTGCCGGAAGTGAAGGTGCTGGCCCCGGATCGCGGACTCAGCCTGGTGACCGTCGGGCAGACACAATGGTCGCTCACCTTCGAGGCCCGTGACGACTACGGCATCGCACCAACCGCCACGCTGAAGCTGACGCTCGCGCAAGGCAGCGGGGAGAACATCGCCTTCAAGGAACAGGTGATGACGCTGCGCGGTACGGGTCCGGCGACGTCCCGCCGCTTCAATGCGTCGCTCGACCTGAAGGCCCTCGGCATGGCCGTGGGCGATGACCTGATCGCACAGCTCACCGTGCACGACACGCGTTTGCCCTCGCCACAGCGCGCGCACAGTCCCGGGCTGATCCTGCGCTGGCCGGCCGATCTGGGCCAGGAGAGCACTGGGCTGGAAGGATTGGTGAAGAAGGTGATGCCGGCCTACTTCCGCAGCCAGCGCCAGATCATCATCGACGCCGAGGCCTTGCAGAAGCAGAAGCGCAGCCTGCCGGCGGAGCGCTTCGTCGAACGCTCCGACGCGATCGGCGTGGACCAGCGCATCCTGCGCCTGCGCTACGGCCAGTTCCTCGGCGAAGAAGCCGAGGGCGAGCCGCAACCGCCGCCGACCAACGATGCGGAGGACGGCCACACGGACGAGGACGGCCACGACCACGCCGGCGAATCCGCGCAGACCGACGACGGCCATGGTCATGGCGAGGCCACCAGCGCGACCGGCGCCAGCTTCGGCCGCGAAGCCGACGTGCTGGAAGCCTACGGCCACACACACGACCACGCTGAAGCCGCGACGCTACTCGATCCGGAGACACGCGCCACCCTGAAGAAGGCGCTGGACCAGATGTGGCAATCGGAACTGCACCTGCGCCAGGGCCATCCGGACCAGGCGCTGCCGTTCGCCTACAAGGCACTGGAGTACATCAAGCAGGTGCAGCAGGCCACGCGCATCTACCTGGCGCGGGTGGGGCCCGAACTGCCACCGATCGACGAGACGCGCCGGCTCGGCGGCGACCGCAAGGGCATCGCGCCACGCATGCTCGGACCACTCGCGCGCCTGCAGGAAGACGATGCGCCGGCGCCAACGCGTGCCTGGGCCGCGCTGGCGAACGACCGCGTGCCCGTGGATGCCGCCGACCTTGATGCGTTGCGGGCATGGCTGCGCGGCAACGAGGCGCGCGTGCCGGATGCGCTCGACCTGTTCGCCGCCATCGACGAAGTGCGCGGCGATCCAGCCTGCGCGCCCTGCCGGCAACGGTTGCGTGCGCTGCTGTGGTCGGCCTCGGCGCAGCCGGCCGCACAGGTGCCGAGACGCGACGCGACGGACGCCACGGGCCGCCGCTACCTGGATGCCCTGCGGCAGGAGCCGGTGCGATGAATCTGGTCGCCATCCTGCCGCTGCTGCTCGCCGTACTGCTGACGCTCGCCGTGGTGATGGCGTGGCTGCGCCTCGCCCTGTGGCGTCGCAGCGCACCGCATGACCGCCGAGGTTCGCCGACGCGCTTCGTGCTGCTGTGCCTGTTGCAGCCGGTGGTCGCGCTGCTGCTCTACTTCACCCTGTTGCCACCGCGACAGACCGTCACCACCGGCACGCTGGTGGTGATGACGGCGCGGGCGGACGATGTCGCCTTGCCCGCGACGCTGCAGGGCCAGCCACGCGTCGCCTTGCCGGAAGCGCCGGCCAACGTAGATGCCGAACGCGTACCCGATCTCGGCACCGCGCTCCGTCGTCATCCTGAAGCGCGCGCGCTGCACATCGTGGGTGCGGGCCTGGAGGCACGCGACCGCGATGCGCTCGGCGACCGCGCAATGATATTCGCCGCCGCGCCGCTACCGCGCGGCATCGTGCAGCTGGCACCGATCGCGCCGGTCGCACCCGGCGCCACCTTCGTCGTCAGCGGTCGCGTACACGATCTGCCGCAGGCGACGGCCGTACTGCGCGATCCGGCCGGCCAGCGCATCAGTGCGGCGACGCCGGATGCGCAGGGCGGCTTCCGTCTGGACGGGCTGGCGCGCCTGCCGGGTCCGGCGCAGTTCCGCATCGAGGTGCTCGATGCGAAGCGTGCCATCGTCGACACCGCGACCGTGCCGGTATGGACGCAGCCGACGCCTGCACCGCGCGTGTGGGCGCTGGCGGGAGCGCCCAACGCAGAGTGGAAGTACCTGCGCCGCTGGGCCACCGATGCCGGCATTCCGCTGCATCTGCAGATCAGTCTGGGCGGCGGCCTGCAACTCGGCGATACGCCGCTGCCGATGACGGCCGATACGTTGCGCCGGTTCGACGTGGTGCTGCTGGATGCACGCAGCGCCGCGGCGCTCGGCGACGGCCAGCGTGCGGCGCTCACCGCGGCCATCCGCGACGGTCTGGGCGTGCTGGTGCGTGCCGATGGCGCGCTGGCGCCGAGTGTGCAACGTCTGCTCGGCCTGTCGCTGGCCGGCAACGACGACACCGAATTCCACCTGCCACGTCCGGCACCCGATGACGACGCCTGGCGGGCGCGCCGCGGCGCCGGCACCACGGAGGCACCGGTCGACGCGGATGCCGTGCCGGCGGGGCTGCCGACCCTGACACGGCGGGCGCTACGGACTGCGTCGCCGGAGGCGATCGCGCTGCTGCGCGACGCGGACGGCACTGCGGTCGCCTGGTGGCGCGCGGAGGGCCGCGGGCGCATCGCGGCGTGGACGCCGACCGATACCTACACGCTGGCGCTGTCCGGACATGCCGACGCACATGGCGCGTTGTGGTCGCAGGCACTGGGCACGCTCGCGCGCACGACGACAGACACGGCTCTGGTGGTACCCGACGATGCCCGTGCCTCGCAGCGCGTGGCGCTCTGCGGCCTCGGCGACGGCGCGCAGGTGACCGCCCCGGATGGAACCATCACCCGCGTGCCGCGCGATCCCGCCACCGGCACGACCCGCTGCGGCGGATTCTGGCCGCGCATGGCCGGCTGGCACCACCTGACGACGGGCGAAACGAGTGCACCCTTCCACGTGCGTGCGGCAGGGGACGCTCCATCGCTGCACGCCATGGCCGTGCGCGAACAGACCGGGCGCCTGGCGGCAAGACCCGCGACGGGCGAGGCCACCACCACCCTGGCAACGCAGGGGCCGCGTGGGGGCGCGTGGCCGTGGTTCCTCGGCTTCCTGCTCGCGGCCGGCCTGCTGTGGTGGCTGGAGCGCCGTCGTCCCGCGATCGGTTAACGACTCTCGAATGTCAGATACGTAATCTTGCCTTCAGACCCATCCTTCCGGAGTTCCGCATGATCCGAACGGCGATCCCCGCCCTGTTGCTGACCCTCTCACTGGCCGCGTGTTCAGCACCCGATACGGACGAGCAGACCGCCGCCGCGGAGCAATCCCAGGCCGCCGCCAGCGAGGCCGCCACGCCACCGCCCGCGGAACCGGTACCGACCGAACTCGCCGGCACCTGCGATGACACCCAGGCACAGTGGATCATCGGCAAGACGCCCAGCGAGAAGGACATCGAGCAGGCGAAGACGGACAGCAAGTCGGCATCCGTGCGCGCCCTGAAGCCGGGCGACGCGGCGACGATGGACTTCAATCCGGACCGGCTGAACATCATCCTCGACGACAAGGGCGCGGCGACGTCGGTCAACTGCGGTTGAGGCGCCGCCACGCACCTTGGTGAACGACGAACCGCCCGCCGAAACGCGGGCGGTTTTTTTGTTGTCCGACGGACACGTTTTCATCTCCCCGAAAGTTGCCGTTGCAACCAACAAGTGGCGCGCAAAAGGTGTTGTTGCGGCGTCGCAACATCTATGGTCTAGTCGGATTTCCGGTGACATTTCGAAGTGCCGCTGCGCGGGCAGGGCACGGTGTCGCCGTCACTCCGGTTTGAGGCAAGACATGGCCCCTCGCAATCGCCAAGGCGGCTTTGACCAGGGTCTGTACGACCCCAACGACGAACGCGATGCCTGCGGCTTCGGCATGATCGCGCAACTCGACGACCAGCCGTCGCGCGCGCTGGTCGACACCGCCATTGCCGCACTGTCGCGCATGACCCATCGCGGCGGCGTCGCCGCCGACGGGCTGACCGGCGATGGCTGCGGCCTGCTGATCCGCAAACCGGATGCCTTCCTGCGTGCGCTCGCCGCGGAAGCCGGCATCACCCTGGGCGCGCGCTTCGCCGCGGGCCTGGTCTTCCTGCCGCACGACGACGCGCTCGCCGCGCAGTGCCGCGCCACCCTGGAAGCCGAACTGTTCCGCACCGGCGTGGCGGTGAAAGGTTGGCGCGTGCCGCCAACCAACGACGCGGTGTGCGGGCAGCTGGCCAAGGACACGCTGCCGCGCATCGAACAGCTGTATGTCGAAGCGGGTGCCGACCAGGGCGACGACGCCTTCACGCTGGCATTGTTCCTCGCCCGCCGCCGCAGCGAACAGCAGCTACGCACGTCCATGCCGGATTTCTATGTGGTGACGCTGTCGCCGCATGCGATCGGCTACAAGGGCATGGTGCTGCCCGACAAGCTGTCGACCTTCTACCCCGACCTGCAGCGCGCCGAGCTGGCCAGCAGCGCGGTGGTCTTCCACCAGCGCTTCTCGACCAACACGCTGCCGCGCTGGCCGTTGGCGCATCCGTTCCGCCTGCTGGCGCACAACGGCGAGATCAACACCATCGAGGGCAACCGCCGCTGGGCGCAGGCGCGCAGCAAGGTGTGGAAGACGCCGCGCTTCGACATCGCCGAATTCGATCCGGTCATCTCGATGCACGGCTCCGATTCGCAGAGCCTGGACAACATGCTGGAGCTGCTGGTCGCCGGCGGCATGGAGCTGATCCAGGCGCTGCGCATCCTGGTGCCGCCGGCCACGCAGTCGCTGGAGTTCAAGGACGCCGACCTGGCCGCGTTCTACGAGTTCTACGGCCTCAACACCGAACCGTGGGACGGTCCGGCCGGCATCGTTTCGATGGACGCGCGCTACGCCGCCTGCACGCTCGACCGCAACGGCCTGCGCCCCGCGCGCTGGATGCTGACCAGCGACCGCCACTTCATCGTCGCCAGCGAAGCCGGCGTGTGGGAAGTGCCAGCCGAGCGCATCACGCGCAAGGGCAAGCTCGGCCCGGGCGAGATGATGGCCATCGATCTCAAGCGTGGCGACCTGCTGGACAGCGAGGCGGTGGACCGCATCAACCGCGGTCGCGCGCC
This sequence comes from uncultured Pseudoxanthomonas sp., assembly GCF_946886695.1. Next base: position 26,174 of record NZ_CAMPJD010000027.1, on the reverse strand, counting down.
GTACAAGCAGTGGCTGCACCAGGGCGTCACCTACCTGCAGACCGAGCTGATCGATCCGTCGCTGACCGATGCGCCGTTCGACGAGAAGACACTGCGTGGCTACCACAAGCTGTTCCAGCTGACGTCGGAGGAAGTCGAAGGCGTGCTGCGCCCGCTGGCGGAGACCGAGCAGGAAGCCACCGGCTCGATGGGCGACGACACGCCGATGGCCGTGCTGAGCCGACAGACACGTCCGCTGTACGACTATTTCCGCCAGGCGTTCGCGCAGGTCACCAACCCGCCGATCGATCCGCTGCGCGAAGACTGCGTGATGTCGCTGACCACCCAGCTGGGCCGGGAGACCAACATCTTTCACGCCGGGCCGGAAACGGTGCACCACATCATCCTCAACTCGCCGGTGCTGTCCCAGCGCAAGCTGCGGCAGATCGTGAAGATGGTGCCGTACGACCAGAAGCACCGCTACATCGACCTGTCGTACCACCCCGCGGAAGGCATGAAGGCCGCCATCGAGCGCATCAGCGCCGAGGTGGCGCAGGCCGCGCGCGAGGGCATGGTGATGGTGGTGCTGAGCGACCGCCGCCCGCAGCAGGGCCGGCCGATGGTGCATGCCCTGCTCGCCACCGGCGCGGTGCACCACCATCTGTGCCGCGAAGGCCTGCGCTGCGACGTCAACCTGATCGTCGAGACCGGCACTGCGCGCGACCCGCACCATATCGCCTGCCTGATCGGCGTGGGCGCCACCGCGGTGTACCCGTACCTGGCCTACCAGACGCTGTTCGACCTGGGCCGGCGCGGCATCCTGCAGATCAAGAAGGGCGGCGAGCAGACGCAGATCGGCCGCAGCTACCGCAAGGGCATCTACAAGGGCCTGTCGAAGATCATCTCGAAGATGGGCATCTGCACGATCAGCAGCTACCGCGGCGCGCAGCTGTTCGAGATCGTCGGCCTGGATCCGGACGTCGTGGACCTGTGCTTCGCCGAGACCCCGTCGCGGATCGGCGGCGTGGGTTTCGAACGCCTGGACCTGGAAGCCCGCCAGCTGGAGGCGCGTGCCTGGAACGACCGTGAGTCGCCCGAGGTCGGCGGCCTGCTGAAGTACGTGCACGGCGGCGAATACCACATGTACAACCCGGACGTGGTGATGACGCTGCAGCGCGCGACGCGCACCGGCGACGCCCGCGACTGGCAGGCCTATGCCGATGCGGTGAACTCGCGGCCGCCGTCGGCGTTGCGTGATCTGCTGCAATTGAAGAAGGCCGACACACCGACGCCGCTGGACGAGGTGGCTGACGCTTCCGACCTGCTGCGCCGCTTCGACACCGCGGCGATCTCGCTGGGCGCGCTGTCGCCGGAAGCGCACGAAGCGCTCGCCATCGCGATGAACCGCCTGGGCGGCCGCAGCAACTCGGGCGAAGGCGGCGAAGATCCCGCGCGTTACGGCACCGAGAAGCGCAGCAAGATCAAGCAGGTCGCGTCCGGCCGGTTTGGCGTGACGCCGGAATACCTCGTCAACGCCGAAGTGCTGCAGATCAAGGTCGCCCAGGGCGCCAAGCCCGGCGAAGGCGGCCAGCTTCCCGGCCACAAGGTCAACGAGCTGATCGCGCGCCTACGCTACGCCAAGCCCGGCATCGGCCTGATCTCGCCGCCGCCGCACCACGACATCTATTCGATCGAAGACCTCGCGCAGCTGATCTTCGACCTCAAGCAGGTCAATCCGACCGCGCTGGTGTCGGTGAAGCTGGTCTCGCACGCAGGCGTGGGCACCATTGCCGCCGGCGTGGTGAAGGCGGGCGCGGACCTGATCACCATCTCCGGCCACGACGGCGGCACCGGCGCCAGCCCGGTCAGTTCCATCCGCTATGCCGGCGTGCCGTGGGAGCTCGGCGTGGCCGAGGCGCATCACGCCCTGGTGGTGAACCAGTTGCGCGACCGCACCGTGCTGCAGACCGACGGCGGCCTGAAAACCGGCCTGGACGTGGTCAAGGCCGCGCTGCTGGGCGCCGACAGCTTCGGCTTCGGCACCGGCCCGATGATCGTGCTGGGTTGCAAGTACCTGCGCATCTGCCACCTCAACAACTGCGCCACCGGCGTGGCCACGCAGGACGAGCGCCTGCGCACGCAGTACTTCACAGGCCTGCCCGAGCGCGTGGAGAACTTCTTCCGCCTGCTGTCGGAAGAAGTGCGGCAGTGGCTCTCTTACCTGGGCGCGCGCTCGCTGGACGAGATCGTCGGCCGCACCGACATGCTGCAGCAGATCGAGGTGTCGCCGCGCGAAGGCGTCAACATCGACCTGTCGCGCCTGCTGAAGGGTGCCCAGTTCGACAGCAGCACCTGCGCGGCGCAACGTCTGTACGAGTCGCCGGACAGCCTGGCGACGCAGCTCGACGGCCTGCTGGCCGACCCGATCCGCAGGAAGAGCGGCGGCGACCATCGCTTCCTCATCCACAACACCGACCGCAGCATCGGCACGCGCTTGTCCGGCACCATCGCGCGCGTGCACGGCAACCACGGCATGACCGACGCACCGTTGAACCTGCGCTTCCGCGGGAGTGCCGGCCAGAGCTTCGGCGCCTTCAACGCCGGCGGCCTGCTGATGGAGCTGGAGGGCGAAGCCAACGACTACGTGGGCAAGGGCATGGCCGGCGGCCGGCTGGTCGTGCGTCCGCCGCGCGGCGCGCGGTTCGAAGCGCGCAACACGCCGATCATCGGCAATACCTGCCTGTACGGCGCCACCGGCGGCGAACTGTTCGCGGCGGGACGTGCAGGCGAGCGCTTCGGCGTGCGCAACTCCGGCGCATTGGCGGTGATCGAAGGCGCCGGCGACCACTGCTGCGAGTACATGACCGACGGCATCGTGCTGGTGCTGGGCAAGGTGGGCCTGAACTTCGGCGCCGGCTTCACCGGCGGCCTGGCCTACGTGCTCGATCTGGACCGCGATTTCGTGGACCGCTACAACCACGAACTGATCGACATCCACCGCATCAGCCCGGAAGGCTTCGAAAGCCACCGCCAGCACCTGCACACACTGATCAGCCGTCACCGCGAACTGACCGGCAGCATATGGGCGCAGCAGATCCTGGATGAGTTCCGCGACTACGTGGGCAAGTTCTGGCTGGTGAAGCCGAAGGCGGCGAGCATCGACTCGTTGAACGAGACCTTGCGGAGGGCCGCGTGATGCGCCCCGGACCGTCATTCCGGCGAACGCCGGAATCCATTTTGATCTTGCCTCCGAAGATGATCGCGCGAGGCGGGCTGGATCCCAGCGTTCGCCGGGATGACGGCAGAAACCTATTGATGAAGAGCCGCACCCCATGAGCAAGAAGCAGGTATTCCAGTTCCTCGACCTGCCGCGGACGATGCCGCAGCGCATTCCACTGGAACTGCGCACGTCCGGCGACTGGGGCGAGCTGTACGGCAAGTTCGGCAAGGAAGAAGCGCAGTACCAGGCCGGCCGTTGCCTGGATTGCGGCAACCCGTACTGCAGCTGGAAATGCCCGGTGCACAACGCCATCCCGCAGTGGCTGCAGCTGCTCCAGGAGAACCGGATCGAAGAAGCCGCCGAGCTGTGCCATTCCACCAATCCGCTGCCTGAAGTCTGTGGCCGCGTCTGCCCGCAGGACCGCCTCTGCGAGGGCAGCTGCACGCTGGAGGAATTCGGTGCCGTCACCATCGGTGCGGCGGAGAAGTACATCGTCGATACCGCGCTGGCGAATGGCTGGCGCCCGGACCTGAGCGACGTGAAGCCGACCGGCAAGCGCGTGGCCGTGATCGGCGCCGGGCCTGCGGGGCTAGGTTGCGCCGACCGTCTCGCACGCGCCGGCATCCAGGCCGTGGTGTACGACCGCTACGAACAGATCGGCGGCCTGCTGCAGTTCGGCATTCCCAGCTTCAAGCTGGACAAAAGCGTCATCGCGCAGCGCCGCGAGGTGCTGGAGGGCATGGGCGTCGAGTTCCGGCTGGGCGTGGACGTGGGTGGCGACGTGACCCTGGCGCAGTTGCTGGACGAGTACGACGCCGTCTTCCTCGGCACCGGTGCCTATCGCTACACCGATGGCGGGTTGCCGGGACAGGATCTCGAAGGCGTGCTGCCTGCCCTGCCCTTCCTGGTGCAGAACGGCCGCATCGTCGGTGGCAGCGACCCGTGGGGTCGCCCGATCGCGGGCTGGGAAGACAAGCTGGCGTTGCCCGACCTGCACGGCAAGCGTGTGGTGGTACTGGGCGGTGGCGACACCGGCATGGACTGCGTGCGCAGTGCCATCCGCCTGGGTGCGGCCAAGGTCACCTGCGCCTATCGCCGCGATGAAGCGAACATGCCCGGCTCCGCGCGCGAAGTCGCGAATGCGCGCGAGGAAGGCGTGCGCTTCCTGTTCAACCGCCAGCCGCTGGGCGTCGTGGCCGGCGACGACGGCACGGTGGCCGGCGTGCAGGTCGTCGAGACGAAACTCGGCGAGCCGGACGAGCGCGGACGCCAGAGCGCGGTGCCGATCGAAGGCAGCGAGTCGGTGCTGGAGGCCGACGTGGTGATCATCGCGTTCGGCTTCTCGCCCAGCGTGCCCGCATGGCTGGCCGAACAGGGTGTGGAAGGCACGCCGAACGGGCGCATCGTGGTCGGCGGCGGCGATCGCCTCGCCTTCCAGACCACGAATCCGAAGCTGTTCGCCGGCGGCGATGCGGTGCGCGGCGCGGATCTCGTCGTCACCGCAGTGGCCGAGGGGCGCGACGCGGCGGGCAGCATCGCGACGCTGCTGCTGGCGTAGGGTGGGCTCAAGCCCTCGTGTCGCGGAGCCGCGCCCCGCTCGCTCATGCGTGGCGACCACCGTGGCGGGCTTGAGCCCGCCCTACGCTAGACTCGCCGCTCACCTTCCACACGATCCGCCCATGCGCCTCGGCCTTGCCGCCAACCGACTGCATCACCACACCGAGGACGCCGCGCTGTTCCGCTGGCTGCGCGCCAGCGAACCCGGCATCCGCGAACTGCAGCTGGGCCTGCATGCCGTCGGACGCACGCACGACGCGATCGCCGCCGCCGGCATGTTGCGGGGTTACGAAGGACTCAAGCGCTACCCCTATGGCCGCGATGGCGGTCTGATGAAGCTGGTGGCGGAGGTCGTGGGGCTGGAAGGCGCGGAACGGAACCTCGATGGTGCGATCTACTTCATAGATCCCGTCGATCCGTCCTCCATCTTCCCCGAAGCGGTCGCGCTGAAGCGGCAGTGCGTCATCCACGGCAAACCGTTCCTTTCCACCGTGGCCTCGGCGCGCGACTGGGTCGAGATGGAACGCATCCACGCCGGTTTCGCACCGGACCGCGGGGCGGACCGTTTCCATGTACTGGAAGCGCAGACACTGGCGTTGATCGCGCATGACGCGATGAAGCCGCAGATGGTGGAATTCGCTGCCGACCACTTCGACGTGCTGTCCCGTTTCGCCCACCGCATGGCCACCGGCACCACCGGCCAGCAGCTCAACGAGCTGGCGTGGAGCCGCGGCTGGCCGACCGGCACGCCGTGGGTGGAACGCTTCCAGAGCGGCCCGCTCGGCGGCGACGCGCAGATCGCCGACCGCGTGCTGGAACACCGCTGCCAGCGCGTGATCTTCTTCGAGAACCCGCACGTGGCACGCCAGCACGAGGCCGACATCCAGCTGCTAGAGCGCGCCGTCACCACGGTGACCGATGAGGCGGTCTGCACCACCTCTTTGGCGGTGGCCAAGCGCTGGTGCGAGGCCGCGACGAAGCGTGTGCTTCTTGTAGGAGCGACGTAAGTCGCGACCGCACGCCGCAATCCCCTGTAGCTTCATCGGGCAAACAGCAACCAGGTAATTCCATTCTCGCGGTCGCGACTTACGTCGCTCCTACAGGAACGGCAGAACGCATGAACGCCCCACCCCGCCACCTGCTGAAAGACCTTTCCCTCTCCGCCATCGCCGCCGGTTTCGTCACGGTGCTGGTCGGCTTCGCCAGTTCGGCGGTCATCGTGTTCCAGGCCGCGCAGTCACTGGGCGCATCGCCAGCGGAGATCAGTTCCTGGATGTGGGCGCTGGGCCTGGGCATGGGATTGACCTGCATCGGGCTGTCGCTGCGCTACCGCATGCCGGTGGTGACCGCGTGGTCCACGCCCGGTGCGGCCATGCTGATCAGCAGTGCCGCGGGGCTGCCGCTGTCCGATGCGGTGGGTGCCTTCATGCTGTCGGCAATGTTGATCTGCGTGGCGGGATTCTCCGGCTTCTTCGAACGGATGATCAGCCGTATCCCGGTGTCGCTGGCGTCGGGCATGCTGGCTGGCGTACTGCTGCGCTTCGGCTTGGAGGCGTTTGGCGCGATGAAGACGCAACTGGGCATGGTGCTGACGATGTTCGTCGTCTACCTGCTCGCGCGTCGCCTGCTGCCGCGCTATGCGGTGATCCTGACATTGCTGGTCGGCATCGCTTTCGCCGCCGGGCTCGGATTGCTGCGCGTGAACGGGCTTGCGCTGGAACTGGCGAAGCCGATCTTCATCGCGCCCACCTTCTCGTTGGCCGCGGTGGTCGGCATCGCGCTCCCGTTGTTCATGGTGACCATGGCCTCCCAGAACGTACCGGGTGTGGCGGTGATCCGTGCGTCCGGCTATTCGATCCCCATCTCGCCCGTCATCGGCTGGACCGGCGTGGCCAACCTGCTGCTGGCGCCGTTCGGTGCGTTCGCGTTGAACCTGGCGGCGATCACCGCGGCGATCTGCATGGGCCGCGAAGCGCATGAAGACGCCTCCCGGCGCTACGTGGCCGCGATGGCGGCAGGCGTGTTCTACGTCATCATTGGTCTGTTCGGTGCCACGGTGGCGGCGCTGTTCGCTGCGTTCCCGAAGGAACTGATCCTGGCCATCGCCGGCATCGCGCTGTTGGGCACCATCGGCAACAGCCTTGCCGCCGCGCTGCGCGAGGAGTCCGATCGCGAACCGGCGCTGGTCACCTTCCTGGTGACCGCGTCCGGATTGTCGCTGGCCGGCATCGGATCGGCTTTCTGGGGACTGCTCGCCGGCGTGGTCACGTTGCTGGTGTGGCGGCGCGGATAGCGAATGCCAGCGTTCGCGCGCCACTCATGCAAATGAAAGCGGCGTGGAGTGTTCAGTTTGAAGTCGTCGAATTCACCCGGGGGTGATGCGGGTGCGGGCAGCATCGCCGCTACACCCTTGCAGGAGAATCCCATGCAGACCATCCGTCACCGCCACCGTCTGTTGACCCTGGCCGCGCTCGCCGCCCTTTCCGGTGCCGCTTTCGCGCAGGCGCCGGCCCCCACCGCCGGCAAGGATGCGTTGAAGGAGCCGCAGGTGCGCGCGCTACTGACCGAGAAGGGCTACACCAACATCGACGATCTCGATTTCGAGGATGGCCAGTGGGAGACCGATGCCACCAGCGCAAACGGTGACCGCGTGGATGTACGCGTGAACCCCGCCAGTGGCGACGTGGTCGCCGAGAAGCTGGTATCCAACCTCAGCGAGAACGATGTGAAGGCGAAGCTGACCGCCGCCGGCTACTCCAAGATCCACGATGTGGATTTCGATGACGGCGTGTGGAAGGCCGAGGCCGAACGCGCCGACGGCAACGATGTGGAGATCCATCTGGCCGCCAACACCGGCGAGATCATCCACGTCGAGAACGACTGACCCCTCGGTCTGCGTCGTCCCTTACAGGAAAGCCGCCCCAGGGCGGCTTTCCTTTTTCGCTACGGGGCGGCTGCGGGCGTTCGCGAGGGCCGCGCGAAACGCCAGCCCACCAGCCATCCGACGGCCAGCAGCAGCGCCGCCAGCAGCCACGGTGCGCCGGGCAGATGCATCGGCGCCTGCTTTCCGATGAAGAGCGCGAACGTACCGGCGAACATCATCGGCCCGACGATGCCGGCCAGGCTCACCAGACTCATCAACGCCCCCTGGATGCGACCCTGCACATCAGCGCCGACCTGCTGCGTAATCAGCGCCTGCGTGGCCGGACCCGCGAGGCCCCACAGCGCACTGATCGGCAATCCGACCAGGAACATCCAGCCGACGTCCGCGACCCCGTAGATGAAGAAGCCGACCACGCCGCAGGCCAGGCCGAACAGCAACGTGCGGCGTTCGCCGAACTTCGGCACCACGCGCCCCACCAGGCCGGCCTGCACGATCACGCTGAACACGCCCACCGCGGCCAGTACCCAGCTGACCTGGCGCTCGCTCCAGCGGTACTGGTATTCCGCGAACAGCACGAACACGCTTGGATAGACGTAGTGCGCGAGGTTCGCGATCAGCACCACGGCAGCCAATCCGAACACCTGCGGATAGCGCTTCAGCAACACCATCGATCCGACCGGGTTGGCATGCGCCCAGTCGAACGTCGCGGTCCGCTTCTCCTTCGGCAGCGATTCCGGCAGCACGAGGTACCCGTACAGGAAGTTCAGCAACGCCAAGCCCGCCGCGAACCAGAACGGCAGGCGCAGGTCGATGGCGCCCAGCTCGCCGCCGATGATCGGGCCGATGATGAAACCGACGCCGAACGCCGCGCCGATCATGCCGAAGGCCTTCGCCCGGCCTTCCGGCGGCGTGATGTCGGCGATGTAGGCATTGGCCGTGGTGAAACTGGCCGAGAACACGCCCGAGAAGATGCGCGCCACCAGCAACCACGGCAACGACTGGGCGAGCGCCATCAGGATGAAGTCGATACCCAGCCCCAGGCACGAAAGCAGGATCACCGGCCGACGACCGAAGCGGTCCGACAGTGTTCCCTGGATCGGCGTGCAGACGAACTGGATGGCCGCGAACAGCATGCCGAACACGCCTACCCACCACGCCGCCTGCGCGAAGTCACCACCCGTGAACTGGCGCACCAGCCCGGGCAGGACGGGAATGATCACGCCGAACGACAGCACGTCGATCAGCACGGTGATGAAGATGAAGATCAGCGCGGCGCGACGACCGGGTTGTGCGTGCGATTCGGCGTTCACGGGACCGAGACAGGCGGAAGGGTGCGCAAGTGTAGGCCATGCCACGCCCCATGGCGGCTCCTGCGGGAGCGACGTGAGTCGCGACTGCGGACCGTCCGCGGCAACTTCTTCTGACGGCAGGCACGGTTCTTGCAGCCCGACGATCTTCGTACGCGTAAGGCTCGCGGTCGCGACTCACGTCGCTCTTACAAGAGGCTTGCCGAGATCACCTGGCTGAGTCGATGGCGCTGGCCAGGCTCCAGTTCGATCGCGTCCCCGCTGGCGTTCGCGGCTTCCAGGCAAACAAAGTTCCGCCATCCCGCGTCGGGTAGATCGGCCATGTCGCGCGCGCCGGCCTCGCCCGGATTCCACACCACCAGCGAGCGGCTGCCGAAGGTGTCCAGCCGGATGCGGCGACCGCCTGCAGGATCAAGCAGGTCGAAGCGGTGTCCGGTGCCGGCATAGATGCGATCACTGCGGCCGGGATCGCGCGGGTCGTGCAGCGACCAGTCGCCGGACTGCGCGTGGGTGCCGCCATCGTACTTGTCGTCATAGCGCAGGCCGTCGAGCCCGGTGACGCGCACCTTCATCGCATCGGCGACGTGGAAGTAGGTATGCAGGGCCTGCGTCAGTCGATACGGTGCGTCGCCACGATGCAGGGTGTCGATGCTCTGCCGCAGCTCGCGCCCGATGTGCAGGGACATCTGCAGTTCCAGCGGCACGCCGTCGCGCAGCGGCAGCGCGAGTTTCAGCACGGCACTGCCATCGGCTTCGCGACGCGCGTCGGTCAGCGGCCAGCGCGAGAGGCGCGCGTGGCCGTGTTGGGGGGCGTCGTCCGGCTGTCCCTGTCTGCCGAAGTACGGCCAGCAGACAGGCACACCGCCACGGATCGCTTTCGGCGGCAATGCGGTGTTGGGTGATAGCCAGAGCAGGTCATCGAAGCCTGTTGGCACGAACGACAGCACCTGCGCGCCATGCAGACTGAGGCGGGCGACGGAGAACGGTGTTTCCACACGCAGCACGTCGATGCCCTGCCAGGCCTCACGGGTCACGCCTTCTGGAAGCGCATTCATGGCCGGGGCGGCTCCGGCGGCGCAATGGGTGGACCCTCGGCCTTCAATGCGGCGAGGATCTTCGTGCCGGCCCGGCCGTCGGCCGGCAGCAGGCTCAGGCGCTGCTGTTCAAGGACGATGGCGCGCCGCGTCTGCGTGCCGATCATGCCATCCGCGGTGCCGATGGCGTGGCCCCGCGCGAGCAGCAGGGTTTGCAGCGCGCGGCGTTCCGGACGCCCCAGGCCGGGATCGTCCGTCGGCCAGGGCGTGACCAGACCCGTGCCGCCGCGCAGGCGGTCGGCCAGCAGCGCGATGGCCAACGCGTAGCTTTCCGCCGCGTTGTAGGAATAGATCGCGTCGTAGTTCTTGAACACCACGAACGCAGGACCCGCGACACCCGTCGGCACCAGCACCGCGGCATTGCGGTCATACGGCGGCAACGGCTGGCCATCGATGCGCACGATGCCCTGCGCCAACCACTGGCTCAGCGGCTTGCGGTTCGTGCGTCCGGCCTGCGCGATGTCGAAGCCGGCAGGCAGCTTCACCTCATACCCCCACGGCTCGCCGGTGCGCCAGCCGGACTTCACCAGGTAGTTCGCGGTAGATGCCAGTGCGTCGGGAATGCTGTCGATCAGGTTGCGGCGACCATCGCCGTCGAAGTCGACCGCAATGCGTTCGTACGTGCTGGGCATGAACTGCGTATGGCCGAATGCGCCGGCCCACGAGCCGTTCAACCCTTCCGTCCGCACGTCGCCCGCCTGCAGCAGCTTCAGCGTGGTCAGGAATTCGCCACGGAAGAACGCCTGCCGTCGGCCGAAGCACGACAGCGTGGACAGCGACACCAGCAGCGGCCGCTTGCCGAACACGCGCCCGTAGTCGCTTTCCACGCCCCACACGGCGACGACGGTGGCGGGGTCCACGCCGTAGGCCTGCGATACGCGACCCAGCAGTTCCGCATGCATCACCAGCATCGCCTGTCCATCCGCCACGCGCTGGTCATCAACCAGGGCAGCCAGGTAGTCCCAAAGCGGCGTGGTGAATTCCGGTTGTGCGTCCAGCAGGTCCAGCACGCTCATGTCGGCGGCCAGGTCCTTCGTGTACGTGTCGAAGTTGGCGGTCGTGACGCCCTGCTTCTCGGCAACGCCGCGCAGGGTGGTGATGCAGGTGGTGAATGCCGGGTCGGCCACGGGGACAGCGACCGGCGGCGCGATGGGCGCGGGTGCCGCGGGCGGGGTCTGCGCCACGACAGGCGTTGCGACCATCAACGCCAGCCAGAAAGCGGATGCATGCGGAGTCATGACGGCCTCCCTGGCCTTCGGGGGAGCGATCACTTTGCCTTGCGAGGACATCGAAGCCAAGCCGAGATCGAACACTGCGACCGTCATGTCCGGCGAAGTGGATCAGCGAACGATCACCCTGTATTCGACTGCTTCCGCCGGCGGTACCGTTTCCCAAGAGCGCCGGTACACCATCCGCACGGTGGCCTCGCCCGCCTTGTCCGCGCGGAACCACCAACGCGCGAGCGACGGTGCGCCCGGCATCGGCGGTTGGGTATCCATGGGCGGCGGCGTCGCCGGGCCCGTGGTGCGCGACAGCACCGGTGCTCCGTCCGACGTGAATTCCCACTGGTATCCGGTGCTGGCGTTGGACATGAGCTCGATCTCCAGCACCTGGCCCACCCGCATCGTCACCGGCGCGTCGCCTTGTGGGCGGACCAGGCCATCGTCGGACAGCGCACCCGTGGGCGGACCGCTACCGATGGCGGGGCCGCTGGCACAGGCGGACAGCAGCAGGCAAAGGCTCGGCAACAGCAGTGATCGCATGGTCGCGTCTTCCCTGGAGATGCCGCCCTTATACACCCCGGCTTTAGGCCCCGTCCGTAAAATGGCGGCATGAACAACACCCCCCAGGATTCCTCGCTGGGTCGCGAGGTCGCGTATCCCGCGCATTACGACCCCACCCTGCTGTTCCCCATCGCACGCCAAGGCGCGCGGGACGAGATCGGCATCGCCGCCGACGCCCTGCCTTTCGTCGGCCACGACCGCTGGCATGGCTATGAACTGAGCTGGCTGGATGCCCGCGGCAAGCCGCACGTGGCGACCGCCACGCTGACCGTGCCGTGCACGTCGCCATGCCTGATCGAATCCAAGTCGCTCAAGCTCTACCTCAACTCGCTCAACAGCACCCGCTTCAACAGCGACGCCGCCGTGCTGGAACGCATCGCCACCGATCTGTCGGCGCGCGCGGGTGCCGACGTGCAGGTCGTGTTCGGCCTGCCGCCGATGGCGGACGCGCCGGAGGGTGAATCGATCGACGGGCTGGACGTGGAGATAGACCATTACGGTCCACCGCGCGCCGATTTTCTCGCCGCCGATCCAGAACAGCAGGTCGAAGAAGCACTGTCATCCGAACTGCTGAAGTCGAACTGCCCCGTCACCGGCCAGCCCGACTGGGCCACGGTGGTGATCCGTTACCACGGGCCGCGCATCGACCGTTTCGAGCTGTTGCGCTACCTGGTGAGCTTCCGCGACCACGCTGAATTCCACGAACAATGCGTCGAACGGATTTTCCATGACGTACTGGCGCACTGCCGACCTTCGTCGCTGTCCGTCGAAGCGCGCTACACACGGCGCGGCGGCCTGGACATCAACCCGTGGCGGGCAACGTCGGACATGAATGCACCGCTCATGAAGCGCGACGTACGACAGTAAAGTTACTCAGGTAACAATAGAGCCCATTTCACGCCCGCGCTATGGTTTCTTAACAACGTACGTGCAACGCTTGCTCATCCCACAGCCCGCCAGGAAGGGTGGTTGCAATGAGCACAGAAAAGAAGGCTGACTTTTCAGACGTCAGCGCCAAGGTGACATCGACCGAGCAGATCGTCGAGAAAGCGGATTTCTCAGACGTCACTGCGCGCGTCGAGAGCACCGAGGAGATCGTGGGTCAGCAGACCTATACGATCGAGAAGGGCGACACGCTCTCCAAGATCGCGAAGGAACATCTCGGCAGCGCCAATGCGTGGAAGCAGATCTTCGAAGCCAATCGCGACACTATCGACGATCCGGACCGCATCTTCCCCGGGCAGGTCATCAAGCTGCCGCCCAAACCCGCTGACGCCTGATCGCCCCCCACTTTTTCAGAAGGATCGAACCCATGAAGCAGAACCGCATCTCCTATGCCCTGGCCGCCGCGCTGGTCGGCACCGTCGCCCTGGTCGGCTGCAAAAAGAAAGAAGAGCCCGTCGTCGCGCCGCCGGCCGCCGTTGAGCCGGCGCCCGCACCCGCCGAGCCCGTACCTGCGCCCATGCCGGTCAGCGCAACCAGTGTGACGGTCGGCAACACGATTGCCGCGGACAAGTCCGTCGCCGCCGTCGGCATGTTCGGCGTCAAGGACAAGATCATCGTGTCGGTCAAGACCGATGCCACCACACCGGCCGATGCCACCATTGACGCCAAGCTGACCTTCCAGGACGGCCAGGAAGCCGGCAAGCAGTCCACGACCGTCAAGGCCGAAGACGCTGGCACTACCAACATCGAGTTCACCAAGGCCACAGATTGGCCCGCCGGCAAGTACAAGGTCGACGTGACCTTGAACGGCCAGCCGGTCGGCATGACCCAGGAAATCGAAGTCAAGTAATCCGCAAGGCAAGTCTCTCTCCCACGTGTGTGGGGCAAGCTCGGGCGTGGAGGAATCCACGCCCGCTTTTTTTGCGCGGCGCTTGGACTGACGGACCGTCTCGACCGCAACCGCTCCGACCGCGACGCGCCTGTCCCGGGACAGGTGCGGCATGCGACGCCGGCATCCATACCCCCTCGTTTTGCCCTGCGTGCGGCGGCGCGCGACAATGGCGTGCTGATTTCCCCATCGCCCCTTGTCGAGAGTCCTGATCCCCATGTCGGATACGCCCCGCATCATCTACACCCTCACCGATGAAGCCCCGTTCCTCGCCACCCAGTCGCTGCTGCCCATCGTCGAGGCGTTCACCGCCCCCGCCGGCATCACCGTGGAGACCCGCGACATCTCGCTGGCCGGCCGCCTCCTGTCGCAGTTCCCCGAGTATCTGGCCGACACGCAGAAGATCACCGACGACCTGGCCGAACTGGGCCAACTGGCCACGCAGCCGGAAGCCAACATCATCAAGCTGCCCAACATCAGCGCCTCGGTGCCGCAGCTGAAGGCCGCCATCAAGGAGCTGCAATCCCAGGGCTACCCGCTGCCGGACTACCCGGACGAGCCAAAGGACGACAAGGAAAAGGACGCCAAGGCGCGCTACGACAAGGTCAAGGGCAGCGCGGTGAACCCGGTGCTGCGCGAGGGCAACTCGGATCGTCGCGCACCGCTGTCGGTCAAGAACTTCGCCCGCAAGCACCCGCACCGCATGGGCGCGTGGAGCAGCGATTCGAAGTCGCACGTCGCGCGCATGGCGTCCGGTGATTTCTTCGGCAGCGAACAATCGGCCACGCTGGCGGCCGATGGCGCATTGAAGATCGAACTGGTTGCCGCCGACGGCACGGTCACCGTGCTGAAGGACAAGGTGAAGGTGACGGCTGGCGAGATTGTCGATGCCGCCTCGATGAGCCGCAAGGCGCTGGCCGCGTTCGTCGCCGCCGAGATCGCCGATGCGAAGGCCAAGGGTGTGCTGTTCTCGCTGCACCTCAAAGCCACGATGATGAAGGTCTCCGACCCCATCATGTTCGGCGTGGCCGTCAACGAGTTCTACAAGGCCGCGCTGGCCAAGCATGCCGCCGTGCTGGAGCAGATCGGCTTCGATGCCAACAACGGCATCGGCGACCTGTATGGCCGCCTGGGCGCACTGCCGGCCGACCAGCAGGAGGCCATCAAGGCCGACCTGCAGGCCGTGTATGCGGACAGCGCCGCCGTGGCGATGGTCAACTCCGACAAGGGCATCACCAACCTGCATGTGCCGAGCGACGTGATCGTCGATGCTTCGATGCCGGCGATGATCCGCGACTCCGGCAAGATGTGGAACGCCGAAGGCAAGCTGCAGGACACCAAGGCCGTCATCCCCGACCGCTGCTACGCCGGCATCTACCAGGCGGTGATCGACGACTGCCGCGCCAACGGCGCGTTCGACCCGGCCACCATGGGCAGCGTGCCCAACGTCGGCCTGATGGCGCAGAAGGCCGAGGAGTACGGCAGCCACGACAAGACCTTCCAGATCCCCACCGACGGCACCGTGCGCGTAACCGACGACGCCGGCAAGGTGGTGTTCGAGCAGAAGGTGGAAGCCGGCGACATCTGGCGCATGTGCCAGACCAAGGACGCGCCGATCCAGGACTGGGTGAAGCTGGCCGTCGGCCGCGCGCGCCTGAGCAGGACGCCGGCGATCTTCTGGCTGGACAAGGACCGTGCGCACGATGCGCAGGTGATCGCCAAGGTCGAGCAGTACCTGAAGGACTACACCATCGATGCGCTGGACATCCGCATCCTGGCGCCGGTCGACGCGATGAAGGTATCGCTGGCGCGCACCCGCAAGGGCGAGGACACCATCTCGGTGACCGGCAACGTACTGCGCGACTACCTGACCGACCTGTTCCCGATCATGGAACTCGGCACCAGCGCGAAGATGCTGTCGATCGTGCCGCTGATGGCCGGTGGCGGCCTGTTCGAGACCGGTGCCGGCGGCTCCGCGCCGAAGCACGTGCAGCAGTTCGTGGAAGAGGACTACCTGCGCTGGGATTCGCTGGGTGAGTTCCTCGCGCTGGCGGCATCGCTGGAACACCTGGGCCAGCGCTACCTCAACACGCCGGCCAAGGTGCTGGCCAACGCGCTGGACGTGGCCAACGGCCGCATCCTCGACGAGAACCGTTCGCCCGCGCGCAAGGTCGGCGAACTCGACAACCGCGGCAGTCACTTCTACCTGGCCCTGTACTGGGCGCAGGCGCTGGCCGCGCAGGACGAGAATACCGAGCTGAAAGCGACGTTCGCGCCGCTGGCGAAGGCCCTGGCCGACAACGAAGCCACGATACTCGGCGAGTTGAATGGCGCGCAGGGCAAGGCGCTGGACATCGGCGGCTACTACCACCCCGACCTCGCGAAGACCGCGGCCGCGATGCGTCCCAGCAAGACCTTCAACGACACGCTCGCGACGCTGTCTGCCTGACGTCAAACACCTCACCGCTGCATCCGACGCCCGGCCTCTGCCGGGCGTTGTGTTTCCAGTCTGCGATCTCCACTGTAGGAGGGGCTTTAGCCCCGACAGGAACAACGCTGGATCGGTGGTCGAGGCCAAAGCCCCTCCTGCAGCTCTGTTGCGACACGATGGAAGACACCCGCAACATCCTCCTTTTCTCGTACGGAACGCTGCAGCTGGAAAGCGTGCAGCGGTCGTCCTTCGGCCGCCGGCTGGACGGCGAGCCAGATGCGATGCCCGGCTACACGCGGACGATGGTGGAAATCACCGACCCTGCCGTGCTGACGGCCAGCGGTGAACGCTTCCATCCCATCGTCAGCCCCAGCGGCGACCCCGCCGACGAAGTGGCCGGCGCCGTCTTCCGCATCAGCGCCGAAGAACTCGCAGCTGCCGACCGATACGAGGTCGCGGATTACCAGCGCGTGCAGGTGCGCCTGAAGTCCGGTCGTGATGCCTGGGTCTACGTGAAGGCGTGAGTCAAAGCACGTGCCGCAGGCCGTTGTAGGAGCGACGTGAGTCGCGACCGCACGGTTTGGCCGCCGGACAGTGTGCGAGAACGGCAGGATTCCGGTCGCGACTCACGTCGCTCCTACAGGGAGACCTTGCTCCCTGACGCTGATCAACGGAACAACGACAGCGAGGTCATCGCGCGCAGCCGGCGTGCGCTCAATCGTTCCAGCGCACGCCGGTGCCGGACCTTGCCTGCCACGTCATGCACGTGATGAAGACGGTCCTCCTGCGCCTGCGGAGGCGCGACGGGGTGGGCGACATGGCCGTGCAGGAACAACATGCCCTGGCTCATGCCACCCAGCTGCTGCCACCACTGTTTCCGTGTTTCGTCTTGCATGGGACTGCTCCGTGGCGCCGGCTTCCGGCTTGAAGGACTACCAAGCTAGGCGCATCATCGGCACTGAAAAAGCGAAACCTCCGCAACCCAGCCTTGAGGTGGATTCAAGATGAGCCGGCTGCCGCTGGACCAGGTGGACGCCTTCGTCACCGCTGCCCGCCTGCGCAACCTGACGCGCGCGGCCGAGGCCATGCACCTCACCGTCAGCGCGCTCAGCCATCGCATGCGACTGCTGGAGCAGCGCCTGGGCCACAAGCTGCTCGCACGTGGACCGCGCGGTGTGGAACTGACGCCGGACGGACAGCGCCTGTTCGATGCGATCTCGGGCCCGCTCGATACCATCGACCATGCCCTGCGTCGCGCGACCTTGCGCAACGACCACACGGTCACGCTGAGCCTGATCCCGTCGATGGCGACCGCATGGCTGGTACCGCGCCTGCCCGCCTTTCTCGCCGCGCATCCGGAACTGGGCCTCAACCTGCAGTCGAGCACGCACGTGGTCGACTTCGAGCGCGAACCCGTGGACCTGGCGCTGCGCCTCGGGGCCGGCCGCTGGCAGAACGTGCATGCCGAGTTCCTGTTCCACGAATGGATCACGCCGGTGGCCAGTCCCGCGCTGGTGAAGAAGCACGGCAGGCCGGCGCCGGACCAGATGGCGAAGCTGCCACTGCTCGGCGACCCCGCCAATCGCTGGAAAGACTGGTTCGAGCACTTCGGCGGGCAACCGCCCGCGCGCTACGTGGCGCAGTTCGACGACACCGAGACGCTGCACCAGGCCGCAGCGCAGGGCGTCGGCGTGGCATTGGCGCGCTGGACGCTGGCCGAACCGCTGGTGAAGGCGGGCCGGCTGGTGACGCTGACGAAGAAGCGGTTGCAGGCCGACTTCGCGCACTACCTGGTCTATCCCGAACGCAGCCTCGCGCATCCCGGCTTCCGCAAGGTACGTGGCTGGTTGCTGGAACAGGCGGGCATCGCGGTGGAGCGATGACTCCAGCGGACGGCGGCTAACATCGCGCGCATGGTCCACGACGACGCCATCGCCCGCCTTATCCACGACGCGTTCGCGGACTACCACGCGCGGTTCGCGGAGATCACGCAGCGCGCGAAGGGCCGGTTCGAGACGATGGACTGGGCGGGCACCCGTGCCGATGCGGTGGAACGCATCGAACTGTACGACCAGTGCATCGCCGAGTGCGCGCTGCGGCTGCAGTCGGTACTGCTGGGACAGGCCCATGACCGGACGCTGTGGATCGCCGCGCGTACGGCGTTCGAAAGGTTGGTCGCCGGACAGATCGACCGCGAGCTCTACAAGACGTTCTACAACACACTCGGCCGGCGCTTCCTGCGTATCCGCGGCGTGGATCCGGCGCTTGAGTTCGTGGCGCTGGATGTCGAACCCACCGACGCCATCACCCACCCGGTCGCGCGCCACAGCTACGCGGTGTCCGAGCAGCGGCCGACCGACACCTTCGCACGCGTGTTGGCGGACTACGGTTTCGACGTTCCCTACGCGCACCGCACGCGCTGCGCGGCGGCGATCGCGGTGCGGCTGCAGGACGACCTGGCGCACTGGGGCGCGAACCCGGTACGCGGCATCGAGCTGCTGGACACCGTGTTCTACCGCGAACGGCGTGCCTATCTGGTGGGCCGCGTGTTCGGCGAACACCGGTTCTCGCCCTGTGTCATCGCCCTGATCAACGACGGCGGACAGCTGAAGGCCGAAGCGGTGCTGACTCATCGCGGCGACGTGGCACACCTGTTCGGCACCTCGCGCAGCTATTTCCATGCCGACCTGACGACGGTCGGCGACGCGGTGGTGTTCCTGCGTTCGCTGTTGCCGGGCAAGCCGATCGACGAGATCTACACCGTGCTCGGCCGCGCCAAGCAGGGCAAGACGGAGCGCTACCGGACGTTCTTCCATCATTTCGCCGCGCATCCCGACGAACGGCTGGTGCATGCCGAGGGCACGCCGGGGATGGTGATGGCGGTGTTCACGCTGCCGAGCTACCCGCTGGTGTTCAAGGTGATCCGCGACCGCTTCGCCTATCCCAAGGCGATGAGCCGGCAGGACGTGGAGGACAAGTACGACCTGGTCTTCCATCTGGACCGCGTCGGCCGGCTGCTGGATACGCAGGCGTTCCGGTTCCTGCGCTTCCCGCGCGAGCGGTTTTCGCCTGAACTTCTACGGGAATTGCGTGAGAGCTGCGGCCAGAGCCTCAGCGAGGACGGCGACGACCTGGTGATCCACCTCTGCTACGTGCAACGGCGGCTGCGCCCACTCAATCTCTACCTGCGCGAGCAGAAGGCCGAAGCCGCACGCGCCGCCGCGCTCGACTACGGGCAGGCGATCAAGGACATGGCGCGCAACAACATCTTCCCCGGCGACATGCTGCTGAAGAACTTCGGCGTGTCGCGCCACGGCCGCGTCGTGTTCTACGACTACGACGAACTCCGCCTGCTCACCGACTGCCGGTTCCGCGACTGGCCGCAACCGGCCACGTACGAGGAACAGATGGCAGACAGTCCCTGGTTCCACGTGGACGCGGGCGACGTGTTCCCCGAGCGCTTCCCGCAATTCCTGGGCCTGCCCGAACTGCAGGCGAAGGCCTTGAAGGCCGCGCACGGCGACCTGTTCCGTCCCGCCTGGTGGCGCGACCTCCAGTCGCACCTCGCCGACGGCGACTACCCGGATACTGCGCCTTACCCGGATGCGTTGAAGTTGGCGTGACCACGCGCATGCGGACTCAACACGCATCGCGCTACCCTTGCCGGCATCCGGAGAACGCTGTCCTGCCATGAGCACCTACCGTCTCGATTCGATCTTCCGGCCGCGTGCCGTGGCGGTAGTGGGCAGCCAGTCACGGCCGCGGTCGGTGGGTCGTGCGGTGATCGAGAACCTGCGCGCTGGTGGCTTCGAGGGCCAGATCGGGCTGGTGAACAAACACCCGACCCCGATGGACGGTGTTGCGACCGTGCGGCATCTGCGCGACCTGCCGTGGACGCCGGACCTGGTGGTGATCGCCACGCCAGCGGCGACCGTGCCGCAGCTGGCGACGGAAGCGGCGGAAAAGGGGGCCGGCGCCGTCGTGGTGCTGACCGCCGCGATGGGCAGCGGCCCCGGTTCGCCCGCCGCGCAACTCGAAGCCCTCACACGCGAGAAAGGTCTGCGCGTGCTAGGTCCGAACTGCCTGGGCGTGATCGCCCCGCACGCGCGCCTCAACGCCAGCCTCGCCAGCCGCTTTCCGAAGGCCGGCGACCTCGCGCTGATTTCTCAGTCGGGCGCGATCTCCGGCGGCCTGGTGGAATGGAGCATGAGCCAGCCGGTCGGCTTCTCCGCCGTCGTGTCGCTGGGCGATGCGCTGGACGTGGATTTCGCCGACCTGCTGGACTACTTCGCCACGGACACCCGCACGCGCGCGATCCTGCTGTACGTGGAAGCCATCCGCGACGCACGCAAGTTCATGTCGGCCGCACGCGCCGCCGCACGCACCAAGCCGGTGGTGGTGGTGAAATCCGGCCACAGCGGGCGCGCGCAGGTCACGCCGGCCGGCAGCACGCACACGCAGAACCTGGCACGCCCGAACGCAGTCTACGGCGCGGCGTTCCGTCGCGCCGGCCTGCTGCGCGTGCGCTCGCTGCATGAACTGTTCGCCGCTGCACGCACGCTGGGCCAGGTGCGTCCGTTCCAGGGTCGGCGGCTCGCCATCCTGACCAACGGGGGTGGCGTGGGCGCGCTGTCCGTCGATCACCTGTACGAGCAGGGCGGCACGCTGGCCACGCTTTCCGACGCCACGCGCGAGGCACTGGATCGCATCCTGCCCGTCGGCTGGTCGCGTACCAATCCGGTCGACCTGCTGACCGACATCGATGCGGACCGTTACGCCGCCACGATCGAAGCCCTGCTCGCCGATCCCGGCAACGATGCATTGCTGGCAGTCAACGTGCCGACCGTGCTGTCCTCGTCGTCGGAGGCGGCCAACGCGGTCACCCGCGTGCTCTCGCAGCGGCCGGCACAGGGGGCGCGCAAACCGGTCTTCACCGTATGGCTGGGCAACGACCCGCAGGCCGAAGCCGTCCTCGACGCCGCGCAGGTGCCGCGCTATCCGAACGAGTCCGACGCCGTGGCCGGCTTCATGCACCTGGTCCGCCACCGCGAGGTGCAGGCCGCGCTGATGGAGACGCCGCCCAGCCTGCCGGAAGACTTCAGTCCCGACGTGGCCACCGCGCGCACGCTGGTCGATGCTGCGTTGGATGCCGGCCAGACCTGGCTGGATCCACTGGCCACCACGCAGCTGCTCGCGGCGTACGGCATCCCGATGGCGCCACTGTGGCGGGCCATCGACGCAGAGGATGCCGCCCGCATCGCAGCGCCGCTGCTGGCAGAAGGTGCGACGGTGGCGGTGAAGATCCTGTCGCCCGATATCCCGCACAAGTCGGACGTCGATGGCGTCCGTCTGAACCTGCCGAACGCCAATGCCGTGCGCGAAGCCACGACCAACATCCTGCAGCGCGCACGCGAGCGCCGGCCCGAGGCACGCATCGAAGGCGTGCTGGTACAACCGACGGTGTTGCGGCCCAAGGCACGCGAGCTGATCGCCGGGATCGCCGATGATCCCGTATTCGGTCCGGTGATCGCGTTCGGCCGTGGCGGCACCGCCGTGGAAGTGATCAACGACCAGGCCGTCGCCCTGCCGCCGCTGGACCTGCGTCTGGCGCACGAGCTGATCGCACGCACGCGGGTCTCGCGCGTGCTGAAGGCCTACCGCGACGTGCCAGCCGCCGATGAACGTGCGGTGGCACTGGTACTGGTGAAACTGGCGCAGCTGACCGCCGATATCCCCGAGATCCAGCAACTCGACATCAACCCGCTGCTGGCGGACCGCGATGGCGTGGTGGCCGTGGACGCGCGCATCGCGCTTGCGCGCGGACGCGCGCTGCACAAGGGCCGTGGCCATCCGCGCTTCGCGATCTTCCCGTATCCGAAGGAATGGGAGCGGACCATCGACCTCGCCGATGGCAGGCCGGCGCTGGTGCGCCCGGTACGGCCGGAAGACGACGCGATGTTCCGCGAGTTCTTCACCCACGTGACCGACGAAGACCTGCGCCTGCGCTTCTTCCAGTCCGTGCGCTACTTCAGTCACGAATTCATCGCGCGCCTGACCCAGCTGGACTATGCACGCTCGATCGCACTGGTCGCGGTGCATCCGGATACGCACGAGATGCTCGGCGCAGTTCGCCTGCACGCCGACGCGAACTACGAGAAAGGCGAATACGGCATCCTGGTGCGCTCGGACCTCAAGGGTCACGGCATCGGCTGGAAACTCATGCAGATCATGATCGAGTACGCGCAGTGGCAAGGCCTGAAACTCATCGAAGGCCAGGTGCTGCGCGAGAACCGCACCATGCTGGCGATGTGCGAAAGCCTGGGCTTTCAGGTGAGGTTGGATCCGGACGACCCCACGCTGATGAATGTCAGCCTGCCGGTGGCGGCGAGCACATAGTTTTTCGTCATTCCCGCGAATGCGGGAACCCAGCGACTTTGTACCGGCGAAAGCGGAGGCACTGGATCCCCGTTTTCACGGGGAAGACGGTGCTCTACAGCTTCACCACCA
Source organism: uncultured Pseudoxanthomonas sp. (assembly GCF_946886695.1). The sequence goes on along the minus strand of NZ_CAMPJD010000027.1, from coordinate 3,577 downwards.
CCTTGCCGAAATTCTCCCCGCGCAGCAGGCCGATCAGCGCGCGCGGTGCGTTCTCCAGGCCCTCCACGACATCCTCGCGGTAACGGATTTTTCCGTCCGCCAGCCACCCGCCCATCTCGCGCAGGAACTGTGGATACAGCGCGATGAAGTCGTGCTGGATGAAGCCGCGCACGGTCAGGTGGCGGGTCAGGATCTGACTCATCAGCCATGGCATGCGGTCGGGACCGGGCGGCAGTGCGGTGTCGTTGTAGTGCGCGACCAGTCCGCAGACGGGGATGCGGGCGAAGTCGTTGAGCAATGGCACCACCGCATCGAACACCACGCCGCCGACGTTCTCGAAGTAGACGTCGATGCCGTCGGGACAGGCGGCGCGCAGCTGCTCGGCGAAGTCCGGCGCACGATGGTCCAGCGCCACGTCGAAGCCGAGCTCGTCGCGCAGGTAGGCGCGCTTGGCTTCGCCGCCGGCGATGCCCACGGTACGCGCGCCCTGCAGCTTCGCGATCTGTCCCACGGTCGCACCGACCGGGCCGCTAGCCGCGGCGACCACGACGGTTTCGCCGGGCTGCGGCTTGCCGATCTCGTGCAGGCCGACGTAGGCGGTGAATCCCGGCATGCCATGCACGCCCAGCGCGGTGGTCAGTGGCGCGGCACGCGCATCCAGCTTGCGCTTCAGCACCCCGCCATCGGCAACGGCATGTGTCTGCCAGCCGCCGTGCGCCAGCACCACGTCGCCGACCTGGAGGTCGGGATGACGCGAAGCGATAACCTCCGACACCGTGCCGCCGTCCATCACCTCGCCGATCTCGACCGGCTTCGCATACGACCGACCGGCATTCATCCGCCCACGCATGTAAGGATCCAGCGACAGGTAGCGGTTGCGCAGCAGTGCCTGGCCCTCGCCGGGCACGGGCAGCGGCGCGTATTCGAGGCGGAAGTCGTCTGCGGTCGGTTCGCCCTGCGGACGCGCGGCCAGCACGATGCGGGTGTTGCGGTCTTCGCCGTGGTGGCCCATGAGGCATTTCCGGTGTCAGTGACCCCTGCAGTCTAGCGAAGGCGCATGGATGCGACGAAGCGTGCAGAGCCTGCGGTGGCCGCGATGCCCCGTGAACAGACTGCGTGCTAGGCTCCGCGCACCTTTCTGGAGGGCTGACGCATGACGATCCGCATTGTTCCACTGTCCCTGGCGCTCGTGGCCGCACTTGCCGCATCGCAACCATCGTTCGCCGCATCGCCGGCCAAGCCCGCGGACACCGCGCAGGCACTGCCTGCCGCCGACGCCGCTGCACTGGATGCCGCGCTGAAAGGCGACTGGCGCGACCCGAAGAACGTGGCGCGCGACGTCTACCGCCATCCGAGAGAGACGCTGTCGTTCTTCGGCGTGTCGCCGACGAAGACCGTGGTCGAGATCACGCCCGGCGGTGGTTGGTACTCCGAGATCCTGGCGCCATACCTGGAAACCGATGGCCAGTATGTCGCCGCCGTGGTCGACCCCGCCACGGTCTCCGAGAAGAGCCGCAACTACTACCAGCGCAGCGTCGACGGCCTGCAGAAGAAGTTCACCGAGGGTCCCGCGCAGTACGGCAAGGCCACGACGGTGAAGTACGACCCGGCCGCGCCGGTGTTCGGCACCGCAGGCTCCGCCGACGTGGTGCTGACCTTCCGCAACGTGCACAACTGGCGCAGCGCCAATCAGGCCGAAGGCATGTTCAAGGGCTTCTTCGCCGCGCTCAAGCCCGGCGGCGTGCTGGGCGTGGTGGAGCACCGGGCGAACCAGGACGTGGCGGCCGACGACAAGAGTGGCTACGTCAGCGAGGCGCAGGTGATCGCGCTGGCCGAAGCCGCCGGCTTCCGCCTTGACGCGAAGAGCGAGGTCAACGCCAACCCGAAGGACACCAAGGACCACCCGAATGGCGTGTGGACCCTGCCGCCGTCCAACAACCATCCGGAAGCGGATCGCGCGAAGTACCAGGCCATCGGCGAAAGCGATCGCATGACGCTGCGGTTCGTGAAGCCGCGTTGAGTGGCAGCAGGTGCGGCCCGACCGGGGCCGCACCGTCGGTCAACCGTTCTCCAGCAGACGTGGCAACGCCCGCGCAGCGGCATCGGCGGCGTCACTGACCAGCGCGAAGCTGGTGCCGCGATGCGACCAGTACTGCGCCAGCAGGTCGCCATCGCGGCGTTGGCCGTCGCCCGCCAGCCGGCCTCGCGGCCGCAGATAGAAGCCCACCCGTGCGCCCGACCCATCCTGGTAAACCAGCATCGCGGCGGCGCCCTGTTCGGTGGACAGCAGACGACCGCCCATCAGCCGGTAACCGGCCTGGCTGAGATCGGGCACCCGTCCGGCCTCGCCGAAGTGACGCTGCAGCCAGCGCTGCAGATCGTCCGCACGGGCCGTGTCGAATTCCATCGGCGGCGCATCGGCCTCGGCGAACTGGCGGTATGCGGCCACCGCGTCGGCCATGGGCAGGCTCGACGGCGCCGGGTGCAGGTCGCGCATCTGCCAGCCCGCGCCGCCGCCGATGACGAACGCAAACACCCATGACGCAGCGATGCCCATGCGCCGGCGGCGCCGGGCCTGCAGGCCGCGCCTGACCTGTGCGGGTGTCAGCGCCGCGTTCGGCACCCAATGCTCGGGATTCGCGGCCAGCACACGCAGGCGTTCGGCATCGCGCTTCCAGCCTTCAACCTGCGCCGCACGCTCGGAATTCGCCTCCAGCCAGGCCACGACGGCCGCACGGCGCGCGGGATCGAGCCGGCCGTCGACGTAGGCATGCAGTTCGTCGTCCGCGGGTGCGTCGTGCAGGGTCTTGATGGTCATCGCAAGGCCTTCAGGGCGGACGTGGGCGGCGTTTCCTCCTGCATCGCGCGCAGCGCCCGGCGCGCGCGCGACAAGCGCGACATCACCGTGCCCACCGGGATGCCCAGCGCATCGGCGGCCTCGCGGTAGGCCAGACCTTCCACGCTCACCAGCATCAGCAGCGCGCGTTGCTCGGGCGTCAGGCTGGCGAAGCCTGCCAATGAGGTGCGCGCGTCGAACACCCGGTCAGGTGGGGGCGGCGATGCTTCATCTTCGGCCGAGAACAACCGTGCGATGCGCTTCCAGCGTACCGCGCGCCGATGTTCGTCGACGAAGGCGCGGTACAGCACCGAGAACAGCCAGGCCTGCAGCGCCGCGGGTTCGCGCATGTCGGCACCACGCGTCAGCGCGCGCTCCAGCGTGGTCTGGACCAGATCATCGGCGGCCGCCGCATCGGACGCCAGCGAGCGCGCGAACCGGCGCAGGCGCGGGATCAGCGCGTGCAGGGTCTCGTCATCCAGCGGGGGGGGTCGGGCAGGCATGGTCAGGCCATTGGGCGCGTGTCGATAGGACGCACCAACGCCCGGATTATTCCCTCTCGCGCCCCCATCCGGACGTCCCCGCGCAGCACGGGGAATAAATCCGGCGCCCGGGCGTCCCACCGGCATCCCACGACGCAGGAACCCGCGATGTCGAACCTCCCCGACGATCCAACACCGCCCCCGCCGCCACCCAGGCGAAGGTCAGGCCCAGGGCCAGCACCAGGAAAGCGATGGTGGA
>NZ_CAMPJD010000026.1 GCF_946886695.1 uncultured Pseudoxanthomonas sp. | reverse complement strand
GCGAGAACTGCCTTGCTGATGGTCAATGGATTCCAGCGTGCGCTGGAATGACGGCATGAACCTAGCTGGCATGACCGGGGACGTCGTTCCAGCGAAGGCTGGGACCCATCTTGCTGTTGCCTTCCCTGCTGAGCGGCGAGAACTGTCTTGCTGATGGTCAATGGATTCCAGCGTGCGCTGGAATGACGGCGTGAACTCGACTCTGACATGTCCCGTGCCGTCGTCCCAGCGAAAGCTGGGACCCACCTTGCTGTTGCTTTCCAAGCTAAGCGGCGAGAACTCTCTTGCTGATGGCCAATGGATTCCAGCGTGCGCTGGAATGACGGCGTGAACTCAACTCTGACATGTCCCGTGCCGTCGTCCCAGCGAAAGCTGGGACCCATTTTGCTGTTGCTTTCCAAGCTCAGCGGCGAGAACTGCCTTGCTGATGGTCAATGGATTCCAGCGTGCGCTGGAATGACGGCGTGAACTCGGCTCTGACATGTCCGGTGCCGTCGTCCCAGCGAAAGCTGGGACCCATCTTGCTGTTGCCTTCCCTGCTGAGCGGCGAGAACTCTCTTGCTGATGGCCACTGGATTCCAGCTTGCGCTGGAATGACGGCAATGGCTGTAGATGCACCGCCCCCCCGGCTCACGCCCCGCCATTCCGGCGGGCCCACAAACAAAAACGCCGGCGCTTGCGCACCGGCGTTTTCTTGAACCGTAGGGTTCAGCGCTGGATTACAGCGGCTGCACCTGGTCGGCCTGCATGCCCTTCTGGCCCTGCACGGCGACGAAGGAGACCGCCTGGCCTTCCTTCAGCGACTTGAAGCCATTGCCTTGGATCGAGCGGAAGTGCACGAACAGGTCGGGGCCGCTCTGCGGGGTGATGAAGCCGAAGCCCTTGGCGTCGTTGAACCACTTGACGGTACCGGTCTGACGATCAGACATCTTTACTAACTCCTGAAACATGGATGAAAGGACCACAACCCCGGCATGTGACCGGGACGGGACTGGGTTTGCAGGCGTTGGTAAAGCGGGAAGATGTAGCAGATGTATCTACCGCATCAGGCTCACGATTCACGGTGACCCTGGCAAGCACAGTGCCGGCACTCTACCGGGGTTTCCGGAGAAAAGCGAATCCTTCCCGCTCACAAGCTGAACAGGGAGGTCCGAGCGGTCCAGCTGACCGGTTGCCGGCATTCGGGGAGCGCCCCTCCATGCGGCGTATCATGACGCCCCTTTGCCCGATCCCCCACCATGGCCCTCAAGTCCACCGTCGTCAAAGCCGAACTCCAGATCAGCGACATGGACCGCCATTACTACGGTGCCCACGGCCTGACCCTGGCCCAGCACCCGTCGGAGACCGACGAGCGACTGATGGTGCGCCTGCTCGCCTTCGCACTGCTGGCCGAGGACCGGCTGGAGTTCGGGAAGGGCCTCAGCAACGAAGAGGAACCCGACCTCTGGCGCAAGGACTACACCGGCCTGATCGAGCAGTGGATCGACCTGGGCCAGCCGGACGAATCCCGGATCCGCAAGGCCTGCGGACGTGCGCGCGAGGTCACCGTGGTCAACTACGGCGGCCGCGCGGCCGATCTCTGGTGGGACAAGAATGCAGCGCTGCTGGCCCGCCACCGCAATCTGACCGTGCTCGACATCGCCCCGGAGGCGGTGGATGCACTTACCGCGCTGATGGTGCGCAGCATGCGGTTCAACGTGATGATCCAGGATGGCGAAATGCAGTGGATGACCGATGATCGCGTGGTCAGCGTCATCCCCGCGATCCGCCAGTCGGGGCTCGCGCGGGCCGCCTGAGCGCATGGCGCGCACCCACGACGTACTGGTGATCGGCGGCGGCGCGGCCGGTCTCATGACCGCGCTCACGGCGGGCCAGCGTGGCCTGCGCGTGCTGGTCATCGAACACGCCAACAAGGTCGGCAAGAAGATCCTGATGTCCGGTGGCGGGCGCTGCAACTTCACCAATACCGGCACCACGCCTGCCAACTTCCTGTCGGCCAATCCGCATTTCTGCAAGTCGGCGCTGGCGCGCTACACGCCGGGCGACTTCATCGAACTGGTCCAGCACCATCGGATCGCGTTCCATGAAAAGGAATTGGGGCAGCTGTTCTGCGACGTGTCGTCCAAGCTCATCGTGAAGATGCTGGTGGACGAATGCGTGGCCGCAGGCGTACGCATCGAGACGGGCTGCAGCGTGCAGCAGGTCCACCACGACAGCGGCGTGTTCCGCATCGATACGCCACTGGGCCGTTTCGCCGCACCATCGCTGGTGGTGGCCACCGGCGGCCTGTCTATCCCCAGCATGGGCGCCTCCGGCTTCGGCTACGAACTGGCGAAGCAGTTCGGACACGCCGTGCTGCCCACGCGTGCGGGACTGGTCCCACTGACGCTCAGCGGCAAACACCAGGAGCGGCTGGCCGACCTGAGCGGGGTCGCACTCCCGGTGGAAGCCCGATGCGGCAAGGCGCGTTTCCGCAACTTCATGCTGCTGACCCACCGCGGTGTCAGCGGTCCGTCGATCCTGCAGATCTCGTCGTACTGGCAGCCTGGCGACGACCTGCGACTGGACCTGCTGCCGGACCGCGACGCGCTGGACTGGCTGCAGTCGCAGCAGAAACAGCGCCCCGATGCCGAACTGAAGACGGTCCTCTCCGACGCGCTTCCGCGCCGCTTTGCCCAGCGCCTGTGCGAGGTCTGGCTACCCAACCGGCCGATGAAGCAGCTCAACACGCCGCAACTCAAGGAAGCGGCAGCGCTCCTGGCTGGCTGGCCGCTGGTCGCCAGCGGCACCGAAGGCTACCGGACGGCGGAAGTGACCCTCGGAGGTGTCGACACCGATGGCGTGTCCAGCAGCACGATGATGTCGAAGCACGTGCCAGGCCTGTTCTTCGTCGGCGAAGTCCTCGACGTCACCGGCTGGCTGGGTGGGTACAACTTCCAGTGGGCCTGGGCTTCGGGCCACGCGGCGGGCATGGCGGTCTGACGCACTGCGGCGTTCCTGTCCCGACCGCCTTTGCTAGCCTTTGGAAACCGGTGTCATCACAGGTATTCCATGCATCTGTTCCGTTCCGTCCCTTCCACGCGCCGCGATTTCCTGCGACAGCTCACCGCCACCTCCGCGATGGCGGGCCTGCTCGGCCCCGGACTGTTCACCGCGCAGGCAAGCTCCCGGTCTTCGCTTGCCACCACGCGTAGCGGACGCATCGCAGGCATCGTGGATCGCGACATCCACGTATTCCGCGGCGTGCCCTACGGCGGCGACACCGCCAACCGGCGGTTCCAGCGCGCCGTGCGTGAAGCCGCCTGGAAGGGAACGCGCGATGCCACCCGCTACGGCGCATCCGCACCCCAGCGCGGCGATGCCGACGGACAGCCCGTCAGTGAGGACTGCCTGTTCCTCAACGTCTACAGCCCTGCCCTGCGCGATGGCGGCAAGCGTCCGATCCTGTTCTACATCCATGGTGGCGGCTACAACAACGGCTCCGGCTCGCACCCGCTGTACGACGGCGTGAACCTGTGTCGCCGCGGCGATGTCGTCGTGGTCACCGTCAATCACCGGCTCAACGCGTTCGGCTACCTCTACCTGGGCGAGAGCGGCGACGAGCGCCTGCGTGACGCCGGCAACGCCGGCCAGCTCGATCTGATCGACGCCCTGCGGTGGGTGCGGGAGCACGCGCACGAGTTCGGCGGCGATGCGGGCAACGTCACCGTGTTCGGCCAGTCGGGCGGCGGTGCCAAGATCGCCACGCTGATGGCGATGCCGGAGGCAGATGGCCTGTTCCACAAGGCGATGACGATGAGCGGCCAGCAGGTCACCGCTGCCGGTCCGCGTGCGGCGGCACAACGCAGCGCGCTGTTCCTGGCCGAACTGGGTCTCGGCCCACGCGATACCGATGCGCTGCTCGCGATGCCGATGGCGCGGCTGCTGGACGCCGCGCGCGTGCGCGATCCGTCGCGGGTGGAGAACACGGCGCTCTACTTCGGCCCGGTACTGGATACGCACAACCTGCCCCGTCACCCCTTCTACCCCGATGCGCCGGCGCAGTCGGCGCGCATCCCGATGATCATCGGCAACACCCGCGATGAGACGCGCGCGTTCCTGGGCAACGACGAAGCGAACTTCGTGCTGACCTGGGACCAGTTGCCGCAGAAGCTGCGCGAGCAGCAGTATGTGGACCTGTCGCCGGAGGTGGTGATCGCCGAGTACCGCCGGCTGTATCCGGACTACACGCCGTCCGAGGTGTTCTTCGCAGCCACCACCGCGGGCCGCTCCTGGCGCGGCGCCGTCATCGAAGCCGAGGAGCGTGCGAAGCAGGGATCGCCTGCGTGGGTCTACCAGTTGGACTGGCGCTCGCCGGCCGAGGGCGGACGCCTGCGTGCCTTCCACACGCTCGACATCCCGCTGGTGTTCGACAACGTGGCGGCCGAGGGATCGAAGACCGGCGACGACGCGCGTGCGCGCACGATGGCCTCGCGCATGAGCGAGACCTTGATCGCCCTTGCCCGCCATGGCGATCCCAACCACGCGGGCTTGCCCGAATGGGCGCCTTACACGCTGCCGCAGCGCCAGACGATGGTGTTCGACGAAAAATCCAGCATGCAGGACGATCCGCGCGGCGGAGAGCGCCGGCTGTACGAGCGCGTGCCGTTCCTCCAACGAGGCACCTCGTAGGTGGGCCTTGGCCCACCATCGTGTCGCATCTGCTCGCGCGGAGGATGATCGACGGCTCGACGCACGCCGCGTCTGACCCCGTGCGACGGTGGGCCGAGGCCCACCCTACGATTGCATGACTTCGGCCGCGATCTGGAACGAGCGCAAGCGCTTTTCGTGGTCGAAGATGTTGGCCGTCAGCATCAGCTCGTCGGGGCGGTGCCTCTGGATGAAGTCCGCAATGCCCTTGCGCACGGTGTCGCGGCTACCGATGACGGCACAGGCCAGCGCCTGCGCCACGCCCGCTTTTTCGTGCGGTTCCCAGAACGTTTCGATGTCGTCGATCGGCGGCGGCACCAGGCCGGCACGCCCGCGCCGCAGGTTGACGAAGGCCTGCTGCTGAGTGGTGAACAGGTGTTTTGCCTCGGCATCGGTTTCGGCCGCCACCACGTTCAACGCGAGCATCGCGTGCGGCTGGGCCTGCCGCTTCGATGGACGGAAGTCGCGGTGATACACCAGCAGCGCCTGGTCCATGGCATCGGGTGCGAAGTGGGACGCGAACGCGTACGGCAAGCCGAGCGCGGCCGAGAGCTGTGCACCGAACAGGCTGGAGCCCAACAGCCATACCGGCACGTCGAGGCCCGCGCCCGGCACGGCACGCACCGCCTGGCCCTCCTGTACCGGCTCGAAGTAACGCAGCAGTTCCTGCACGTCCTGCGGGAACTGTTCCGCGCTGTCGAAATAGCGGCGCAGCGCACGCGCCGTCGCCTGGTCGGTGCCCGGCGCACGGCCGAGACCAAGATCGATGCGGCCCGGATACAGCGATGCCAGTGTGCCGAACTGCTCGGCCACCTGCAGCGGTGAGTGGTTCGGCAGCATGATGCCGCCAGCACCCACGCGGATGGTGGATGTCGCGCCTGCGACGTGCCCGATCAGGACCGCCGTCGCGGCGCTGGCGATGCCCGGCATGTTGTGGTGCTCGGCCAGCCAGTAACGCGTGTAACCCCAGCGCTCGGCATGCTGCGCGAGGTCGCGCATGTGGACGAACGCCTGGGTGGTATCGCTGCCCTCGCAGACAGGCGCGAGGTCGAGGAGCGAGTAAGGGATCATGGGGACACCGGCAATGACGATGTCATCGTCATGGGGCCGCAGGCGATCCGGTTCCACCCTGCGGCATGGGATGCTGCATCCCGCCTAGCCCAGCAGGTCGAACGGCCCGCCCTGCTCCAGCGCACGCTGGTAGGCTGGCCTCGCGTGGATGCGCTGCAGGAATCCGGCGAGGTTCGGACAGGCCTCCAGCCCGGCGCGTACCGCCGCCGCTTCGACCGGAAAGCTCATCTGGATGTCGGCCGCGCTGAACTGGTCCCCGGCAAACCACGGCGCCTTGCCCAGTTCGCTTTCCATGTAGCCCAGGTGGAGTTTCACCTGCGGCCCGACGAACGTCCGCATCGCCTTGTCGGCGATACCGCGCGCGATGGGCCGGGCGAAGAATGGCATCGGCGCCTTCTTCAGGCGGGAGAACACCAGGCTGAGCAGCATCGGCGGCATCGCCGAGCCTTCCGCGTAATGCAGCCAGTAGCGGTAGCGCAGATGCTCGGCAGTACCCGGCGAGGGCGCGAACCGGCGCGCGGTGTCGTAACGCTCCACGAGGTACTCGAGGATCGCGCCGGATTCGGCCAACACGTGTTCTCCATCCACCACCACGGGCGACTTGCCCAGCGGATGGATCTTCATCAGCGCCGGCGGCGCGAGCATGGTCTGCGGGTCGCGCTGGTAACGCACCACCGTGTAGTCCAGCCCAAGTTCCTCGAGCAGCCAGAGCACACGCTGGGAACGGGAGTTGTTGAGATGGTGGACGGTGATCATGGGGGAGCTCCGCGGGAGACGGCCATGCTACCGCGATGTCTGCCGTTGTAGGAGCGACGTCAGTCGCGACCGTGCGGCAAGAACGCACCGGAACTCTGCTCACCCGAAATTCGGTGCACAACGAACTAGATCGGGAAGATCGAACCGTGCGGTCGCGACTGACGTCGCTCCTACAAGGAAGCGATGCGACTCAGGAACTGCACGACAGCATCGAACAACCCGCGCGATCGCGTGCCCAGTCGGGGCGACGCCCGGCATAGCGTTCGCGACCCGGCTGGTCGTCGTACGGCCTGCGCATCACGTCCAGCAGCGCATGCACGCCGGACAGGTCGCCCGCTTCGGCGGCATCGATGGCCTGCTGCGCCAGATAGTTGCGCAGCACGTAGCGGGGATTGGCCAGGCGCATGCATTCACGGCGCGCCGCCGGCGTCAGCGTTTCGTCATCGAGGCGGCGCGCGTACTCGACCAGCCAATGGCGCAACGCCGGCGCGACGGCGTCGCGACGGGCTGGGTCATAAAACGCATCATCGAATGCGGACAGCGATGCATCCGCCGGATCCGCATCCATCAAGGCCCGGAAGAACAGGGTCATGTCGATCTCGCCCTGTGCCAGCAGCTGCTGCAACGTGTCCATCCGTTCGATGTCGTCATCCCGGCAGTCGGCCAACCCCAGCTTGCGTGCGGTGGTGTCGCGGTGCGCGCGTGCATGGGCATCGGCGAACCGCTGCAGGCCGGCCTGCAAGGGCTCCACGCCATCAAACAGCGGCGACAACGCCTGCGCGAAGCGGCTCAGGTTCCATCCCGCCACCTGCGGTTGCCAACCGAAGCGATAGCGGCGGCCGTGGGCATCGGTGGTGTTGGGCGTCCAGTCCGGATCGTAGTTATCGATCCAGCCGTAGGGGCCGTAATCGATCGTCAGGCCAAGCACCGACATGTTGTCGGTGTTCATCACGCCATGGACAAAGCCCACGCGCATCCAGTGCGCCACCATCACCGCCGTGCGTTCGCAGACCTCGGCGAACCACGCGGCGTACAGCGACTCGCCTTCCCCCGACAGGTGAGGAAAATCGCGCCGGATCGTGAAGTCCACCAGTGCGCGCAACAGGTCCGTGTCGCCGCGCGACGCCGGCAACTGGTAATGGCCGAAGCGCAGGAACGACGGCGCCACGCGGCACACGATCGCGCCCGGCTCGGGTTTCGGATGGCCGTCGTAGAACATGTCGCGCACGACCTGCTCGCCCGTGCCGACCAGGCTCAACGCCCGCGTGGTCGGAACGCCCAGATGGTGCATCGCCTCGCTGCACAGGAACTCGCGGATCGACGAACGCAGCACCGCACGACCATCCGCGGTGCGCGAATACGGTGTCGGCCCGGCGCCCTTCAACTGCAGCTCCCAGCGTTCGCCCCGCGCATTGACCACCTCGCCCAGCGTGATCGCGCGACCATCGCCCAGTTGGCCGGCCCAGTTGCCGAACTGGTGGCCGCCATAGTTGCCGGCGTAAGGCTGCATGCCGGCCAGCAGCGTGTTGCCGCCGAACACCTGTGCGAATGCGGGAGACGCGACATCGGCATCGTCGAGGCCGAGCAGCGCCGCGACTTCATGCGAATGCGCCAGCAGCGTCGGCGCAGCGACGGGCGTGGGCTCGGTCGGCGACCACAAGGCGCCGCGAACCTCCCGACGCCGGTATCCCTGCTCCGGATCTCCCGGCAGTTCGCGGATGAAGCGGTTGTCGAAGCTCAGGGTGCCCAGGCCACTCATGCGGCGTCGGCCGCGTCGTCCACGAGCGGCGTGAGGTCCGGACGCAGCGCAACGCGCTCGTCAAACACGAAGCAGGCGCCGTCGTAACCGGCGCCACCGGCCTGTTCGAAGTATCCCAGGATGCCGTCGTCCAACTGCAGCACGTTGTCCATGCCATCGGCCTGCATCCACAGCGCAGCCTTCTCGCAGCGGATGCCGCCGGTGCAGAAGCTGACCACGGTGGCGTCCTTCAGCGCCTCGCGATGCGGCTCCAGTGCCGCCGGCAGGTCGGTGAACTTTTCGATCGGCAACGTCAGCGCACCGGTGAAGGTGCCGTATGCGATCTCCTGCTGGTTGCGGGTATCCAGCATCACCACGCGGCGGCCGGCATCGTCATGCCCCTGCTCCAGCCAGCGGGCCAGCGTGGGGGGTTCGACGACGGGGGCCCGCACGTCTTCCGGCGTGGTGCCGGGACGGCGGAAGCTGATGATCTCCTGCTTCACCTTGACCTTGAGGCGTGCGAACGGCACCTGCCGGCTGGTGCTGTACTTCACCCGCAGACCGGCGAAGCGCGCGTCTGCGCGCAGCGGGGCGAGGAAGGATTCGATTGCATCCGCCCCGCCGGCCAGGAACAGGTTCACACCCTCGCCCGCCACCAGTACCGAACCCCGCAGCGAGAGCGCCTCGGCGCGTGCGCGAAGCGTCGAGGCGAATGCCTCGGGAGCCTCGATGGGCGTGAAATGGTAGGCCGCGATGTTGGTGATCATGCGCTGATTTTAGCGCCCACCGGGGGCTCGCGCCTCAGAGCAGCATCCAGGGAAGCGCAAGCGTCAGCACGATGATCACGACCATCGCTGCCAGCACCCCGACCACGTACAAGGGCCGCGCGCGCAACTGGCCCGCAAACGTCTCCGCACGCCCTTCACGCTCCGCCGCCGTTCGGTCCTCACGTGCCTGCGCCCGACGCCGGGCCTGGTAGTCCGCCATCAGCGCCCTGGCCCGCGCCAGCTGGTCGACGTCCTCGATCCACAGCCCGCCGGCGGAAATTCCCCACGGACTGGGCTGCGTCTCATAGAAGTCGATCGCGTTCGCCCGCAGCAGGTCGCGCACATCGTCGGCCTCGTCACCGGGCACGTTGCGCAGATTCAGGAAGAGTTTCGCCATGGCGCCAGTGTAACCGCTGCAATCCGGGCCACCGGGCAGCAGGATGCGTTACCCTGCGCGCCTTTCGCCCTGTGGATGAAGCCCCCGATGCGTCCCCTGCTGCTCGCCGTTTTGCTGCTCCTGCTCGCTGCCTGCAACGCCCCTGTCCCGCCGCCAAGCGGCAGCGTCGCCGAACTGGAACGCATCGACACCCTCGCCGGTACCGGTGCCGTGGCGACCAGCGGCAGTGATGTCACCGTGCACTACACCGGCTGGCTGTACGACGAGAACGCCCCGCAGCAGCGCGGCCTGAAGTTCGACAGCTCCGTGGATCGCGGCCAGCCCTTCACCTTCCTGCTGGGGGCCGGCCAGGTGATCCGCGGCTGGGACGACGGCGTGGCGGGTATGAAGGTGGGCGGCAAGCGCACGCTGCGGATCCCCGCCGACCTCGGCTACGGCAGCAATGGCGCCGGTGGCGTGATTCCCCCCGGCGCCTCGCTGGTGTTCGACGTCGAACTGCTGGACGTCAAGCCGCACGAGTGAGTAGCGCGTTCTCCCTGTAGGAGCGATGTGAGTCGCGACCGCACGGCTTGACCACCTGGGGCGGGAATTCGTGCGCGAGGTGGAAGGTCTGCTTGCCTTTATTTCTCGCGGTCGCGACTCACATCGCTCCTACAGAAACGCTGACTACTCCACCGGCGCCAGCCGCAGGTCGTGGAAGTCGAAGCTGAAATCGGTCAGCGGCGAGATCGCTTCCATCCGGGCCTCGCGGATGCCGCCGTCCGGTTTCAGCGAGAACGTCAGGAAGGCGTCGGCGTTGAGCCAGCGCTCGCGCCAGCGCACCACGAAGGTGTCGTGCTGCCACGGCTGCAGGTCGCCCACCAGTTCCGGCGTACGGCTGAAACGCAGCACCAGTCCCTCGCCTTCCTGCGTTACCACGACATCGCCATACCACGGGTCGCGCAGCGTGCCGGCGTAGTTCGCCAACGGCAACGACGGCTTCGACGCGGCGTCGCGTGCGGCCTGCAGCTTTTGCCAATGCTCGTCGGCGTTGCCCTTCGCCTGCGCAACCTGGGCCTGATAGGCAGCCAGCCAGTCGGTGCCGCTGTTCGCCAGGTACGCGTCCAGCACCTTCAGCGTGATCGCGTGGAAGGCGGCACCGACTTCCTGGTTGGTGAGCACCACCACGCCAAGCTTCTGCTCCGGCACCAGCGTCACCCGCGAGACCATGCCGGGCCAGCCGCCGGTGTGCCAGACCAGCTTGCGACCCTGGAAGTCGGACACCATCCAGCCTTCACCGTAACCGAGGAAGTTCGGCTTCGCTGCCTTCAGCGCTTCCACCTTCGGCTCGGTGATCGGGATAGGCGTGACCAGCGACCACATTGCCTTCTGCCGCGCGGGCGTGAAGAGCGCGTGCTCCCGACCCTGCGCGTCCCGATAGGTGCCGCTGGCGAGCTGTGCGTTCATCCACTTCGCCAAGTCGTTGACGCTGGAGTAGATGCCACCTGCGCCGGCGACATTGCGCCACGTCATCCGTGGCGCCGGCTGCAGGGCGCTGAAGTCCGCCTTGGCGTGCCCGGTGGCGACGTTGTCGCCCGGCTTCAGCGCATCGCTGTTGTAGCGCGTCTCGCGCATGCCCAGCGGCTGGAAGATGCGGGTGCGCAGGAACTGATCGTACGACTGTTCGCTGGCCTGTTCGATCACCAGCTGCGCCACGCCGTACAGGATGTTGTCGTAGGCGTAGCGCTCGCGGAAGCCGCCGCTGAGCGGGACATCGCGCAGGCGTTCGGCCACTTCTCGGTTGCTGTAGGTGGTGGTGGGCCAGTACAGCAGGTCGCCCGCCCCCAGTCCCAGTCCGCTGCGGTGGACCAGCAGGTCGCGGATACGCATCTCGCGGGTGACGTAGGGGTCGGCCATGCGGAACCATGGCAGGTGGTCGATGACGCGGTCCTCCAGTTCCAGCTTGCCTTCGTCGGCCAGCATCGACAGCGATGCCGAGGTGAAGGCCTTGGTGTTGGAAGCGATGGCGAACATCGTGTACGCATCGACCTTCGCCGGCTTGCCCATCTCGCGCTCGCCCCAGCCTTTCGCCAGCACGACCTCGCCGTCCTTGACCACCGCCACCGCGATGCCCGGGACATCGAACGCCCGGCGCACGGATTCGACATAGGTATCCAGGTCCTGCAGCGCAGGCGGCGGCGTCGTCTCCTTCGCCACGGCGCCGGTGGCCACCAGACCGAGCAGCCAGAGTGCGCGGCCTGCAGCCGCCATCAGGTTCGAACGCATCGTGTGTCCCATGTCCGGAGTTCCGCGCGACGATACCGCACGCAGCGCATGCGATGTGCCCGCCGGAAGCGCTGTGCCGGCGCGGCATACTATGCGGATGCCTGCCCCACGCTCCGATGACCCGCCCTCCACGCCCTCCGTCGCCGTCATCGGTGGCGGACCCGCCGGGCTCATGGCCGCCGAAACCCTGCGTGCCGCCGGCCTGCGGGTGGACCTGTACGACGCCAAGGGGTCGGTGGGGCGCAAGTTCCTGATCGCCGGCAAGGGCGGCATGAACCTGACCCACTCCGATCCGTTCGATGTCTTCGTCGCGCGCTACGGCGACAGACAGGAGGACGTGGCAGCTTGGCTGCGCGGCTTCGATGCGGACGCCCTGCGCGACTGGGCGCGCGGGCTGGGCGTGGAGACGTTCGTCGGCACCTCGGGCCGCGTGTTTCCGTCCGACCTCAAGGCGGCCCCGCTGCTGCGCGGCTGGGTGCGGAGGCTGCGCGAACAGGGCGTGTGTTTCCATGTGCACCATCGGTGGTCGGGATGGACCGACGACGGCGCCCTGCGCTTCGCGACGCCCGACGGCGAGGTCACCGTGTCCGCCGCCGCCACCGTCCTGGCGATGGGCGGCGGAAGCTGGCCGGAACTCGGTTCGGACGGCGCGTGGGTGGATACGCTGCGGGAGAAAGATGTCGCCATCGCGCCCCTGCAACCTTCCAACTGCGGCTTCGACATCGCGTGGAGCGAGCATCTGGCGACACTGTTCGCTGGCGAGCCCCTCAAGCCGGTCATCGCGCACTGGCAGGACGCTGATGGCACTGCGCGCCAACGCCAGGGCGAGTGCGTGCTCACCGTCACCGGCATCGAGGGCAGCCTGGTCTATGCACTCTCGCCGATGCTGCGCGACGCCATCGCACGCGATGGTCACGCCACGCTGGTGCTTGACCTGCTGCCCGGCCGCGATGAACAGGATCTCGCGCGGCGACTGGCCAGATCACGCGGCTCGCGCAGCCTGAGCGAACACCTGCGGCGCGAGGCCGGCGTGAGCGGCGTGCGCGCGGCACTGCTCTACGAAGTTCTGGACAAGACGGCACTGGCCGAGCCCGCCAGGATCGCGCGCACGCTGAAGCGCTTCCCGTTCCGACTGCTGCGTCCGCGACCGATCGCCGAAGCCATCAGCAGTGCGGGCGGCGTGGCCCTGGAGGCACTGGACGACCATCTGATGCTGCGCGCCCTTTCGGGCGTGTTCGCCGCCGGCGAGATGCTCGACTGGGAAGCCCCCACAGGTGGCTATCTGCTGACGGCGTGCTTCGCCAGCGGCCACCATGCCGCGCGCGGCGTGATCGACTGGCTGGCGCAGCGCAACGCCTGAGTGTGGTCGTCCGCAGGGGCTGCGGCGCGCACCCCGGGAAGTGCGTGCCGCAGCGGCTGCGGAACGTGCGCGCACGATACGCGAGGCATTGTTGATGTCCGGTTAGCGTTTCGAAGCAGTTTTATTACAGACGTTTACAGCCGGATGTGCATCCACGCTCTCAAGCATGGAAACGCACTCACTCCGCCTCGTCACGCACCCCTTCCATCGTCGCTCCTTCGCGTTTCGCCTTCGCGGCCACGTACATGTTGTCCACCAGGTTGGGATAGCGGCGGCCGGCCGCGAATGCACGGGCCCTGGCTTCCTGCACCTGTTCGGGCGTGAGTTTCTGGCCGCCCTCGCGACGCTTCGGCGCCGGACGCTGCCAAGGACCGGGTTTGCGCGCCGCCATCGTTCAGACCGCGGCGGTGACCACGATTTCGATCAGCCAGCCGGCACGTGCGAGATGCGCCTGCACGGTCGCACGCGGGGGCGCGTTGCCTTCCGGTACCCAGCTGTCCCAGACGCGGTTCATGCCTTCGAAGTCATGCAGATCCTTCAGGAATATCTCGGCACGCAGGATCTTCGACTTGTCGGTACCCGCGCGCGCCAGCAGGGCATCGATCTCGCCAAGCACCTGTTGCGTCTGTCCGGCGATACCCTGCGTCGCGTCCTCCGCAATCTGGCCGGCGAGATACACCACGCCGTTGTGGATGGCCATCTCGGACAACCGCGTGCCCACGTCGAACCGCTGGATCATGATGCTCTTCTCCCTGATTGGAAGCCGCAGCTTAGCGCCGTGCCTGCGTCATCGCACCCGCGCCGCGCGCCAGAGCCATATTCCGGCAAGCAGCATGGCGGTGACGATCAGCGCGATCAGCAGCTTCTGCACCCAGCCCTGTCCGGCAGGCGGCCACAGTGAATGCATCCACAGCAACCCCTGGCAGCCGAGCGACCATCCCGCCGCGAGGGGGAAGCAGGACCGCCAGGCCGGGTCAAGCCGGAACCGCCACGCCTGCAGCACCATGCCGCCAGTGACGCAGAGGAAGGCGGTGATCGCGCAGGTGTGGTGGAACCAGCGATGGAAATCGGGCGCGATGGACGGCAGCCACGAGTCCCCAATCGCCACGCCCGCCAGCGCGACCGCGCCGGTGCAGAGCAGCAGGAGCGGTGCCGCACTGCGCGCATGCGCCGACAACTGCCGGTAGATGCCTATCGCCAGCACCATGATGGCGATCGCCAGCACGCAGTAGGCAACGCGCAGCAGCAATCCGCCGGGACCGAGCAGGTACTGGCTCATCGTGGCCTGCTGCCAGGCGAGATCAGCCCGGACGAACTGCAGCGCGGTGCCCACCATCAGGAACAGCGACGCGCCTGCCATCGCGGCAAGGGCGGCAATCCGAGCGCGTGTGCGGTGATCGTGGGAAACGGGTCGGCACTGGGAATCAGGCATCGAGGCGCCCACGGGAAACAGGCCCCCGATTATCCGACACCGCCTCAAGATTTCCCGACCGGGGCCGCTGTCGTTGGCAGAGCTCCGTGACGTGCCCAGCGTCACGGTTTGGCCTACACTCCGCCTGCCCCCGGTGCACCGGGAATGGCCGTCACGAGCAAGGGGACTCCACGCGCCAATGCCGTTCACCGCACCGCTTTCCGGCGCCGATCCGGCGCGCCAGAGCCAGCGATTGCCGCGCCGGATCTACCGGCTGCGCATGCTGGGGATGGGTCTGGCTGCGTTGCCGGTGGGGACTGTCCTGCTGGAGAACAATGCCGCCTGGGGCACGTGGGCATGGCTGGTCTTCACCGCCGTGGTGTGGCCGCAACTCGCGCTATGGCTGTCGTTGCGCCATCCCATGCCTTTTCGGGGCGAGATCCGCAACCTGCTGTTCGATTCCCTGCTAGCCGGCATGTGGGTGCCGCTGATGGCATTCAACCTGCTCCCCAGCGTGCTGCTGGTGACGCTGGCCACGGTCGACAAGATCAGCACCGGCATCGATCGTCTCTGGTACTGGTCGCTTCCGTTGATGCTGGCCGGCGCGTTGGTGGCCGGGGCGGTAACGGGATTCGAGCTGCGTCCGGCCACCAGCATGCCGGTAATGCTGGCATGCCTGCCGATGCTGCTGATCCACTCCATCGCGGTCAGCCAGGCCAGCTATCATCTGGTCCGCAAGGTGAAGCGGCAGAACCGCCTGCTGGACGAACTGAGCCGGCGCGATACGTTGACGGGACTGGACAGCCGCCGGCACTGGCAGGAACAGGCCACGCTGTTGCTGGACCAGTGCGCCGTGACCGGAGAACCCGCGACACTCATGATGATCGACATCGACCACTTCAAGGCGATCAACGACCGTCACGGCCACGCGGTGGGTGATGACGTGCTGCGCGCGACCGCCGAGGTGATCCGCCACAGCATCCGCGGGCAGGACTGCGCGGGCCGGCTGGGTGGCGACGAGTTCGCCGTCCTGCTGCGCGGAACCGACCTGGTGGCAGCGGAGATCGTCGCGCAACGCATCCGGACAGGCGTGGAGGCCTTGCGGGTGCAGTCCGCGCCGGACCTGCGACACACGGTGAGCCTGGGATTGGCGAGCGCGGACGCTGCGACAGCCGGCTTGCGGGCCTGGCTGGAAACGGCCGACCGGGCGCTCTACCGGGCAAAGAGCAGCGGGCGCAACCAGTTGGCCCTCCATGAAGGGCCGCAGCCCGCCCTCGCGACACGCTGAGTGAGACGACGCGTCAGCGTCAGGCGCCAAGGTGTTCCGTGCGGCCCTCGCGCTGCGGCAGTTCCAGCACGTTGCTGCCGGCGGCACGCACGTTCTCGTGTTCGTTCTCGTGCACGCAGACGCGGTTGCGGCCCAGGTGCTTGGCGCGGTACAGCTGTTTGTCGGCGTGCGACAGCAGCTTGGCCAGGCTGTAGCCGGACTGCATGCTGGAGGTCACCCCGAAACTGCCGGTGATGGCGAAGACATGCCCGGTCTCGCGGGTCTCGATCTGCGCCAGGCGGACGCGGCAGTCTTCAGCCACGCGGGCAGCAGCGCGCAGATCGCAACCGTACATGAGGATGGCGAACTCCTCGCCACCCAGGCGGCCGAGTACGTCAATGCGGCGGCAGAAGCCCTTGCTGGCTTCAGCCACTTCCTTGAGCGCCCAGTCGCCGGTGCCATGGCCGAAACGGTCGTTGATGTTCTTGAAGTGGTCGAGGTCGAACATGATCAGCGCGGCCTGCTCGCCATTGCGGGCACACTCGGCCAGCGCGCGCTCGGCACGCAGGGTGAAGTGGTGGCGGTTGCAGATGCCGGTCAGCGCATCGGTTTCGGCCATCTTCTTCAGCGACAGCTGCACGCGCTTGATCTTGAACGCCCAGTAGCCGATGGAGGCGACCAGCAGCACCAGCAGGATGACGATCAGCCGCGTATTCTGCGCGGCCTGCTGGTCGACCGTGCGCTGCAACTGCAGGACCTGGTTTTCCTGGTCCAGCATGCTGATCTGCTGGGTCTTCTGGAGTATCTGCTGGCGAACGATCTGATAAGCCAGCTGGCGCGTCTTTACGTCGTTGAGGTATGCCTTGTCGGCGTCGGCGTACTGCCGGTAGCGCGACAACGCCGCCTTGGAATCACCACGCGACTCGGCGATTTCGTAAAGTGTCTTGTATGCCACCACGAGCGGCAGCGATGTCATGCCCACCCCTCGCTCCACAGCTTCGTTGGCGTGCGCCTGCGCCGTGCCGATATCGCCCAGCTTCAGGTACATGCTGGCCAGCATGGCGTGGTATTCACTGATGACCAAGGGGTAGCCCGTAGCCGTCACGGTGGGGAGGTAGCGCTCCAGCAATTCGATCGCCTGATCGACTTTGCCGTCCTCCACCCATTTCCGCGCCAAGTACGTGCGCGTCAACCCACCCAGGATAGGTTCCTTCTGATCCTCGCAAACCTTGATCGTGCGGAAGATCATTTCCTCGGAGGGTGCTTTCTTCAGTCCTAATGCCGCTTCGGCAACCAGGTTGCCGGCGGCGCACTGGTTGCGTCCATCGGGCGCGTCTGCCAGGACCTGGTTGGCGTACTGCTCGCCGAGCATGTACTCCCCTACCTGGTTGTACAGCAGACCCGCGACCAGAAGGCCACGGTGACGGACGTCTTTCTTCTCCACCTTGGTGGCAAGCGGGAGGATGTCGTTGAGGGTCGTCAGCCCCTGCTCGAATTTACGCGTCAGCGCGTAGGTGTTGACCAGCAGCGAGCCTGTCCAGAACAGCATCTCCGGATCGTCGGTTTCCTGCTGGATCTGGCGGAGCTCGCGTATTGCGGGCTCCGCCCTGCCCTTCATCAGGAAACCATGCGCCCGGAGCAGCCTCAGCTTGAGGCGTTGCTCAGGTGTGGCGTCCTCTACACGCTTTTCGAGACGTTCCAACACATCATAGAACTTGGCGGGCTGCGACGTCTTGATCGCCTCCGCCTGTTCGATCAGCGCATCGATGCCGGGTGAAACCTGTGCCTGGACCGGCGCGGCGAGAACGCACGCCAGCACAGCTGCCAACCACAAGGTACGTCCTTTCCCGAGTCTCATGTCCTTCTCCCGATCAGCCGATGCAGCCGGAGCAAAGCGCTCCCGGAGCCTACTCTTTTTCTCCGTGGTCCTCGTCTCCATCCGTCTGCTCGTCGGCCTGGTCGGGCAATTCGTCTTCCTTGCCCTCGTCCGGAGCCAGGATCATGCAGAACATCGTCGGACGGGCGAGCAATAGCCCCGCAAGTGAAGCCGAATCACGGTCGAGCAGCGCAGTCTGTTGGGCCGACTCGACATCGAGCGCCCTCACCGCCGCCTCATAGTCCGATGCCGCACGCAGCGAATCGGACGCCCCCATGGATTCCAGAAAGCGGATTGCATTGGACACGCTGTTTCCCCAATTTTGATGAAATTCGGCACTTCCGCAGCCGCTACCGGGCCCGACAGGCCGGCAAAAGCTGCCCCCGTCCGGGACAATACCCACTTTTCAATGGTCTTGCCATGACCATTGCCGACCCACCATGCGTCACCGCGCCATGCGACGGAGTTGCTCCAGCACGCGCTCGTTACGGCGTAAGGGCATGGCAGGAGGTATTACCAGCGTGGTCGCGGCCGACAGGGGGGCCGTAGGCAGCCGATCGAGCGGCAGCCGGTCAATGCGAGGGGAGGCAATGGGCAGGGTCGCGGCTTCATAGGCGACAACTCCATGGTCCGGCGGGTAGTCGTCAAGCAGCAGATCCACCAGCAACTGCTTTGCTCCGGCATCCGTGGACAGGCGTCCCGTCGTCAGGTCACCGGCCACACCGATCTGCCAAAGGACCAAGTAGGCGGAAGGATCGACTCTGCGCTGATAGAACATGAACTGGCTGGCTTCAAAATGCTGACAACCGAAGGCGCCAGGATCGATGCCCAGGTCCGCATAGAGGCAATCCTCAGCAGAAACAGCGGCCTCCATGACAGCCTCGTAACCTTCCGCACGCGCTTTCGCCAGCGCTTGGTGCGGCACCTGAGCAAAGACCCCTGGATGACCATAGAAGGCCCCGCATACGCGGCGCCCTTGGCGGACCTCTGTCATCATCAACTCCACCATCTCGCGATAGGTCTCGCGACGCGGCTTCCCTTCGGCGTAGAGCGGCTGCAGGCTCCTGACGTCCCGGTTCATGCCTTGGACCCAAAGCTCCACGATCGGATCCGACATGGCACTGAAGACCACATCGGCCTGTTCGATATGGCTCCGCGCGCGCGGCGCAAGGTGCGCTCCCAACGTCATTCCTACGCCCACGCATGCGAGCGTACCCCTTCCTGTCATTGCTTCCTCCTGCCCCATCATGTGCCGTACAGCGGCGCCACCGAGTGGCGCTCCTTCCACTCCTCGCGCGCCATCTCCCACCCTCGAAACCGCGCGCCACCGGGAACATCCTCCATCTCCCGGAATCCCAGCCTGCGCATCACGCCGGCACCTGCTTCGTTCTCGCGCAGATGTCGGCTGAAGGTCCGTGTCCAACTCTCGTCCTGGAACACATGACCGGAAAGGAACCCGATGACGTCCTGGGCAACCTTGCGACCCTGCCAAGCCTGCAGAACCATCACTCCAATTTCAGCGGCCTCGGGATGGGGAATCAACGCCAGAAGTCCGACTGCTTCCCGCGTCGGACCGTCGTGTTCGATAACCCAACAACAAGCTCGCCGAAGGTCACCATGCCGATTGGAACGAAGAAACGCGCTGAACGCGCGTACTGCGTCCCCGGATTCCATTGGCTCGCCCACGAAGCGCATCAACGCTTCGTTCGTGTAAATGGAAACGTACAAGGCCTGGTCCTTCTCAAGCAGAGGTCGCAAATGAAAGCGCCCTGTTTCAAGAATCGGCAGCGTCATGCCGCGACCACCGCAGGATTCTTGATCATCGCGTAGCGCCCGCGGGGAGCACAGCACCGCGCTTGCGTGCCCTTGGCAACCTCATCCCGCCACCCCGCGCGCCCACCTTACGATCCCCTCCGCCGACATCGCCCCGCTCTGCCGGGCGAGCTCGCGGCCACCCTGCAGCAGCACCATCGTCGGGATGCTGCGGATGCCGAAGCGGTTGCCCAGCCCCGGGCAGGCTTCCGTGTCCACCTTGGCCAGCCGCATCGCGGGCTCCAGCACGCCCGCCGCCTGCTGGAAATGCGGGGCCATCTGCAGGCAAGGCCCGCACCACGGCGCCCAGAAATCCACCAGCAACGGCAGCGTACTGCGCAGGGCGTGCCGGTCGAAGTCCGCCTCGCCCAGCGCCAGCGGCAGGCCGGTGAACAAGGGATGGTGGCAGCGCCCGCAGTTGGGCGTCTCGACCAGCCGCGCCGGCGGCACACGGTTCATCGCCGCGCAGTGCGGGCAGGCGATCAGGTGGGCATCGGCGCTCATGCCGGCATCCTACCGCCCGCGCGTCCGGCGCGTCACCGCACCACGTGCCAGACCACCTGGCGCCCCGCCAGATAGACCACCCTCCGGCCATCGAACACGGCCATCTGCTCCAGCTTGACCTGCACGTTCTGCCCGCCCCACTCCGGGACGCGTGCCTTCACGTTGCCCTCGATGGCGTAGACCGTATCGGCATGCAGCGGCCAGTCGCCCTGCCCCGCGGTGGGGCCCTGGTTGTCCCACATGCCGATGGTCGGCCCGGGCGCGTGGCCCACGAACCCCACCGGATGTGAGTAGGTCGCCGCGCGCAGGCCCAGGCGCGCCACCTCGCGCTGCGTCGCCGCCAGGATCTCGTTGCCCGTGCGGCCGGTGACGAACTGGCCGGTCAGCGTGTCCTGCCAGCGGTTGCCCTGTGCCAGCGCCGCACGCAACCCGGCAGGCACCCCGGCTTCGCCCGTGCTGGCCACGTAGGCCATTTCCTGCGTATCAGTACAGAGCTTGAGGTAGCACAGCCCCACATCGGTATGCAGCACATCACCGGGCTGGATCACGCCTTCTTCGCCACAGAACGGCGCATCGTCGGCGCACGCCGTGCCCGCCCGCTGCAGGTTCACGTCCGGCATGAACCACGGCGCCAGCCCCAACGACTCGAAGCGCTCCCGGATGTACCAGGCCACGTCATTCGTGGTGGTGACGCCGGGCGTGATGACCCGACCCGAGAACGCTTCGGCGATCACGCCGCGTGCGAGCGACACGATATGCGGATACGCCGCGAGCTCTCCCGCCGTGCGGGTTTCCATCCAGCGGACGACCAGCGTCTCCGCCGGCACGAGCCTGGCGTGCAGCGCGGCCGGCAGCACCGACAGCAGGCGCTCGTGCAGCGCGTGCGTCAGGCCATCGGCGACCGCCCACTCGCCGGAGACGTTGATGCCGATCCTGCGCGGGTCGCGCGCAGTGATCAGCGCCCCCAGCGCCTCCCACTGCGCATTGAGGTCTCCGCCGGACCACGCCGTGTCGTAGGGTGCGCCGAACGGGTACCGGTTGATGGACAGCCGCTGCACGCTGCCGTCCGGCTGGCGATGGAAGACCAGCATCGTGGTCCGGCGCGCCGCATGGGCCGGCTGCGGCACCAGCGTGAAGTACACCGGGTCTTCGGCGTACTCGCGCGCGATCACCACCCACATGTCGAGGTCGGCATCACGCATCAGCCGTGGCAGCAAGGTGTCGAGCCGCTCGCGAAGCATGCGGTTCTCGGGCTCCACGCGGTCCCGCGGCGACAGCACCGCTCCCACGTCGATCCCGTCCCGCCCCTGCTGCGGCACCGGTGCGGCGTGTCCGCAGGGCGCCGACGCCAGGCTGGCCAGCAACAGGAGCAAGGAATTGGCAATGCGCATGCGGGACGCCTCGGGCGAAAGGGCCATGACGCTAGCCGTCCCACGATGATCGCGTCAACGCTGCAGGGACGGTTCATGCCGCACTGCGATGCGGGACTACACTCCGGCCACGCGGACGCGTCCCGATGCGGGACCCGGAGGTGGGCAATGTGGACGAAATGGCTCGGCACCCTGCTGCTGGCGTCGTCGGCCCTGTCGGCCCTGGCCCAAGGCGTTCCACCTCCTGCTGCCGCCGACGTGCTGGCAGTGCCGGAACCGCTGAAGCGGCAGTTCCGCGAACAGGTCCTCGATCACACCCGCCTGCCGCATGCCCGGCTTGAGCGGATGGTCGACTTCCTCTTCAGCCCCCGGGGGCTGGGCATGAGCTACCACCCCGACGCCAACCACACCGTGACCGAGGCCTACGCCACACGCCAGGCCAACTGCATGAGCTTCACCCTGCTGACGGTGGCGCTGGCGCGCGAGGCAGGGCTCGATGCCTACGCGCAGCAGGTCGACGAAACCCTGGCCTGGCGACAGGACCACAACACCCTCTACCGCACGCAGCACGTCAATGCCGGCGTGCGCATTCGCGAGCGTCACTTCACCGTCGATGTCGCGTGGAACGAGGTCATCACCCGCAAGCCGCCGGAACCGATCCACGACGCCCGTCTCATCGCCCACTACTACAACAACCGTGCGGTGGCGTTGCTGGAACATGGCGCGCAGGTCGATGCCTTGCGCCATGCGGAGAAGGCCCTGACCCTGGACCCTGGTTACGCCACCAGCTGGAGCAACATCGGCGTCATCCATCTGCGCGGCGGCGATGCAGGGCGTGCCGAGCAGGCTTACCGGCGTGCGCTCGACCTCGACGCCGACAATCCCGGCGCCCTGTTCAATCTGGTCACGTTCTACCAGCGTGCGGGCGATGTGGAGGCCGCGCGCCCCTTGCAGAAGCGGCTGGATGCCGTGCAGGCCCGCGACCCGTTCCACCATTTCCTGCTGGCCGCCGGCTTCGAGCGCGACGGTGACCTGGTGCGCGCCGCCACCCACTACCGCAAGGCCATCCAGTTGTACGACGGCGAACACCGCTTCCACTTCGGTCTCGCCCGCGTGTATTTCCTGCAGGGCGACCACCGGCGTGCAGGAAAGGCATTGGCGCGCGCAGGCCAACTCAGCCAGGGCGACACCCGCGCGCTGTACCAAGCCAAGCTGGACGCCCTGCGCCGGCTGGCGCATTGACCGCGAGCGCTCACGGCGCCACGGCCATCTTCGCAGCAGTGTCCGTTCCGCCAAGATGCTTCTGCAGGAAGCCGGCCACGGCGGCCCACGACTTCTCCTGGCTCTCCTGCGAGTCGAAGCCGTGCCCTTCATCCTCGAACACCAGGCCAACGGCGGGATGCCCGCCGAGGCGCATCATGCGCGCCAGCCGGCGGCTGTGCTCGTAGTCGACCCGCTCGTCTTCC
The DNA here is from genome assembly GCF_946886695.1 of uncultured Pseudoxanthomonas sp. The sequence continues at coordinate 32,633 of NZ_CAMPJD010000026.1, read as the reverse complement.
AGCCCGTGGACCAGCATCACCGGCGTGCGTATGCGCGCATACTGGTACAGCGGCGATGTCTCCTGCATACGCACTAGGTCAGTGTGCGGGTTGCCGATGGTCTTCTCCATGTGCTCGCGCGTCTTGGCGCGTCTAGCCGAATCGCTGGCGGTGAAAAACAACACGCGGTCGCTGACGCCGGAAATCGACACCACGCACCGGAAGCGATCCGGCCAGCGCACGGCGGCGACCAGCGAGGAATAGCCGCCGTAGCTGGCGCCCATCATGCACATACGGTCGGCATCCAGGGGATAACGGGAGAGCGCGTGCTGGAGTGCCGCGTCGATGTCATCCTCGATCACCGTCCCGTGGCCCCTGTAGGCGCCTTCACGGAATGCCTTCCCGTAGCCTTCGGAGCCGCGGAAATTGACCTGCAGCACGGCGTAGCCCAACGATGCGATGAACTGCACCTCGCGGTCGAAATGCAGGCTGTCGGCAACGCCGATAGGTCCGCCATGGGGCATGACCACCAGCGGACGCTTGCCCCGTCCGTCCGGCAGCGTCAGGAACGCCTCGATCCGGGTGCCGTCGGAGTGCGTTACCCGCAGGACCTCGGCCGGCGCAAAGTGCATCTCGGCGAGCGATGGCGCGAAGTCATCGATCAGCGCCACGCGACCGGCGGCGGCGTCCAGGTGGAACAGCTGAGGCGGCTGGTCCGGACCATCAACGCTGAGCACCGCATGGCGGCCGTCGCGGTTGCGGTCCAGCAGCTGAACCAGCCTGCCAGGGAAGGCCTTCTGCAGCAGGCCCTCCATGTGCGCATCGTCGGACTGGAAGTAGTGACTGACGACCTTGCCGCCTTCGTAATACTGCACGCCGATCGGCGCGCGCCGCGCATCGAACAACACTCTGCGCACGTCATGGCCAGGTCGGGTGAACAGCGTCCGGGTCAAGACCCTCTTCGCCAGGTCGTACTCCACAAGGTCACGCTGGCCGCGGTTCTTCTCGGTGAACCCGTAGACCACCGATGCATCGCGCGACAGGGCGACCGGCTCGAAGTCCATGTCCTCGGTCAGTACCAGGACCTCGCGGAAACCGATGTCCTCCTTGCGCAACAGCCTGTAGTGGTCTTCTCCGCGAACCATCACCAGTCGCAGCTCGCCACTCCCGTCCGTGTACCAGCCAACATCGTCCTTGAGGCCCTGGTTGACACGATCACGATATGCGAACCGGAACCCATCCACGGCCTGCTGGCTCGAGATGGGTAGCCGGTGCACCATGGGCTCGCCGTGGTTGGAGTAGCTGGCGAAGAGGATGTGCGCCGGATCAGCGGGCAACGGATCCACGATCACGCCATCGCGCGGCAGTTTGATCTGCGTGTAGCGGCGGCGACCGGCAGCGTCCTGCTCGATGCGCACCACCGTGACCATCTGCAACCCTCTCGGCTTGTCGATGGCCAGCAGCAGCATGTCGTCACCGGACCACTGCAATCGGTCGAACGCCAACGCGCTCTTGGCGAGCGTCATGGCCTGGCCCGCGTTGAGGTCGATGAGGTCCACCCCCCAGTCGTCTTCGCCTTCGCGGACGTGAAGCGCCAGCAGGGTTCCGGCGGGATTGATGCTGGCTTCCAGGATCCTATCCCGCTTGAACAGGGTGGCTACCGGGAGGGGCAAGGCGGAGGGTGCTGGTGGTTCACCCAAGTCCGCTACAGCGTCGTCCTGCGTGACGCTTTCCTGTATCGCCCTGTAGAACGCTGGGAACGGATCCGGATAACGTCCCGCGAATTCAAACGGGTAATGGGCGTATATCGCGGCGTGTTCCTTCGTTAGCCAGTCGATCGCGGCCAATGCGCGGTTGGCCATTGCGAACTGGGCACGCCAGACTGAAGTGGGCCGGAACAGCAGGTCGCCCGGATAGGTGATCCGCCCCGGCTCGACCTTGAAACGGAAATCCTCGTCATCGGCCAGCTTGTAGCTGTAGCCGTAGATCATCTGCAGTTCGCGCCAGCCATAGGTGCCGGCAGGCACCGCATACAGACGGAAGCTACGCCCGGCCTTCAGTTGGCGCATCGCGCCCGAACCGAAGATCTTGCCATCGCGGTTCATGCGTACCGAGTACACCGGTACCGGCGTATCCACCGCCATCAACACCAGTCCCTCGCTGGCTTTTAAGGCCGGATCGCTTCCCGGCTCGACCTCGCGCATGCTGGCCTGGGCGGCAACCGCGGACAGCCCCAGCAGGACTACCAGCACCGCGATCACGCCACGCCTTCTCTGACGCACCATCACCCCCCCTCCATCTTGACGCGATCCCCATCGCGCTGCCCATGTTAGCGCCGCAGGCCGCACCGCTTCACCCCAGCGGCCACTCACCCAGGCGTTGGTAGTCCGCCTCACCCTCGATGCTCTGCAGCAGGTGCATCTCCTGCGGATGCAGCACGACAGGCGGCACATCCACCGGTGCGGTGCGCGGCGGCACGTAAGCCAGCGTCAGGTGCGGCACGAAGCTGCGGCCGACGTGCTGCTTGAAGCCTGCGCGCAGCAGACGCTGCTGCAGGTCGCGCCAGAAGGCGACCGTCGCAGGCGACGGGTGCAATGCGGCCAGCGTCAGTGCGGGATTCTTCGGATTGCCCAGGCACAGCAGATGGTCGAGGGTGATGCCAAGGGGCTCCGGCTGCCAGCCCTGCATGGCGTCGTGCGCCGTGCGGACCATGTCCTCGCGAGGCCCATCGCTTTCGCCGAGGAAATGCAGCGTCAGGTGGTAGCGTTCCGGCCGCACCCAGCGCGCCTGCGGATACGTCGCCTTGAGATCCTCGGCACGGTGCCGCAGCGCTTCGCATTCGCCCGCAGAGGGCACCAGCGCAAAGAACAGCCGATGCAGCCGGCCCGGTTGCGGGCCGCCGAACAGGTCGCCTTGCGGAGTGGAAGCAGAACGGGATGACATGGCACGCGGGCGTGGAACAATCGCCTCATCATCGGCGCGCGCGTCGGACGATGCAACCCTGCAACGCCCTGCCAGGGAAGGCGGGAGCACGGGCTCCCGCCTTCCCGCGGCGTCATCGGATCACCAGATCCGCACGCGGTCCTGCGGCGCGATGTACAGCGGGTCGCCCTGCTTGATGCCGAACGCGTCGTACCACGCATCGATGTTGCGCAGCGGGGCGAAGGCACGGATGTGGCCCGGCGAATGCGTGCCGTTGACCAGCTGCTGGCGCAGTGCGTCGTCGCGCCACAGGGTACGCCATACCTGGCCCCATCCCATGAAGAAGCGCTGGTCGCCGGTGAAGCCGTCGATCACCGGCGCCGGCTTGCCGTCCAGCGAACGATGGTAGGCCTCCAGTGCGATGGTCAGGCCACCCAGGTCACCGATGTTCTCGCCCATCGCCACGCGCCCGTTGATGTGCATGCCAGGCAGCTGCGGGAACGCATACGCCTCGTACTGCGCGCCCAGTTTGGCCGCCTGCACTTCGAACTTGGCCGCGTCGTCGGCCGTCCACCAGTCGCGCAGCAGGCCCTTGCCGTCGGACTTGCGGCCCTGGTCATCGAAACCGTGGATGATCTCGTGGCCGATCACGCCGCCGATGCCGCCGTAATTCACCGCCGGATCGGCGTCCGGATCGAAGAACGGCGGCTGCAGGATCGCCGCCGGGAACACGATCTCGTTCTTCACCGAGTTGTAGTAGGCGTTCACCGTCTGCGGGGTCATGCCCCACTCCCCCTTGTCCACCGGCTTGCCGATGCGATTGCGGCGATAGTCCCACTCGAACTGCTGCGAACGCAGGGCATTGCCGAACAGGTCGCCGTTCTTCACCACCAGCGCGCTGTAGTCGCGGTACGTGTCGGGGTGGCCGATCTTCAGGCCGAAGCCGGCGAGCTTGGCGTGCGCCTCCGCCTTGGTGGCCGGGCTCATCCACGCCAGCGTATCCAGCCGCGCGCCCATGGCCGCCTTCACGTTGGCGACCAGCGTATCCATCTTGGCCTTGGCATCCGGCGGGAAATACAGCTGCACATAGTCGCGGCCGATGGCCTCACCCATCGCGCTCTCGGAGAACGCGACGCCACGCTTCCAGCGCTCGCGCTGCTGCGGCTGGCCGGACAGGAACTTGTCGCGGAACTCGTACTGCGCCACGGAAAAGTCCTTCGACAGCAACGGCGCGGCATTGTCGGTCGCGTGGAAGGCCTGCCAGGCCTGCAGCGTAGCCACGTCGGTGTCGGCGAAGATCGCGGCTATCTTCGGGATGGCGGAATCCTGGCGGATCACCGCGCGGCCCGCACCATCGACGCCGGCGGCCTTGAAGAAGTCCGCCCACGGGAATCCCGGGGACGTCGTCGCGAACTCGGCCATCGCCAGCGGGTTGTAGGTCTTGTCGCGGTTGCGGCTTTCGGCACGCGTCCAGTGCGCCTCGGCGATACGCGTTTCCAGTGCCAGGATCGCTTTCGCGTTGTCCTGCGGCGTGTCCCAGCCGGCCAGCTGCAGCATCTGCGCGATGTAGGCCTCGTAGCGCTCGCGCTGCGGCTTGAAGTTGTCGCGCAGATACATCTCACGGTCGCCCAGACCCAGGCCACCCTGGCTCAGGTAGAGCGTGTAGCGGTCCGGGTCCTTCTGGTCGTCGGTGATGCTGAGGTTGAAGAAGCTGTCGTTGAAGCTGCCACGGCGGCCCATCAGCCGCGCCAGCGCGTCCCTGTCCTTCGCCGCGCGGATGTCGGTCAGCACCGGCTGCAGAGGCTTGGCACCCAGTGCCTCGACGGTCTTCTCGTCCATGAAACCCTGGTAGAGCGCGGCGATCTTCGCCGCATCGCCGCCCGTAGCCGGGTCGCCCAGCGCATAGCCTTCCACCAGCACGCGCAGACGCGCTTCGGACAGATCGCGCAGGATGGCGAAGCCGCCATAGCTGGAGCGGTCGGCCGGGATCTGCGTGGTGTCGGCCCAGGTGCCGCTGACGTAGCGGAAGAAGTCCGCGCCGGGCTGCGCCTCGCGGTCCATGCCGGCGGTGTCGATGCCCCACTCGCCGAACCGCCTGGCCGCGATGGTCGAACCGGTGGCGGATGTGCCCGCACTTCCCGATTCGGCGAACAGCGCCTGCAGCGTGCAGCCGTCATCCAGGCAGCCATCGTCTTCGTGCGCAGCCAGCGGCCCGGCGAGGAACAGGGCCAGCGAGGTCGCGGTGGTCAGCAGGGTCTTCTTCAAAAGCGTTCTCCGGAAACGGGACAGGTACGCGCATCGCGCGCGGGCGTGCCCGTGAGGATACCCACCGGGCCCGGCCCGGAGACCGTGCCAAAAGGTGGTGGCCAAGGCTGGACGGGCGTTCCGTCCCTGCCCCCCAACACTGAAAAGACGAAGCCCGGCCAGGGCCGGGCTTCGCGTGGTTGGTCCGCCGGAAAGCGGCGTCAGCGCGGCGCGGCGCCGCTGTTGGCGCACCGGCGGCCGCAACGACGGGCGGCATCGCCGGCCATCGTGCCGTCATCCGGCACGAACCCGCCGCTGGAGGGCTGCCCATACGACAGCCGCAGGCCGATGCTGCTGCCCTGCGTGCTGTTGCTGGCCTGTTCGTGACCGAACAGCAGCGACAGTAGCCAACCCTGCCGCAGCTTCACGTCCAGGCCCGCCGACAATGCCAGCGCATCGTCGTTGTAGCTCTGCATGTCCAGGCGATAGTCGGTGGGGTGCGGCCACACGACATAGTTCATCGCGGCCTCTCCCTTGTCCTCCAACGCCTGGCGATATTCCAGGCTCCAGAACGGACGGTAGCGCCCGTCGCCACCACCGAAGCGGTAGCTGCCCTCCAGGCCCAGCGCGACGGTGCTGTTCTCCACCACCTGGCGCCGGTAGGCCAGGTCGTAGATGTCCATCCCGTACTCGCGATAGGCCTCCAGCGTGGTGCGGCTGGCATCGAAGCGACCGTAGGTGGTCAGCGCCATGCGTTCGCCACGATGCTCGTAGCCGAAAGCCAGCGAACCGAACCATTGCTTGCCATCGCGCACCGCGGTGCCCATCGCCCCGGCATCGTCGCTCCAGCGGCGGATGTCGAAGTCCAGGCGCCCGGTGGCCAGCATGCCGTCCACGAACACATGCTCGCCCGCGCGCCACAGGCCGTACAGCGCCAGCGAGCGCTGGTCGGCCTTCAGGCGCGACGCCGTACCGTCCAGATCGCTGTCGTTGCGCGCCAAGCTGCCCGCCACGCCGACCAGCACCTGTTCGCCGATGGCGCGGTCCGCACCCAGCGTGAGGCCATCGGTCTGGAAGTCGTATCCGCCTGCCCGGCCGCTCTTGCCGAACGTCGCCGTGCCCGATGCCCACGCCCCCCATCCCTGCGGCAGCGCCGGCAGGCTGCCGCCCGTGGCCTGCCCCACGGGCACTGAAAGCCCCTGGCGCTCTTCACCACCGGCATAGGCCAGCGTGACGTTGTTGCTGGAACCGTTGGCGCCGCTGCGCACCTGGCGCAGGCGGTCGCGGATGTTCGACTGCTGCGCGCTTGCGAAACGCACGCTCGCATCCACCTGTGCCTGCAACAGGCCGACCACGCCCGGGTCCCGGGTCGGATCCGGGCGCACTTCCACCTGCAGGCGCATCTCCACGCTGGCCGCCGCATAGTTGCCGGCGGCCGCCTGCGACGCGGTGATGACGGTCTCGCCTTCCGCATGCAGCGTCACCGTGCGACCGCTGATGCTGGCCACCTCCGGATCACTGCTGGTGAAGGTGAAGGCGCCGCTGCTCGGGCTCTCCGGATTCACCAGGTCGAAGGCGGGCTCGCCAAACACCTTGCGCAGCTCGTCAGGCCATTCCAGCGTCGGCACGGCGGCCGCGATATCCACGTCCAATTGCACCTGCGGTGCCGCCTCGTGGTTCGCATCGCCTGCCTGGTCCGCCGTCAGGCTGCAACGCCCGGCCGCCAGCATGGTGACGGTCGCACCACTCACCTCGCAGACCTGCGCCGTGGTGCTCGCGAACACCACCGGGTTGCCGGAAGCACCCCCCGTCGCGGCCACGGTGAACGTGCCATTGGGCGCGAACACCGGCGTGGCCGGATTCGCACTGAGGCCGGTGATCGCCTGCAGCGCCTGCGCCACGACCAGTTCGTACGCCTGTGCTCCCGTGAAGCCGTTGGCATCACGCGCCTCCACCGTGAAGGAGAAGCGTCCCGACGCAGTCGGCGTTCCCGACAACACGCCCGCCGCACTCAACGCAACGCCCTGCGGCAGGCTGCCTGCCGTCACCGCGTAGGTGTACGGCGCGGTGCCACCCGTTACCGCCAGGGTCTGGTCGAACGCGCTGGCATGCGTCGCCTGCGGCAACGCGGGCAGCGCGAACGCGATCTGCGGCGCCACCACCTGCAGCGTGTACTGCTGCTGCGCCGTGAAAGGGCCGGTGCCCGTGCTGCTGTCGGTCACCTCCACGGTCAACGTGAAGTTGCCCGCCACCGTCGGCGTGCCGGTGATGCGTCCATCCGTGCCCAGGCTCAGCCCGCTCGGCAAAGCGCCGCCGACAAGCTGGAAGCGGTAAGGCGATGCACCGCCACTGGCAAGGAACGCGTGCGTGTAGGCAGTGCCGCCCGTGCCGTTGGCGGGATTGGCGGCATCCAGCATCACCGTCGGCGCCGTCACGGTGATCGTCACCGTCGCGGTCGCGGTGGTCTGGTACGCATCGCTGGCCGTATAAGTGAAGCTGTCCGGGCCGGCGTAACCGGCATTGGGCTGGTAGCTGATCGTGGTACCGCTGACCGTCGCGATGCCGTTCACCGGTGCCGTACCCACGGCAACCGATGTCGCGGTACCCGTGATCGACAGCGTCACAGGCGTGGCGCCAGCGCCGTAAGGCAATGTTGCACTCGCCGCCGCGACCGTGAGCGCCGGGATCGGCGTCACCGCATTCGAAGGCGCCGAGGAAGCACTGTTGCCCGCTCCATTCTGTGCCGTCACGGCGAACGTGTATGCCGTGCCGCTGGTCAGGCCTGCGATCGTGATCGGGCTTCCCGCGCCATTCGTGCTGGCGCCTCCCGGACTCGCCGTCACCACATAGCCGGTGACGGGAGCGCCGCCGGTGAAGGCCGGTGCGGTGAAGGACACTGTCGCCGAAGTAGCGGACGCCATCGTCGCCGTGCCTATCACGGGCGCATCGGGCACCACGGCATTCACGGTGAACGTCTGGCTGACCTGTGAGGCAGGCAGATGGCTCGCATCGCCCGCCTGGTCCGCGTTGATCGTGCAGGTGCCGACCGCGATGAAGGCCAGCGTGCCCGTGGGCGTGATGGTGCAGACGGCGGTCGTCGCCGATGTGAAGCTCACCGCGAGCCCGGAATCCGCCGTCGCTGACAGCGTGGGCGTGGTGCCGAAGTTCTGTGCACCGGGATTGGCGAACGTGATGACCTGCGTCACGGCGGTGACAACGGCATTGGACGCCGCCGACGCGGCGCCCGTGCCTGCGCTGTTGGTCGCGGTGACCGTGAATGTGTAGCTGACACCTGCGGTCAGGCCCGGGAAACGGATGGGACTGGCCGCACCGGTGGTCGTGGCACCGCCGGGGCTGGCCGTCACCGTGTATCCGGTGATGGCGATACCTCCGTTGCTCGCGGGCGCCGCGAAGGCCACATCGACCTCGGTCGGACTTGCGACGGTTGCCACGCCGATGGTCGGCGTACCCGGCACCACGGGATTGACGGTGAACGAACGGGTGACCTGCGGGGCGGGGAGGTAACTGCCATTGCCCGCCTGGTCGGCGTTGATGGTGCAGGTTCCCGCCGTGACGAACGTCAGTGCGCCGCCCGTCGTGATCGTGCAGACGCTGGTCGTGGACGAGGTGAACGTCGGCGTCAGTCCGGAGTCCGACGTCGCGGTGAACGTCGGCGTGGTACCGAAGTTCTGCGCGCCGGGATTGGCGAACGTGATGGTCTGCGTCGCCGCCGGCGTGATGCTGTTCGACGCCGCCGACGCAGGGCCCGTGCCCGCCACATTGTCCGCCGTCACCGTGAAGGTGTATGCCTGTCCGTTGGTCAGGCCGGTGACGACGATCGGCGACGACCCGCCACTGATCGGTGCCACATCGGCCGGGTTGACGGTCACGGTATAGCTGGTGATCGCCGATCCGCCGATGTTCAGCGGGGCGGTGAACGCGACGCTCGCCTGGGTGTCGCCAGCAATCGCCGTGCCGATCGTCGGCGCAGCCGGCACCACGGGACTGACGGAGAACGACCGGCTGACCTGCGACGCGGGCAGGAAGCTGCCGTCGCCCGCCTGGTCGGCGTTGATGGTGCAGGTGCCGGCGGCGATGAAGGTCAGCACACCCGCGGACGTGGTCGTGCAGACGCCGGTGGTGGATGAGGTGAAGGTCACGGCCAGTCCCGAGGTCGATGTCGCGCTGACCGTCGGCGATGTCCCGAAGTTCTGCGTGCCCGGATTGCCGAAGGTGATCGTCTGCGGCGAGGCCGGCGTGATGCTGTTCGATGCGGCCGACGCGGCACCGGTGCCGGCGGAATTGGTCGCGGTCACCGTGAACGTGTAGGGCACGCCATTGGTCAGGCCGGTCACCGTGATCGGCGAACTGGAGCCCGTGCCGGTTGCGCCGCCGGGATTCGCCGTGACTGTATAGCCGCCGGCAATGATCGCCGCACCGCCGAGGGAGGCCGGTGCGGTAAACGTCACCGTGGCCTGGGTGTCACCCGCCGTCGCGGTACCGATGGTCGGCGCGCCGGGTACCACCGCGTTGACCGTGAACGTCTGGGTCACCGTGGTCGCGGCATTCCACGCGGTATCGCCGGCCTGATCGGCGTCGATGGTGCAGCTGCCGGCGGTGACGAACGTCAGCGCGCCGCCGGACGTGATGGTGCATACGCCGGTGGTGGACGAACTGAACGTCGGCGCGAGACCGGATGTCGCAGTGGCGGTCAATGTCGGCGCGGTGCCGAAGTTCTGCGCACCCGGGTTGCCGAAGGTGATGGTCTGGTTGCCCTTAGGCGTCGAGGCATTCGATGCGCCCGACGCAACGCTTGTTCCGATGGCGTTGGTGGCGGTCACGGTGAACGTATATGCCGTGCCGTTGGTCAAGCCTGTCACCGTGGCCGTACAGGCTGCCGGCCCCGCACAGGTGCCGAACGCGCCACCGGGACTGGCCGTCGCCGTGTACGTGGTGATGGCCGAACCGCCGTTGCTGCCCGGTGCGGTGAAGGTCACGCTGACCTGGCCGTCGCCCGCCGTCGCGGTGCCGATCGTCGGCGCGCCAGGCGCGGTGGGAATGGCGACGGTATGGGTCGACCCGCTGGTGAATGCCGCGGGCCCGCTGTTGCCGGCCGCGTCCGCAACATCGGTGGACCCGTTGAGATTCAGCCTCAGGTCGCCGTTGCCGGCAATGCCGCTAACGGTGACGTTGATCGAGGTGCCGCTGCTCGCCGAAACGCTGCTGATCGTGCCCGTGGCCGTGCCCGTCGTCGCCAGCGCGAAGTCATCTGTCGAAATGTTCGTGACCGACTCGTTGAACGCCACCGTGAAGGTCACGCTGGTGGCGGTGCCCGCAGGCGACCCGCTCACGGTGATGCCGGTGACGGCAGGCGGTGCGGTGTCGACTGCGGCATTGGTGGTATCGGCCGCCGTCGTGGTGTTGCCGGCATTGTCGGTGGCCGTGAACGAGACATTGCGGCCGGTCGCCTGCAGCGCACCGCTGGGCAGCGTATACGTTGCCGTCCAGGTGCCGCCGCTGTTGGTCGCGCTGACCGCGACGCCACCCCCGAACTGGCTGAAGTTCGCGGTGGCACCGCTGATCGTGTCCGCGTTGTTGTCGCCTGCGGCCGTGTTGTTCCAGGCCGCCGTGACGGTGTCGCCGATCCTGTAGGTGCCGCCGGTTCCCGAAGCACCGGAAATTGAAATGTTGCCGTCGGTCACCGTCGGCGCCACGTTGTCGACCGTGGCGTTGGTGGTATCGGCGATCGTTGTGCTGCCAGCGACGTTGGTCGCCGTCACGCTGACGTTGCGGTTGATGCCGTCGATGGCGCCCGACGTGAGCGTATACGTGGCGGTCCAGGTGTTGCTGCTGTTGCTCGCGGCCACCGCCGCTCCGCCGCCGAACTGGCTGAAGTCCACGGTGACGCCGTTCATGGCGCCACTGTTGTCGCCTCCGGCGGTGTTGTTCCAGGTAGCGGTGACGGTGTCGCCGATCTTGTACGCACCGCCGGTGCCGCTGGCACCGGAGATGCTGATGCGGGCATCGGTGAGCACGGGCACAGAGCTGGGAGCGTCATCGATGACAAGCTGATCGAGACGCAGGTTGCCGGACACGTCATAGGCGCAGTTGTTCACCTGGACGCGCAATGCCGTCAGCGCCACGCCGGCCAGGTTGCCTGGCGTGTAGGTGGCGGCGCCCGCCCCCCACGCGATGTTGTCGGTCACGGTGGAACCGTCCGACTTGCGCGTACCAATGAGCTGCGCGCTAGCGCACGCGCCCTGCCAGTTGACGATCTTGCGGACGCTGGTCAACACGAAGGATTCCATGTTCGCAGTGTTCGCCTGGAACTGGATGTGACCACTCGTCGTGTAGGGGTAACTGTAGCTGGGCACCATATTGGCCGGCCAGCCGGGGTTGTTCGCGATATGGTTGGCGGAGATCGCGTACACCTGGGGCGTGCTCGCGGAAATCACCAGCTTGCCGTCCGTCGACGGCAGTGAGCCTCCTACGCAGTAGTTATTGACGGTGCCGGCACCGGGACAGAAGCTCACGCTGTTGTAGGTGGCTGGCGCCAGTACCGAGGAGAAGTCCCGCAAGCTCTTCTCGGCGAACGGGAGCGCGGCGACAACATCGCCTCGGCGCACTTCCAGATCCCAGTCAGCACCCTGCTCCGCGTTGCCGGTCTTGTTGCTCGACGCTGCCACATCGAGGCCGGTCATATCGCGCAGGATGTCCAACAACGCTTCACCTTCTTTCCCGCTCGCCAGATCGCAGCCGTAGAGCAGCAGGTCGGCACCATCGGCCAGCGCACCACGCAACGCGGCGAATGTATCGATCTCGCGCTTCAGTGCTTCCGAATCGATGCGGCTGTTGCCCAGGTGCAGTACGCCATCCTCTGCGTGGGAGACGATGTGCAGTGCGACGAGATCACGATACGGCGCCAGTGCCAGCTTCAACTGCTCCAAGCCCGAACGCGACGTATCGATCTCGACGATATCCACGCCAGGCTTCACGCCGCGGTAGAAGGCGCCCTTGTCCGGCACTGCGGCATCAATGATCACCAGTTCCGTCACCGGTCCCGGCGCATGGATCTCGAGCGGTCCCGCCATGACGGGACCGTCGGCGCGCCGCACGGCCTTCCCGTGACTTGCGACGCCGTCGCGCAACTCCGTCGTCGTCAGGTCACTGGCGCCGACGCCGACGCGCATGTAGCTACGCGGTTGGTAGCCACCGCGCATCAGGTATCCACCGGCCGACGTCGTGGCAGCATGTGCGGAGAAGGGAAGCAGCAGCGTCGAAAGGCCGCCAAGCAGGGCGCGCTTCATGGTGTGTCCTTGGTGTTGTCCTTGTTCTGGCCGCCGTCGCGACGCGGGGCGATGATCCCCGCCGCCGTACCGGCCTGGTCCTGCCAGAAATCCATGTCGTGGTACTTCGCGAAGAGATCCGGCGGCAGGATGCTGCGCCGGGCCTTGAACTCGACCTTCCGCCTGACCGTATGCAGGCCCTTGACGCCCAACCCCTGGTCAAACGCCTCTTCGGCGTAGTCCACGTTGTCGAAGTCGTGGGTGAAACGCGGTTCGCCGATGAAGTCGTACACCAGTTCCATCGTGCGGGCCGGATGGCGCGTGAGCAGTTCGTAATCGACCAGCAGCAGACGGTCGGAAAATTCGCCGTAGTAGGCTTCCTTCAAGGCCGTCCATGCCCCGCCGACGGCGCCACCGGCGTTGATCAGCTGTTCGCTGCGGCTGTATACCGTCTGCCGCGTGGCCGGACTGAACATCCGGCTGTAGTCGAAGGGGTTCTTCCGGTAGATGGACTCGAAACTGTCCATGATCCACGCAGGATTCCGCACACAGCAGACGACCTTGAAGTCGTCCACCAGCTCGACCAGCTGGTGCATGCGCGCGGTCCATGTGCGGTTGGTGTCGAACACCACGTCGGCCGCATTGTCCGCGTAGTAAGCATCCAGCAATGCACGGCAGATAGTGCGTCGCTTGGCTTCGTCGAAGAAGGCCCAGGACTCGCCACCGGCGCCCATCTGCTCCAGCGCGCCATTGATCAGGCCGGCGACCGGACTGCTCATGCCTGCATGGAAGCGAGGGTTCTGCCGCAGGATGCCGGCCAGCAATGTCGATCCGGAACGCGGCAGGCCCGATATGAAGTGGAAGCGCCTGCTCACGCTGCAACCTCCTCGCAAACTCCCACCTCTGCCTGACGCTGCCCACTGCGCGAACACGCGCTTCGCAGGAGCGAAACGCGCATGGCGGCACATGCACGCGGCATGCCGACCGAAGTATCCAAGCAGATCCCCTGTTGTCGCACAGGCACAGCGCCGTACAGGGCTGCCCCCATGGTGTCTACGCCCGGACGCATTTCCGCAGGCACCACCCCAAGGTGCCCGCCATCCAAGCGGCTGGACGCATGGTACCCGGGTAACTCACATTACTCTACTGCCTCCGGGAGGCCCATGAGCTGCACGCGCCCTGCGCTTGAGCATGCAAGTCCTGCGCCACTCGGCAGCACACCGCGGAATGTCATCCGCGTCGCTGCTACCACCCTCCTGATGGGAGGCTGGTCCAGGACTTTCGTGGAGCGCCTATAGCTCAGAGCGCGTGGCGGCAGCGGTCCTTCCGATGGCGGCATCTGGTGGCGGGGCAGCGAGATGGTGAAGACACAGCCCGTGCCGGGCACATCACGCACGCTCAGTTGCCCCTGGTTGGCCTCCACGCTGCGCTGCGAGATCGACAAGCCCAGCCCCAGGCCGCTCTGGTCCGCGCTCTGCTGCACGAAAGGCTGGAACAGGGTCGCGCCATCGCCAGAAGGCAGCCCGCCGCAGCGGTCTTCCACATCGATCAGGATGCGGTCGGCGCGCGCATAGGCGTTCAACGTGATTTCGCTGCCCGGCGCTGAGAACTTGAATGCGTTCTGCAGCAGATTGCCGGCTGCCGACAGCAGCAGGTCGCGGTCGACATCGATGGCCAACACAGGATCCACCTCGGACACGACCAGTACGCATCCCCTGACTGTGGCCTCCAGCGAGGCCGACAGCCTGATCTCGGCGATGAAATCTGCCAGCGAGTACAGCCGCTTCTGCACCGGCGTGCCGGCGGCCATCCTCACCTCGGCCAGCGAACGATCGATCAGGCTTCCCAGCCCGGCCAGAGCGCGATCCAGGATGCCGGCCGTCGCACCGGACATGCCCACGCTGCCTTCCTTGATGATCGACAGCGCCAGCGTCGCCGTGCACAGCTGGTTGCGCAACTCGTGCGCGAAGAATCCCAGCCGCTCGTTCAACGCCAGGGCCTGCCTGTCGGACTGCACGATCTCATTCTGGTAGCCGAATTCCGTCACCGCGTGCGCGATGGCATTGTCCAGGCAACGGTTGAGCGTGCGGAACTCATCCGTCTCGATCGCCGCGCCCCGTTCGAAGGCAAGATCGGAAATCGCCTGGCACAGGTCGCCATAGTCGTGCACCACCTGGTCGACGGTGAACCCGTGCGTCAGCAGTTCGCGGCCATGCAGGGCCGCGGACTCGCTGATCTCAGACAGGGCGGGACGACCGCCGCCCGCAGGCCCCGATACCCTGCGGCTGCGCATCGGCTCGGCGCCCTCCTCCACCTGCAGTGTCTTGATCAGCTGGTCCAGGAAAACCGTCACGCCGTGATCCAGTTCCTGGCCGGGCACGCCCGTGGCGGATCGCAGCGCGACCTTGCCACGGCAGCGCGCAATCAGTTCGGCGCGGTTGTCACTGAGGAACCGATGCATCATCCCTCGACCTTACGCGCCTTTCGCCGGCACAGAGGGGTCTTTTGCGCGCAATCACAGCCGTCCATCGGGCAATCCAGCCATTTCCGGCATGACGGCCTGCTTTACCCCATGACTACACGCGTTACTCATCCCTCCACGTGCACGGTGCATCTCCGGCCATCGGCCGGAGGAGACCTGCCATGACTTTCCATCCCAAGCCGCCCGCCCGCCACGACGCCTCCAAGGCGATACCCGCGCCCGCCACGCCATCAACCCCATCCCGCCCGCTTCCCAAGGATCATGGGAAGGGCCAATTACCCAATCCCGGCAAGCGCTCCTGATCGCAGGGCAACCAGGACACGAAGTACAGGAAGGACGGTTTCGCCGCGAAATCCGGTCGAGCAAACGCGCAGCGTCGGCTCATACCCGCGCGGGACGGTGGGCCTCGCCTTCAGTCCGTGCGCAGGCGTTTCTCGAACCAGTGGTGCGCGTAAGGGTTGTCGTTATAGGCGGGGATCTCGAAGTAGCCGTTGCGGTCATACAACGCCCGCGCTTCCACCAGACTGCCGTTGGTGTCCAGTCGCAACGTGCGCAGCCCCATCTCCACCGCGTGTGCCTCCAGCGCATCCAGCACCCGCTGCGCGATGCCCAGCCCGCGCGCATCCGGCGCCACCCACATGCGCTTGATCTCGCCCATGCCGTCGGCGATCCGCTTCAATCCTCCGCATGCGACCGCCTCGCCCTCCAGACGCGCGACCACGAAGGCGCCACGGGGCGGTACCAGCTCGCCGGGATCGGCTGAAACACTGCGGGCGGCGTCGAAACCTCCTTCGAAGCGCGCATCGAGTTCATCCAGATAGGCCTGGATGCACGCCTGCGCCTCGACGCTGGCCGGATCCTCCAGCGCGACCTCCGCCGCGGACGCACGCATGAGACGCTCCACTTCATCCATCGCATCGACCAAGCGTTCGCGCTGCCGCGCCGACAAGGGCGCCAGCAGGGAATCCGCCAACGCCCGCGAATCCCGGTCGAGCGCATCCACCTCGCGCCGCCCTTTCGCGGTCAGGACCACATGCCGCCTGCGTGCATCAACGGGCGATGCCTGTACCCGCACAAGTCCCTGCGCCTCAAGCGCGCGCAACAACCGGCTCGCATAGCCGGAATCCAACCCGAGGCGTGCACGCAAGTCGCGCACATCCGCCCCTGCATGCCCTGCTTCGAACAGCAGGCGCGACTCGGCCAACGGGCGGCCGTGCCCGAGGTAGTCATCAGTGAGCACTCCGATGCGGCGGGTGACCGTGCGGTTGAAGCGGCGGACCCGCTGGATCTGGCTCTCGTTCATTACCTGACTTTAGTCAGGTATCCATGCGAAAGCAACCGCGGCCCGCACGATCGGCTCAGATCGGCTCCCGCCCCGCCTCGCCGCGCGGATCCTCGCCCAGAGGGTACGCGGTACGCAGGGGCTGGCCGTTGGCGCTGAAGAACAGCGCTGGCGCTTGCCCGCGCAGCCTTGCCGCCATGATGCCCACGGCGATGCGGGCTCCGGCCGCGAGGAAAGCAAGCCGCGTGCGACGCACCTCGCCGACGGCGCTGTCGGAGTTCAACACCACGCGGCCCGGCGGGCCGAATGCGGCATCGACATCCGTCTCCGGCACAAGGCATGCGGCCACCACGCCCACGTAGGCGACGTTCCCGTCGCGCGGCGTATTGGCCAGCGGCGTACGGCAACACGCCGCGTACCAGCGCAACAGCCCGCCTTCGCGCAGGCAGAGGCCTGCGATGTGCTCCTCGCCTGCCGTGAAACGCACCGCCAGCGGGTTCATCGCCACGATGTCGGTACCGCCCTGCGTATCCATCACGCCGGGTTGCCCGAGGTGACGCGCGTAGGTCCGGCAATCCCCGCAGTAACACGTTGCACGCGCATACGCCCGGCGGGCATCCACCGAGCCCTGCACCTGACCGCAGCGGCAACGCAGCTCCAGCGTCATCAACGCACCTCCGCTTCAAGACATCTGCGGACAGGGATAACGCAGGCGGTATGACTGCAGCGTCAAACCTGGCATGCCTGCCTGACCGCAGGCGAACCGATGCGACACCACATGAAGCTCAGGTGACGTACTTCCGCGTGCGCAGGCCGCCCCTTGCGATGCATGCTGTAGCATGCGTGCCGCGAGCCCACCGCTTGCTTCGCGCGTTCCGCACGGCCCCCGGCCCTCCGCTTCGCTCCCTTTCCCACGCGACGCATTCCCCACGATGGGATGGTTGCCCCCGGGAGCTTCCATGCCCTGCCCGTCACACCCTCGCCCCGTCGTTGCACATGCCGTGCCTTTCCCTGCTGGAGCGTGCGCTGCCTGGGACCGGCCGCAGGTCATGCCGTCATGACCTCGTGTTCGCGGTGCGACGCCGTCTGCTGCCGCCTGACCGTGGTCCTGCAACCGGAAGACCACATTCCCGCGCATCTCACCACCCATACTCCCGCCGGCCTGCACGTGATGGCGCGCGACGAGGAAGGCTGGTGCGTGGCACTCGATGGCGCCCGGATGAACTGCGGCATCTACCAGACCCGGCCGGACGTGTGTCGCCGCTTCGTCATGAGCGGGCCCTACTGCCGTGCCGTACGTACCGACTACCTGGACATGCGCAGGAAGGGCATCCCGCTGACGGTGGAGTGACGCCCGGCGGGTGACGGCACCTTGCTAGCGCAGCTGGCTATCCTTGCTGCCGCGCCGGTTGTACAGGCCGGCACCCTGCTCCTCCTGGTCGGCCGCCTCCTGGCATACCACGCACAGGCGCACGCCCGGCACCGCCTGCTGGCGGGCCGCCGGGATCGGCTTTTCGCATTCTTCGCAGTGGGTCAGGCTCGGACCCTTAGGCAGCGCGCGGCGCGCGCGTTCGATGCCGTCCTTCACGGTCGCATCGATCTGTTCCTGCACGGCGCCATCGCCGGCCCATCCGGTTGCCATGGTCATGTCCTCGCTTCGCGTTGCCGCCGGGACAGCCTACGCCCCGGAAAGCAATCGTCTTTCACGAAAGGAAATAGGGCCCCCGCAGGCTCGCTTCAACCCTGCACCAGTGCGTACCCGATCGCCGCTACCACCGCCGCCACCTGCGCATCGTTGCACTGCTGCGGCGTCGCCTTCGGACTGTCGGGATAGACCTCGGTGACGGTGGCGTAGCGTGCGTCGGTGATGCCGGTACACAGGCCCAGCGACTTCACGGGATACTGGATGACGCCCTCGGCCACCACCGGTGACCCGATGATCTCGCCACGCGCGTCGGCGGGGGCGATATGGGTGACGACCGCCACCGCCGCGATCACGGCGCGCTGGAAACCGGGCTGTGGATTCGCGCTGTCGTCCACCAGGTAGAAGCCGTCCGGAATCTCCCCGGGTTCGAATGGCTTTCCGTCGCGCGCGGCAAGTGCAGGACGGAACTCGCTCTCATCGCTGTCCGTGGTTTCGTGCAGGTCGATGTGCATCAGCACGCGATCCTTCACCGGCGCGACCAGCGCGATCAACGCGGCGGATTCCTGCGCAGGACTGCCCGCACGGAACGAGCGGTTCGGATCCAGCGCATCGGCGTTCCAGCGGTGGATGCGTTCGTAGCCCCACGGGCTGACGCATGGCACCACCAGCAGGTTGGCCTTGCTGGCATAGTCGGCGGCACGCTCTTCGAGGAACTGCAGCGCGCCATGCACGCCGCTGGTCTCGTAGCCGTGCACGCCGCCCGTGACCAGCATCGTGGGCAGTGCCTCGTTCCAGTCCCGGCTGCGTACCGCCAACAGCGGATAGACCTCGCCCGGACCGTAGTCCAGCGTGCCGTACTGCTGTACATCGAAGCGTCCGCGCAGCCGATCGACCACGGTTACCACATCGTCCGCATAACAGCGTTGCACGCGTTGCTGCGCGCGCCATGCGGCTTTCTCCGCCGCCCCCCAGGGCGTACCGGGTGTACCGATGGGATGGAAGCGGGCGGGCGTGTTCATGACGGTGGTAAGACCGGGAATCCGAGGGGTCGGCACTATACCAGCGGGGGCAACATGGCTTCCGCAGACATCCCGGGCTATCGCCCAAGGGTCGGCGGGGGCGAAAATCCCGCTCCTGCGATCACGACGCACTTCAGGACTCCCGCTCCATGCCCCACTACACCGGTCCCCTGCTCGCCCGCGACACCGCTGCGACCCTGCTGGCGGCGCGCGACCGCGGCGACACCGTGTGGCATGGCTCGCTGGACCTTGGACGCACGCTGGCGGACGCGCGACTGGAAGCCGGAACATGGCAGTGGCGCGGCGCGGCGTACCCTTATCCTGACCGACTGAAGGACCGCACGCTGTACTACTGGGACGGCGGGGACTTCGCGCCGATCTCGCGCTATGCCGGCTCGCTGATCAAGCTCGTGCCCACGGAATGGGGCGTGCCCACGTTCGAGATCGATGGCATCAAGATGCTGCCGACGTCGAAGGAATCGCCTCTGGATGACGCGCAACGCAAGGTCGCGCTGGTCGAGCCGCACGGCAAGGCGGTGCTGGATACCTGCGGCGGGCTGGGCTACTTCGCCGCATGGTGCCTGGCCGCAGGCGCCGCACGCATCCTGTCGTTCGAGAAGAACGGCGACGTGCTCTGGCTGCGCACGCTCAACCCGTGGTCGCCGGATCCGGACGCACCCGGGCATGGTGGGCGCCTGCAGCTGACCCACGCCGACATCTCGCAAGCCATCACGCAGGTGGCGGACGCCTCCGTCGATGCCGTGCTGCACGACCCGCCGCGTTTCGGCATCGCCGGCGAGCTGTATTCGCAGGCCTTCTACGACCAGCTTGCGCGCGTGCTGCGTCGCGGCGGCAAGCTGTTCCACTACACCGGCACGCCCAACAAGCTCACCAGCGGGCGCGACGTGCCCGGCGAGGTGGCGAAGCGGCTGGAGAAGGCCGGCTTCAAGGCGCAGCGGGCGCTGGACGGCGTGGTCGCCTTGCGCCGCTGACCGACCCTCGGCCGACCTTCACGCCGGCTGAGCGCGGCGGGGCGCACAACAGCGCCACCGCCATGCCCGGGAGGGGCCACCATGCAACGCACCACGCTGCTGTCCGTCGCCGTATCAACCCTACTGCTCGCAGGCCCCGCGTTCGCCCAGGACACGCCGCCGGCGATGACGCCCGAGATGCAGGCCATGATGGAGGCCTACCAGAAGGCCGGCACGCCAGGCATGGAACACGGCAGGCTGGCTTCGATGGCCGGCACCTACGACCTGGTCGTGAAGAGCTGGCACGCACCCGGCGCACCACCCAGCACCGACCCCGGCACCGCGACACGCAGGATGATCCTCGGCAACCGCGTGATGCTGGAGGAAGTGACCTCGCAGATGATGGGCCAGCCGTTCTCCGGCCAGGGCCTGCATGGGTTCGACAACGTCACCGGCAAGTACTGGGGCACGTGGAACGACAGCATGAGCACGGGCCTCATGGTCAGCGAGGGCACCTGCGATGCCCAGCTGACCTGCACCTACACCGGCACCCACCACGACCCGGTGACGAAGAAGCCCCAGAGCAGCCGCATGACCACGCGCTGGACCGACAAGAACACGGAAGTCTTCGAGATGTACGGCCCCGGTCCGGACGGCAAGGAAACCAAGATGATGGAGATCACCTACAAGCGGCGGCCGTAGGCGCGGGACGGATATGCGGGCGGTGTCGGCCGCCCACGTGGTTCCGCTGGCCGTGCGGTACGGATAGAGTCGGGGCGACGCCAGGCGCGAAGCGGCAACCGGATGCCGTCGAGCCCCTGGCCTATCCACCGCAAGGATCATCATGCGCCACGACGACGTCGTTCCCGCGTGGGAAGCGCTCGGCACCCGCCTCGAGGTCGACGGCGCGGACAGCCGCATCTGGCGGGAAGGCAAGGGGGAACCCGTGGTCTGCCTGCACGGCGTTCCTGCGTCGAGCTTCGTGTACCGCAAGCTGCTTCCCGAGCTGGCTGCGCGCGGCATGGAGGGCATCGCATTCGACTTCCCCGGCATGGGGCTCGCCGATCGGCCGGCGCATTTCGATTACACGTGGAGCGGCCTGGCGCGCTGGACCCTGAAGGCCCTCGACGCTGCCGGCCTGGGCGCAGTCCATCTGGTGGTCCATGACATCGGCGGACCCATCGGGTTCGACGTCATCAGGCAGATCCCGGAAAGAATCCGTTCGCTCACCGTGCTGAACTCACTGGTGAAGGTGGCGCGGTTCCGCCGTCCGTGGGTCATGCAGCTGTTCGTGTACCCCGTCGTCGGCCCCCTCTGGACCGCATCGACCAGAACACCGCTGATCATCCCCTTCATGCGCAGGATGGGGGTACATGACGGCCCGCGTAATGACGAACTGCGGGCTTACGGCGACCTGCTGACCAGGAAGGACGGCGGAGCTGCATTCCGGAGGATCATGCGGGGGTTCGAGCGAACTCCCGAGTTCGAAGGAAGGATCATCGCCGCTCTTCGCGGCAGGACGTTCCCCGCGCAGGTGATCTGGGGCGCGCAGGATCCCGCCCTGGACATGGCACGATTCGCGCCCGATCTGTGCGACGTGCTCGGACTGGAATCGTGGCACCAGGTGCGGGGCAAACACTTCCTGCAGGAAGATGCGCCTGCCGAGATAGCCCGGCTCGTCGCCTGTTGCAGGAGCGATGCGCAGCCCGCCGGGTGCGGCCCCTGCCCCTGCCCCTGACCTGCCGACGGTCTCGCGCTGCCGGGACCTCGCGACCCGCCCGAAGGAGCGGCCAGCCGATCCTGCCGCTGCATCATGGCGGCGGCAGGATCTTCCAGAACATCCCCGTGCCCAGCTTCACCGATTGCAGCGGCTTGCGCCGTGCGGCGGGCTGATGGGCGCGGAACATCTCGCGGATGTCGCCCATCACCTTGTCCGATTCCATGAAGTAGGAATGCGCCAGCATGCTCTGGTCCACGCCGGAAACGTCGATGGTGTCCACGCCGCTCACCAGTACCACGCCCTCGCTGGTGTCGCCGGCACGGGGGCCGCGATTGACCTGCCTGGACGCCTTCAGCGCCATGTCTTCGGACGAGGCGTACAGGGTCACGTAGCCGCTGGCCTGCCGCAGGGCGGGCGCAAGCTCCTCGCGGAACACCTTCGCATCGATGTCGGGCGCGGCCAGGATGATGCCGCGGAAGCGGCCGCGCAGTTCCGGCCGCTTCGCCACCAGATTGCGGATGGCCTGCGTGACGCCGCGCGTACCCATGCTGTGGCCGATGACGTAGAGGTTCTGCGCGCCCGAGCGGTCGGCCATGTCGGCCAGGAAACCCTCGATCAGCGGCACCGAGCGCGCGATGGATTGTTCGTCGGTGAAATAGCCCGCCAGCGCCGCCTGCGACGGCCAGCTGTAGAACACCGGCGCACCATCGAAGCGCAGGTCGTAGGCCAACTGCGCGGTGCGGCGCGCGGCGTCGCGGAAGCTGACGTTGTAGCCGTGCACGAACACGAACGCATTGCTGCCGCGTGATTCACCGACGCGCCCGTACAGCCTGGCGAAGAACGGTGCCTGCGCCAGCCGATCGACCTCCTGCAGGATGATGTGCTGCTTGGGGTCTTCCTTGAACTCCAACAGGTACCAGCGCGGTGATTCCAGTTCCCCGGCGACATGCGCCTTCGGGATGCTGATGCGGGCAGTGCCGTACGTCAGCTGCCGCGCGACACCCGCGGTGAAGCGATCGCCCGGCGGCAGCGTGGCGAACGCGGTCGCCGGCGTCCGGTTGGTGGCGTAGAACACGTCGACGTTGACGAAATCCGACGTCGGCGGCTGCGCGGCTTCGCGGGCACGGGCGGCGCGCTCGGCCGCCTGGCGCGCACTGTCGGCGGCGCGCTCCTGCTGGGCGCGGGCGGCAGCTTCAGCTGCGGCACGGCGGGCGGCCTCGATGCGCGCGGCTTCCGCGGCACTGCCCTGAGGTGGCGGTGGCGGTGGCGGCGGGGGAGCAGGCACCGATGCCTGCTCCGGCGGCGGCGGCAACGACTCCTTGACACGTTTCGCACAGCCGGCCAGCACCAGTGCTGCCAGCGTCAGGCAGAGAATCCGCCGCATCGATCACCCCATGGAAGGACGTCATGGGCGCCCCTTCCCCGGAGACGCCCGACGCTTCGATGGTATAGCAGCGCAGGCGCCGCCCGCGAGCCATGCGCGGCGGCATCACCGGACCCGCGCGCAGGCGGGTCCGCATCCACACCGTCGCACGACCCTCGCAAATGGCTGTTTTCATGCCGGTTTCCCGCAGGCGGCAGATGCGGGCTATCGTGTAGGCCTGTGGAACGCCCCCCGGCACGCCACGCCCCATTCCCGTCCCCAGGTGACCTTGTCCATGGCAAAACCCAATTATTCGTTCGAAAAACGCCAGCGCGAGCTGGCCAAGAAGAAGAAGAAAGACGAAAAGGACGCGAAGAAGCGCGCCGAACGCGATGCGGCCCAGCCCGGCGCCGATCCTGAGCCGGGTGCGTCCGACACCGCAAAGGAATGACCGACGGCACGGCCCCCGCCCCCCAGGTGTGGGTGGACGCCGATGCCTGCCCGGGGCCTGTCAAGGAGATCCTGTTCCGCGCCGCGGAGCGCGCCCAGGTGGCGGTCACCCTGGTCGCCAACCAGTGGCTGCGCACGCCCCCCTCCCGCTTCATCCACTCGCTGCAGGTACAGGGTGGCTTCGACGTGGCCGACGACGCCATCGTCGAGCGTGCCGGGGCCGGCGACCTGGTGATCACCCAGGACATCCCGCTGGCGGCGCGCGTGCTGGCCAACGGCGCACAGGCCATCAACCCGCGCGGCGAGCGCTTCACGCCGGACAACATCGCCGAACGGCTGTCGATGCGGAACTTCATGGACGAGCTGCGCGGCGCCGGCGTGCAGACCGGCGGCCCGGCAGCCTTCAATGCGCGCGACCGCCAGGCGTTCGCCAACCAGCTCGACCGCTGGCTGGCCGCACGACGCTGAACCCGCCATGCCCGATATCGAACTCCGTCCCCTGCTCCACCTGCTGCTGCACGTCGTCGTGCCGGTGGCCACCGCGCGCATGTTCTGGCCGAAGGACTGGAAACGCGCGGCCCTGTGGATGCTGGCCGCCTGGGTGATCGATCTCGACCACCTGCTTGCCGACCCGGTCTACGCGCCCGGCCGATGCAGCATCGGCTTCCACCCGCTGCATGCATGGCCGGCGATGCTGGTTTACGGCGCGCTCGTCATTCCCCGGAAGACGCGCTGGTTCGGCATCGGCCTGGTGATCCACATCGTGCTGGACGGCATCGACTGCCTGATGATGTGAAGCACGCGGTGCCTGGGCGGTCTACAGCCTCTCGCCCGGCAGGCGGCTCGCCTGCTTCACCCAGTCGGCGAGCTGCGCTTCGTTGAAATCCCCATCCTCGCGCAGGTGCACGTAGCGTGTGTCCTGCGACTTCGAGGCTTCCGGTGGCATCGGCTGCAGGGATTGGCCGCGGAAGAAGGTGACCTTGAGGTAGCGGTCGAAGCAATGGAACGACAGGAACCACCCCTCGGCATCCGGTGCGCCATAGAAAGGCGAATTCCACTTCACCGCCTTGCGCACGTCCGGCACCTGTTGCCCGATCAGCGCATCCAGGCGTTCGGCGATGGCGCGCTTCCAGCCGGGAATCGCGGCGAGATAGGCCTGCACCGGCGCATCGCCATCGCCTTTCGGGATCTGCGGGTTGCCGCCGGACAGCAGCCGGGGCTTGGTGGTCTTGTCTGCCATGGGGGACACCCTACTTGCGGGATTTCTTGCCCGCATTGAAAGCGACCCCGGCACGGAACAGCGCCTTGAACGCAGGACCACCCAGGGTGTCGCGCTCGCGGATGTCGATGGCGCGACGCGTGCCGCCGTCGAGGCTGGCATTGAACAGGCCGTCCGGATCCGCCAGCGACGCCCCATGCGCGAAGGTCAGCTTCACGTACGCCTTGTAGACCTCGCCGGTGCATACCAGGCCGTCGTGCGACCAGGTCGGCACGCCGTGCGGATTGGTGGGCTTGACCCACTTCACGTCTTCCACGACATCGGGATCGGCCTGGTGGATCAACGCACGCACGCGCGAGAGCATGTCGCCGCGCCAATCGCGCAGTTCATCGATGCGGGCGTCGATACGGCGCGCGGCGTCGCCGGTGTCCTGCGGTGTGGCCTTCATCATGCGCGAGTCTCCTTTCACCGGCATTCGATGCTCCCATGCACGCCGGGCACGCTCAAGTGGCGCCGCAGCGCGCCTTCGACAGGCATGCGCAATGCACACGCCGACCCGCGACCGCATCTCTCAACTCTGGAACACCGGCTCCAGCATCCGGAACGTCCCCGCGTCCGCATCCATCTCCACCCTGCCGCCGACGGGCACGATGAACTGCTGGCGGATGTGGCCGATCATCGCGCCGCGGTAGGCCGGGATCTTCAGCGGCTTGAAGTAATCGTCGAAGATCTGCGGCAGCGTGAGCGAGCCGTAGCCGTTGCCGGGATCGCAGTCGGTGCATTCGCCGAAGATCACCCCGGCCACCTTGTCCAGCGCGCCCATCAGCCGCAGCGTGCTGAGCATGCGGTCGATGCGGTACGGCGCTTCGGACACGTCTTCCAGGAACAGTATCTTGCCGCTGAAATCCGGCAGGTACGGTGAGCCGGCCAGCGCCACCAGCACGGACAGGTTGCCGCCCACCAGTTCGCCCTGCGCCTTGCCGCCGGTGATGGTGACGGTGCGGTTCCTGCGCTGCACGAGTTCGTCGCCTTTCTCGGCCGTGTTCCGGTACTGCATCTGCTCGCGCTCGAAGAAGACGCGGCGGAACTGGTCGGCGTTGAAGGCATTCCAGCTGCCCGCGCCGATCGGGCCATGGAAGCTCACCAGCCCGGCCTGCGACAGCAACGCGTTGTGCAGCGCGGTGATGTCGGAATACCCCAGCAGCACCTTGGCATTGCGGCGGATCAGGTCGTAGTCCAGCAGCGGCAGCAGGCGCGCGGCACCGGAACCGCCGCGCACGCAGATGATCGCCTTGACGTCCTTGTCGCCGAACATGGCGTTGAGATCGCCTGCACGTTCGCGGTCGCTGCCGGCCAGGTGCCCATGCCGTGCCGCGAAGTGCGGTGCCACCTTCACCTTCAAGCCGAGCGCTTCCATCGCCTCCTGCGCCAGTTGCAGGTCGAGGGGATCGTCGGTAGCGCCGGAGGGGCTGACCAGGGCGACGGTATCGCCGGGATTCAGCGCGGGCGGAAGCAGGCGCTTGCGCGACGTGGCGGCGAAGGCGCGGTGACTGCCTGCGATGGGCAGCATCAACGCCGTGGCGGCAAGCGCTGCCGTTCCGAGAAAGTTTCGCCTGTGCATTCAACCGCCTGTCTGACCGGATCCGCAGGCAGGGTAGCAATCCGTACCGCAGCCAACAACGCAGGCGGGTGCGAACGGGCACAGGCGCGCACGCTCTGGCCCGCGCACCTAGCGCCTGTCGCGCCTCCGCCGGTCGAGCCGCTCCATCACGTCCTGCGCGCTCAGGCCGTGCAGCAGGATCGACAGCACCACCACCAGGCAGACCACCGCCCACAACGCCTCGGGATCGGCGAAATCGGCGTGATGGGTGGCGAAGGCAAGGTAGTACAACGAGCCGATGCCGCGCACGCCGAACACCGCGATGGTCCAGCGGTCGCGCGAAGACAGCGACGTGCCCAGCAATCCCAGCCAGCCGGCCAGGGGCCGCACCAGCAGGACGAAGACCAGCGCGAACACCACCTCGCGCCATGACAGGCCAGCCAGGATGCCACTGGCCACCGCGCCGCCCAGCAACAGCAGCAACAACGCCATCAGCAGCTTTTCGCACTGGTGGGCGAACAGATCCAGCGTGGCGTGATACGCGTGGTCGCGCTCCTGCTGGCGTATCACCAGTGCCGCCACGAACACCGCCAGGAACCCGTACGCGTGGCAGAGTTCCGCCACGCCATAGACCAGCAGTGTGATGGCCAGCGCCGTGAGCCCATCGCTGCTGTTGGCCAGCGTGGGCCTGCGTTCGCTGCGGAAGATCAAATGCATCAGCGCGTAGCCGAGCACTGCGCCGATCACCACGCCACCCAGCCCCCGCCACATCACGTCCAGCGCGAGCCAGCGCCCCCAGTCCATCGGCTCGCCCGCAGCGGCCAGGGCAAGGGCGACCGCCAGCCATACGAAAGGGAACGCCAGGCCGTCGTTGAGGCCGGCCTCCGATGTCAGCGCAAACCGCACCGGATCCTCCCCGCCTTCACCCGGCGGGTGCACCTGCACGTCGGAGGCCAGCACGGGATCGGTGGGCGCCAGCACCGCGCCGAGCAGCAACGCAGCCGCCGTACCGTAGCCCAGCCACGCCTGGCCCAGCCACAGACCGGCCAGGATGGTCAGTGGCATGGTGATGCCGAGCAGTCGCCAGGTGATCGCCCACCGCCGCCAGCCGAAGCGGCTGTCGATGCGCAGGCCCACGCCGGTCAGCGCGACCAGGACAGCCAGTTCGGTCAGGCGCTCGGCAACGAGCGGGAAGCGGATCGGGTCGGCGGGTGGCAGCGGCCAGGGCAACGCGTACAAACCCGCGCCGAGCAGCAGGTAGACGATGGGGAATGTCAGCGGATGCCGCTTCAACAGATGCGGCAGCCATGCGGCGCCCAGCAACGCCACGCCGACCAGGGCCAGCGCAAGTACGTAGATATCCATCGGGCCAGTATCGCCGCCCGCCCTGCGGCGACGTTGACGCGCGGTTCACGGATCGGCACGCGACGCGGCCTGGACGGGCTCACGTCCGCCGCGCATGACATGCGCGGTTCAGCGCCGGCAGGTGTTCACGCCAATCAACCGGTACAGCGGACAGAAATTGAACAGGCCGGTCGCCAGCGGCACCACGCCGATCCAGGCCCACACCGGGCCGCCGGTCGCGGCCCAGGCGATGAGCAGCGCGCCCACCACGATGCGGGCCCCTTTGTCGAAACCGCCTACGTTCGCTTTCATGTGCGTGACCTCGCTGAGGGTGCGGACAGCATGGCGGGCACTGCGGATCACTGCATTGATCGGGATCAATCACCGGCGCGGTACGGGCTGTCGATTTCCCCCGTTCCCGCTCGTCGTGGAAGAGAGGCGGATACAGGCATCCGCAAGGAACACCGGCATGCGCAAGCTCATCGTGGCCGTCATGACCAGTCTCGACGGGGTGATCCAGGCGCCCGGCGGGCCGGACGAAGACCGCAGCGGCGGCTTCGCGCATGGCGGCTGGATATGGCCCCATGCCGGCGATGGCGAGGTGATGGGTGGCGTGTTCTCGCGCCCGTTCGACCTGGTGCTCGGGCGCCGCACCTACGACATCTTCGCCAACTACTGGCCGCAGGTGCCCCGCGATGCCCCGCACGGCCACATCGCCGATGCGTTCAACAACGCCACCAAGCATGTCGCCACCCATCATCCGGACACGCTCGCGTGGCGGAACAGTCGTGCGCTGGGCACGGATCCCGTCGCCGCCCTGCGCGAACTCAAGCATGGCGAGGGTCCCGACCTGGTGACGCAGGGCAGCAGCGACCTGCTGCATCAACTGCTGGCCGCCGAGGTGGTGGACGAACTCCGGCTGCTGGTCTACCCGGTGTTGCTGGGCCACGGCAAGCGCCTGTTCGACGCCGGCACGCGTGCATCGGCGTTGCGGCTGGCGTCGTCCGTCACCACCCCCGCCGGCGTGCTGGTCACGCACTACCTGCGCGATGGCGAGGTGCGCACCGGCACGTTCGCGGAGCACTGAGCAACCGCCCCGTTCGTTTCACCCTGCCTTGCAAACAGCGCCGCGATGATCGCCCTGCCGCACTGCACCCACCCACAGGAGAACCAAGATGATCCCCAAGAACACCCTATGCCTCTGGTACGACACCGACGCGCTGGACGCCGCCACGTTCTACGCGAAGATCTTTCCCGACAGCGAAGTGAAGGCCGTCCACCATGCCCCGGCGGACTTCCCCTCCGGCAAGGAGGGCGACGTGCTGACGGTGGAGTTCACCGTCCTGGGTATTCCCTGCGTCGGCCTCAACGGCGGCAAGGCGTTCAAGCAGACCGAAGCGTTCTCGTTCCAGATCGCCACCGACGACCAGGAAGAAACCGACCGCCTGTGGAATGCCATCGTCGGCAACGGCGGCCAGGAAAGCGCCTGCGGCTGGTGCAAGGACAAGTGGGGCCTGAACTGGCAGATCACCCCACGCGTGCTGACCGAAGCCTTCACCAGCCCGGACAAGGGCATCGCCAAGCGCGCGTTCGAAGCGATGATGGAGATGCGCAAGATCGACATCGCGAAGATCGAGGCGGCGATCCGCGGCTGACGCTCACAGCCCCAGGTGGTCGATCAACGCGCGTCGCACGCGCTCGGCATAGTCCTGCGACCCGTAGCAGCCGGTATCGAACACGCCGCCGGCATCGGCGGCCGCGGCCAGGCCGGAGAACGTGGGCCGGGGCACGATGACGACCTGCCAAGGCGCGTCGTCATGGTCGGCATCCTCGCTCAGGCGAACTTCGACGGCAGCCACGTTGGTGGTCGTCAGGCGGGTGGCAGTCTGTCGGCCCCAGGCACGCCGGTGGACCACGATGGTGTGCGACGAGTACTGCCAGTGATCGCTCCAGCCCGACAGCCCCGCGCGAATGAACTGCAGCCCCACGTAGCCCGCACCGCCTACGATGACCGCGAAAAACGGAGTGGCCACGTTCAGCGGCCACAGTCCCCTGCCCAATTCCCAGAGCGGCATGACGACGGCGAAGGCACCAGCGCCGACGCATCCCGCGCGGATCGGCCACGGGAACCCGCGCCGCACCAGCGGCAGGTCGTCGTCGGGGAAGGTGGCGATGTCGTCGGTGGACACGCCCCGATGGTAGCCAGAAAGCCATGCTGCCGGATGACAGGTCACACATGACCTCTGCGCCATGAAGCCTGCGTATCGCTCTGTATACTCGGTCACGGTTGGCGGGTACCCCTACCCGCCCACGAATCACGGAGCGATGTCATGGGTCTTGTACAGGCGGTGGTGGGTGCAGTCGGCGGCGTGCTGGGCGACCAGTGGAAGGATTTCTACACGGTGCCGCAGGGCCTGCCGTCGACGGCGGCACTGTTCGCCGCGGTGCCCCAGGGCACCAATGCCGGACGCGGCTCCAACACCAGCGGTTCGACCAACATCATCACCAACGGCTCGAAGATCGTCGTGCCCGAGGGCTACGGCCTGCTGCTGATGCAGGACGGCGCGATCACCGCATTCGTCGCCGAGCCGGGTGGTTACGAATGGCGTTCGGACGACATCAACTCCAAGTCGATCTTCGCCGGCGACGGCATCGTGTCGACCTTCATCACCCAGAGCTGGGAACGCTTCAAGTTCGGCGGCCAGCCGGGCTCGCAGCAGGCGGCATTCTTCGTCTCGCTGAAGGAACTGCCGGACAACCGCTTCGGTACCCAGTCCGAGATCTACTGGGACGACGGCTTCCTCAACACCCAGGTCGGTGCGATCACGCGCGGCACCTACACGCTGAAGATCGTCGACCCCATCCTGTTCGTGAAGAACTTCGTGCCGGCGGCATACCTGCAGCCGGGCAAGGTGTTCGACTTCACCGACATGGACAATGCCGCTGCCAGCCAGTTGTTCAACGAAGTGGTGGGCTCGCTGGCCCCGGCCTTCAGCCTGTACACGAACGATCCTTCCAAGGGCAACCGCATCACCAAGATCCAGCAGGATTCGCTGGGCTTCGCGCAGAGCCTGTCGGCCGCCGTCGAGCAGGGTTACCAATGGAGCTCCAGCCGCGGCCTGGCCATCGTCAAGACCGCCATCGTCTCCATCGAGTACGACGCCAACACGCGTGAACTGCTGAAGACCGTGCAGCGCGCCGATGCGCTGTCCGGTTCGCGCGGCAACTCCAACCTGCAGGCCAGCGTCGCACAGGGCATCCAGTCCGCTGGCGAGAACGGTGGCGCGGCCGGCCTGATGGGTATCGGCATGGCGTCGGGGATGATGGGCGTCGGCGGCTTGCAGCAGCCGGCCACGCCGGCCGCTCCCGCGGCCGAGGATCCGGTGGCCAGGTTGAAGAAGGCCAAGGAGATGCTCGACCTCGGCCTGATCACGCAGTCCGACTACGACGCACTGAAGGCGAAGGCGCTCGGCCTGTAACCGGAACACGCACCGCCCATGTCCACCCCGCATCGTCCGGCGCCCCCGCCGTTGCCGCCGGCTCCTCCTGCA
Source organism: uncultured Pseudoxanthomonas sp. (assembly GCF_946886695.1). Next base: position 1,556 of record NZ_CAMPJD010000026.1, on the reverse strand, counting down.
GGCCCTGGTTCGCCACAGGAGGTGCCGCCGTTGCCCGGGACCTTCCCGGTCGACCCCGCCACCCTACCCGACGCCATCCGCGCGGAGATCGAGGCGCCCGATCCGGTCGCCCTCGACACCGCCGCGGCCGAACTCAAGGACGGCCTGAATCGCTGCCCGAAGTGCGGCGCCACCGACATCCGCCACAAGCCGGGCAGCGACCTGCTGGTCTGCCTGTACTGCCGCAACGAATGGGTGGGTGCGCGGGTCGAGGAGGAATTCGGCCTGGGCGTGGGCCTGGACCAGTTGCGTGGCACGGTGATCGCCAGCGGCGCGCGCGCCATCGACGCCGATGTCGCCAGCCTGATGACCTTCAAGTGCACCGGCTGCGGTGCCGAGGTGATGGTCAATACCGAAAGCACGATGACGGCACGCTGCCACTGGTGCCGCCACGTCTTCGGCGTGAACGAACAGATCGCCAACGGCGCGGTGCCCGATGCGGTGCTGCCGTTCCACATCAGGAAGGAAGATGCGGTCGCGCGCATCCGCCAGTTCGTGGCCAAGCGGCGCCTGTTCGCGCTGAAGGCGTTCAAGGAGCAGTTCACGCCGGAGAATGTCGTCGGCGTGTACCTGCCGTACATGATCGTCGACGGCAACGCCAGCGCGGAGGTCGCCGGCAAGGGCGAGATCCTGACCCGCACGTACACGCGCGGCACCGACAAGAACAAGAAGACCTACTACGACGCCGACGTGTACCAGGTGGAGCGGCAGGTCGACTTCACCGTCGACGACCTGCCGCTGGAATCGTCCGCCGAGCGCGGCAACTTCGATACCAAGGTCAACACGCAGAACATCATCAACACCATCCTGCCGTTCGACACCAAGAACGCGGTGAAGTGGAATGCGTCGTACCTGTCGGGCTTCACCTCGGAGAAGCGCGATACCGACGTGGAGCAGCTGCATCCGCGACTGGAGGACCAGCTGCTGTCCATCGCGCGCGCGCAGGTGGAAGGCTCGGTGCGCCGCTACGACCGCGGTGTGCGCTGGGAACAGGAACGCCTCGACGTGCACGGCACGCGCTGGGTGTCGATGTACCTGCCGGTGTGGCTGTACTCGTACCACCAGCCGGGCAGCAACGGCGGCCTGCTGCACTACATCGCGGTCAACGGCCGCACCGGCGAAACGATGGGCAGCGTGCCGGTACAGCAATGGAAACTTCTGCTGGCCGCGCTGACCGTGGGCACGTTCCTGGAGGGCATCGCCCTCTGGATCATCTGGGCAGGATCATGAGCGACGACAACGGCCTATGGCTGCTGGCGCTGGGGCCCACCGGGGCCGCCGCGCTGTACTGGGCCATCTACCGGTATTACCGCAACACCGACAAGTCGCATGCGTTCGAACGCGAGACCGACATCCAGGCCAAGCCCGTCACCGGCACGGACCGCCAGGTCGACACCGTGACCGGCACCCAGCGCACCCGCATCAACGGCGACAACGTGCAGGCCTACCGCCAGCGCGTGGAGCGGGTGCGCGACGACGGACGCCCATCGTAGGGCGGGCTCCAGCCCGCCATCGCA
>NZ_CAMPJD010000025.1 GCF_946886695.1 uncultured Pseudoxanthomonas sp. | reverse complement strand
TCTGGCACGCGTTGACGATACGGCCGTAGGCGTCATGGCTGCCGCGCGCGGCAGCGGGCAGTTCGGTCTGCAGCATCAGGTCGAGGGCAAGGGTGTTCATCGGGTCGGGGTCATCGGGTGGCCTGATGACCCTGACGGGCCGGGAGGGCAGATGTGACCGCAACCGGCACTGCAGGTGACAGGCTCAACCGCCGGTGGCGGGCTGGATGCGGATACGGTCTTCTTCGGGGACCTCATCCGCCGGTGCGGGCGCGGGCGTCTCCTGCGGTTGCGGCACAGGTGCGGACGCAGGCACGGGGCGCCGCATCCACATCACGGCCGCAGCCAGGGCGATCAGCGCCAGCAGGATCAGACGGATGCGCCAGGCCCACGACCGCTGCGGCGCGGCGTCCGTTTCCTGGTCGGTGCGGAACGTCAGCGTGGGCCCTTGGCCCGGGCGCGTGGTTTCCAGCAGGCCCGCTTCGCGCAGCAGGGCCCGGGCGCGTGGCTGGTCCTCGGCATGGCGTACCCAAAGCGCGGGTTGAAGCTGTGCCTTCACCGGTTCGGTGTAGCTGAACTGTCCGCCGCGCTTGCTGTGGTAGGAGCGGCCGTTGCTGATGAAGACGGGAATGCCCGCCTCGGTCAGCATCTTGGCCACGCCTTCGACGGTTTCGATGCGCTGGCTGGAAAAGACTTGCCGCATGCAGGTGTCCTCAGTCCTTTGCCGGCACGGCCGAGGCGGCTTCAGCGTCCGGCACCACGCGGATCAGGCCTTCCTGCGCCGTGCTGGCGACCAGCCGGCCCTGGCGGTCGAAGATCTGCCCGCGTGCCAGACCGCGCGAACCGCTCGCGCTGGGGCTGTCGATCGAATAGAGCAGCCAGTCGTCCGCACGGAACGGGCGGTGGAACCACAGCGCATGATCCAGCGACGCCATCTGCACATTCGGCTGGTAGTAGCTGATGCCATGCGGATACGTCGCAGTGCCCAGCAGCTGGAAATCGGAGGCGTAGGCGAGCAGGGCGCGATGCAGTTCGGGCGAATCTCCGACCGGCTCACTCAGTCGGAACCAGACCTGCTGGAACGGCGGGCGCTTGGGCGGGTTCAGTTCATCGCGGGGGTAGACATGGCGGAACTCGAACGGGCCGCGCCGCGACATCCAGCGCTGCACCTTCGGCGGCAGGGTGGCCATCACCTCGGCGGGCACCGGCGGGGCAGTGGCGATGTCCTCCGGCTGCGGGACTTCCGGCATCGACAGTTGATGTTCCGCGCCGTCTTCCCCGGCCTGGAACGAGGCCGCGCAGAAGAAGATCACGCGGCCGTGCTGGATGGCGGTGACGCGGCGGACCGAGAAGCTGCCGCCGTCGCGCGTGCGGTCCACTTCGTAGACGATCGGCGCCTCGATGTTGCCGGCACGCAGGAAGTAGGCATGCAGCGAATGCGCACGGCGTTCGCCGCTGCTGCCATCCACGGTGGCCTGTGCGGCCGACAGCGCCTGGCCCAGCACCTGGCCGCCGAAGACGTACTTGGTGCCGATGTCGCGGCTCTGGCCGCGGAACAGGTTGTCTTCCAGCCGCTCCAGCGACAGCAGTTCGATCAGTTCGGAGACGACGGGTTCGGGGGCGGGCACGGCAGGGCCTGTTCGATGCAGTGGCGGCGGATTATACCGGGCCGTCCGTGATCGGCCTGCCCCTTGTAGGAGCGACGTCAGTCGCGACCGCACGCTCGAATGCGGCATGCAACACCGATCGAAGAGGATGGGAGTTTTCGCATCGATCCACTTGTCCGCGTTGATCCGTGGCTGACAGACGCTTCCGGCGTGCGGTCGCGACTGACGTCGCTCCTACAGGGAACCGGAGCTCGGCTGGGGCACCAGGCGCTTCAGCGGGATGGCACGCAGCACGGCATCCCACGGGAACAGCGGGCCTGGATCCATCTTGCGTGGCACGCTGATGGTGGGGTCGTCGCTGGCGGGCTCGCGCGCGGTGTCCAGATCCTCATGGCCGGCGATATAACGCAGCGAAGGCAACTCCTGTCGCAGGTGGTCCAGCAGCGTGGTCAGCGCATCGATCTGTGCGGCGGTGTAGGGCTCTTCCATCTTCTGGCTGCCGACGGTCAGCCAATCCGGGTAGCGGCCGGTGTTGACCAGCTCGATGCCGACCGAGCGCGGGTTGTAGCCGCGCACATGGTGGGCGACGCGTTCCGGCCGTACGTAGACGTGCACGCTGCCGTCCCGGTCGATGTAGTAATGGCCACTGTTGCCGGTGCCGGAGGCGTGCAGGATGCGTTCGCCGTAGTGCCGTGCCATCGCCAGGTCGGGCAGTTCCGTGCAGTGGATGACGACCAGGTCGATCTGCTGCAGTGGGCGGGCCTCCAGCTTGTCCTCGTACGGCAACGGGTCCAGTCGGGGGGCGAAGACAGGCAGGTCGGTGCTCATGCCTGGATGCTAGCAGGCGGGGCGGGGAACAGGCCGGTCCGGTAAACTGGCGACCTTTCCGCTGCGCGGGTTTCCCATGCCGCTCAACCCCGAATCCCCGCTGGCCAAGCTCATGGCCACCCTGCCGCGTGCCGGCAAGGTGGAATGGATCGGCCTGCGGCCGGCACGCGATGAGGTCATGGTCGCCAACGAGGCCGTCGAAGCCGTCACCGACGGCGGGCTGGTCGGGGACCGTTACAAGGGCGGCAGCGGCAAGCGCGGCATCACCTTGATCCAGGCCGAGCACCTGCCGGTGATCGCGGCGCTGGCACAGCGCATGGACCTGCAGGCGGCGCTGCTTCGCCGCAACGTGGTGGTGTCGGGCATTCCACTGGTCGCATTGAAGGAGCGCCGCTTCCGCATCGGCACCGCCGTGTTCGAGGGCACCGAGGAATGTGATCCGTGCTCGCGCATGGAAGACGCACTGGGTCCCGGTGGCTACAACGCGATGCGCGGCCACGGGGGCCTGTGTGCGCGCATCGTCGAAGGCGGCACGTTCCGCATCGGTGACGCGGTGGAAGCGCTCTGATGCGCGGCCACTGCATCCTGTCGCACGGCTTCGAGAGCGGTCCCGACGCCACCAAGGTCACCGCGTTGGCGGACGTCGCCGAACGCCTGGGGTGGAGCCACGAACGTCCCGATTACACCGACCTCGACGCGCGGCGCGATGTCAGTTCGCTCGGCGATGTGGTCGCACGGCTGGAGCGCCTGCGCGGCCTGGCGCACGCGGCGGCAGCGCGCGGTCCCGTGGTGCTGGCCGGTTCCAGTCTCGGCGCCTACATCGCGGGCCGCATCTCGCTGGAGGTGCCGGTGCGCGGCCTGTTCCTGATGGCGCCGCCGATCAGCATGGGCCCGCTGCCGGAACTCGACACCGCGGCGATGCCGGTTTCCATCATCCACGGGTGGGATGACGAACTGATCCCGGCGCAGGCGGTTGTCGACTGGGCCTTCCGGCGTCGCGCGCGTCTGCTGCTGGTGAACGACGGGCATCGCCTGTCCGATCACGTCGCCATGTCCGCAGAGGCCTTCGGGCAGTTGCTGACCGGGCTTTGAATTTCCCTGCCATCATTCCGGCCCAAGCCCGGCTTTCAGCCGCTGAATGGCGGGTCATCCATGTTGATCCTGCTTTTGCTCCGGAATGCCTGCGCAGAGCAAGATGGGTCCCAGCGTTCGCTGGGACGACGATCCTGTTTATCGAGGTTGCATCGTGAAATTTTTCGTTTCCTGCGCCAAAGGCCTGGAATACCTGCTCGCCGATGAGCTGCTTGCACTCGGCGTGCCCAAGGCCACTGCCACCGTTGCCGGCGTCAATGCGGAGGGCGAGCCCGTGGACGCGCAGCGCGCCGTGCTGTGGTCGCGCCTGGCCAGCCGCGTGCTGTGGCCGATCGCCGAGTTCGAGTGCCTCGACGAGCAGGCGCTGTATGACGGCGTGATGGCGATCGCGTGGGAGCAGCACACACGGCCTGAGCTGACGCTGGCGGTGGATGCGCATGTCTCTGGCGAGGCGATCACCCACGCGCGCTATGCCGCGCAGCGCGTCAAGGATGCCGTGGTCGACCGCCTGCGTCAGCAGGGGCTGGAACGGCCCTCGGTGGACGTGGAACAGCCCGACGTGCGCATCAACCTGTCGCTGCGCAAGGGGCGCGCGACGATCTCCATCGATCTGGGCGGTGGGCCGATGCATCGCCGCGGCTGGCGACAGGCGCAGAACGACGCGCCGTTGAAGGAAAACCTCGCGGCCGCCGTGCTGATGCGCGGCGGCTGGCCGGCGCTGTACCACGAAGGCGGCGCACTGCTGGACCCGATGTGCGGAAGCGGCACGCTGCTGATCGAGGGCGCGCTGATGGCCGCCGACGTCGCGCCTGGGCTGCAACGGCACGGCAACGTGTTGCCGTCGCGCTGGCTCGGCTTCGACGTAGCGTCCTGGCGAGTATTGTTCGCCGAGGCGGTACAGCGCGAAACAGAAGGACGCAAGGCGCTGCATCCGGTGTTCTTCGGCAGCGATATCGATCTGGGTTCGATCCGCGCCGCACGGGACAACGCGGTGCTCGCGGGCCTGGCCGGCCAATTGCAGTTCGAGGCGTGCGACGTGGCGCAACTGCCCGCGCGCGAAGAACCTCGCGGCCTGGTGGTCTGCAATCCACCCTACGACGAACGCCTCGCTGCCGACGCTGACCTTTACCGTGCACTGGGTGATGCCCTGCAGAGGTCGGTACCGCAGTGGCGGGCCAGCCTGCTGTGCGGCAACGCCGACCTCGGTTACGCCACCGGTCTGCGCGCCGGTAAGAAATACCAACTGTTCAACGGCGCCATCGAGTGCGCGCTGATCGTCTGCGACCCGGTCGCGGCGCCCGCGCGCGAACCGCGCGAAGCGAAGCCGCTGTCGGAAGGCGCCCAGATGGTCGCCAACCGCCTGCGCAAGAACCTGAAGAAGTTCAAGAACTGGCGCGCGCGCGAAGATGTCACCTGCTACCGCGCCTACGACGCCGACCTGCCCGAGTACGCGGCGGCCATCGACGTCTACGTGGAGGAAGGAGGACAGGGCCGCACCTTCCTGCACGTGCAGGAGTACGTCGCACCTGCCACCATCCCCGAGCATGACGTGCGCCGTCGTTTCAGCGAACTGCTGGCGGCCACGCGCGAGGTGTTCGGCGTGCCGCAGGAGCAGATCGCGGTGAAGTCGCGCGAACGCGGCAAGGGCGGCGCCAAGTACGGCCGCATGCAGCAGCGGGACGAGTTCATCGTGGTGCGCGAGTCGGGTGCGCTGCTGCGGGTCAACCTGTTCGATTACCTCGACACCGGCCTGTTCCTCGACCATCGCCCACTGCGATGGCGCATGGCGCAGGAAGCGCGCGGCAAGCGCTTCCTCAACCTGTTCTGCTACACGGGCGTGGCCAGCGTGCAGGCGGCGGTGACCGGAGCAGCGAGTACGACCAGCGTGGACCTGTCGGCCACCTACCTGCAGTGGTGCGCGGACAACCTGGCGGAGAATGGCCTGGGTGGCGCGAAGCACCGCCTGGTGCAGGCCGATGCCGTGCGCTGGCTGGAAGCCGAGCAGGCCGAGTACGACCTGGTCTTCTGCGATCCGCCGACGTTCTCGAACTCCGCGCGCGCCGACGATTTCGACGTGCAGAAGGAGCACGTCCGTTTGCTGCGTGCGGCAGTCGCTCGCCTGGCACCGGGCGGGGTGCTGTATTTCAGCAACAACTTCCGCCGGTTCAAGCTGGACGAGGACGCGGTGGCCGAGTTCGCGCGCTGCGAGGACATCAGCGCGAAAACCATCCCGCCGGATTTCGAGCGCAACGCCCGCATCCATCGCGCGTGGCGGCTGACACGGGCGTAAGCGGCCTCAACCTACGATGAGGACGAAGTCGCCGCGCTGGGACGCCATCGACATGGCCAGCGTGCTCCGGCTGGAGGCCAGGTCGGCGGCGGAGAGCGCCGTGCTCGGGGGGTGTGCGCGGTAGCTGGCGTCCTCGGCGAGGGTGTCGCGGACCACGTAGCCCATCAGCACGTTGACCAGTTCGCCGAGTGCATCGATGGCGAGTTCTTCGTCGCATTCCTCCGGCGGGATCGACAGCAGCGAGCAGGCCATGGCCCGGGCGGTTGCGCGACTGCAGCCCACGCCCACGAGCAGGGATTCGGAGCCGGCGTCGATGCGCACGTGCGCGGTGACGTCACAGGCCTCCAGCGCGGCATCGTCCGCGATGCCCGATGCCTGGCACTGGCTGCCGGCCAGGCGCGGGAACAGGCGATTGCAGACCCGGATGGTGCTGGTGGCCATGTTGGCCAGCGTGTGGCCCGCAATGCCCAGCGCCAGCGCATGGTTGGCCTCGTCGAGGTCGCGACGATGTGCGACCAGTTCTGCGTCGAGCATTTCCGCGCTCACCGCGCCCTGTTCGACCAGGATCTGGCCGAACAGCTTGCGGCCCTTCTTCTGCGCGGTCAGCAGCACATCGAGCTGCCCGGCATCCAGCAGCCCCATTTCCAGCGCGATGTCGCCGAAGCGACGGTCTTCGGCGCGCTGGCGCTCGTTGATGCGGCGGGCCTGCGCGGCATCCAGCATGCGATGGTGGACGGCAAGCTCGCCGAGCAGGGGATTGGACGCACGCTGCGCATCGAGCGCGGCGAGGAGTTGTGCGGAGGTGATGGTGCCGCGTTCCAGCAGGAACTGGCCCAGGAATTTCGCTGCCATGGTGTCGTCTCGTGCGGAGGTGAAGGAAGGACGTGCGTGGCGGTCAGGCGACCGCTTCGTGCAGCACGCGATCCATCACTTCGGGATCGATGGGCTTCTGCAGGTATGACTTGGCGCCCAGCTTCAGACATTCCTCGATGTCGCTCTGTGCGCCGAGCGAGCTGAGGATCACCACGCGCGCACCCGGGTCCTGCGCCAGGATCCGGCCCAACGCCTGCTTGCCGTCGCATTCGGGCATTACCAGGTCCATCAACACCACGTCGGGCTTCAGTGCCAGGTATTGGCTGACGGCTTCAAGGCCGTTGCCGGCTTCGCCCACCACATGGAAGCCGCAGTCGTCGAGCTGGCGCGCCGCCAGCATGCGCAGTGCGCGCGAATCATCGCAAAGCAGAACCGTCGGACGTGACGTCATTTCAAGGATCCCCCTGTGGATCGTGTAGGCCGCGCGCGGATGCGACGCGGGGCGACATGTAGGCAGTATCGGCCGGTCCAGGGAGTTCTTGAGAGGAGCGGGCGTCAGGGGGATGGGTCGCTCGCCAGCGTTTCCTCGATGCGACTGAACGCGGAATGCGCGCCGGCCGGCGAAGCACCGGCATCCGTCGCGAAGTACACCACGCCGGTGCCCGCGCGCAGGTTCAACCACAGTCCGGACCGCAGGCCATAGGCGTCGCCGGAATGACCCACGCGGGCAACCTCGTCGCCGAATGGATCGTCGCCGCAGCCGTCCACTGGGGTGGCCAGCGTCTGGACGGCGAGGCCGTAGCGGCAGAAGAACGCCTGGTTCCGTCCGTCGCCGGTGTCTTCTTCGTGCGTCACGCCGTTGCCGCCGTCGAAGGTCCACTGCGGCACCACCATGGCATCGACGCTGGCGGGCCTGAGCAGGCGCACACCGTCGATCTCCCCATGGTTCAGCAACAGGCGGCCGATCTTCGCCAGGTCGTTGGCCGAGATGCGCAGGCCGCCCTGCGGCGAGAACAACGCACCGTTCTCGCCGGGCTTCCAGCGCGTGAGGTCACAGTCGGCGCCTTCGGCGGTGACGACGGCGCAGGCCGGCTTCCCTGCGCGGTTGTCGTCGCGGACCACCTGTCGGTCGCGGTACAGGACCACCGCGTGCATGGCGGTGGCGTCGTCGCAGGCGGCCCAGTTGAAGCAGGCATCCAGCTTCAGCGGCTCCAGCACCAGCCGGCGCATCAGCAGGTCGAAGCGTTCGCCGGTGACGTTCTCCATCGCCATCGCCACCAGCGGGAAATTGAGGTTGGTGTAGCGGAAGTGCGTGCCGGGTGCGTGCGCATCGTCCCAGGCCTTCGGGTCGTCGAGGATCGTCTTCAGCGGTTGCCCCAGCGGCGTGGCGTAGTAGCCGGCGGCATCGGTCAGGCTGGAGCGGTGCGACAGCAGCAGGCGCAGCGTGATCGGCGTGTCCGGGTGCCGTGGATGGCGCAGGGGCCAGCCCAGGTACGTCGAGACGTCGGCGTCGAGATCGAGCTGGCCGGCTTCGACCAGCCGCATCACGCCGATCGACGTCACCAGCTTGGAGATCGAGGCGACGCGCACGGGATCGTCGGCGGTGACCTTGCGGCCGGTGGCGAGGTCCGCCATGCCTTCCGCGCGCGTACTGACCACGCCGTTGCGGTCGAAGGCGACGCGCACCTGCGCGATGGGTTCCGCAGCCGAGGCAGCCAGGACGGCGCCGAGGCAGGACAGCGACAGGGTGAGGCGACGTAGCAACATGGGCCAGTACCGTGTTGGGACCGGCCCCGACTTTACTTCATCGTCGGCATCACGAACTCGGCCGCATGCGTGTCCGGCCAGCGGGCGGTGATGGTCTTCAGGCGCGTATAGAAACGCACGCCGTCCGGGCCATGCACGTGCAGCGGGCCGAAGATGGAGCGCTTCCAGCCGCCGAAGCTGTGGAAGGCCATCGGTACCGGGATGGGCACGTTGATGCCGACCATGCCCGCCTGCACGCGGTGCGCGAACTCGCGTGCGGCACCGCCGTCGCGGGTGAAGATGGCGGTGCCGTTGCCGTATTCGTGTTCGTTGACCAACTGCAGCGCGGCATCCAGGTCGGGCACGCGCATGACGCACAGCACGGGCCCGAAGATCTCCTCGCGGTAGATCGTCATGTCCGGCGTCACCCGGTCGAACAGGCAGCCGCCGAGGAAGAAGCCTTCGGCGTGCCCGTCGACCACGTGGCCGCGTCCATCGACGACGAGGACCGCGCCTTCCGCCACGCCGGCATCGACGTAGCCCCGCACCTTGTCGCGGTGCGCGCCGGTAACCAGCGGGCCCATCTCCGGATCCAGGCAGCCGGGCCCGATCTTCAGCGCCGCGACTTTCGGCGCCAGTTTCGCCACCAGCGCATCGGCGGTGGCATCGCCCACGCAGACGGCGACGGAAATCGCCATGCAGCGCTCGCCTGCGGAGCCATAGCCGGCGCCCAGTAGCGCGGACGCCGCCCCATCGAGGTCGGCATCGGGCAGCACGACCATGTGGTTCTTCGCGCCGCCCAGCGCCTGCACGCGCTTGCCGTTGGCGGAGCCGCGCGCATAGATGTATTCGGCGATCGGGGTGGAGCCGACGAAGCTCAGCGCCTGCACGCGCAGCTCGTCCAGCAGGGCATCCACCGCCGCCTTGTCGCCATGCACGACGTTGAACACGCCGTCCGGCAAACCTGCCTTCTTCAGCAGGTCGGCCATGAACAGTGCCGCGGACGGATCGCGCTCGGACGGCTTCAGCACGAAGGTGTTGCCGCAGGCCAGCGCCACCGGGAACATCCACAGCGGCACCATCGCGGGGAAATTGAACGGCGTGATGCCGGCGACGACGCCGAGCGGTGCGTATTCACTCCACGAGTCCACGTCGCGACCGACGTTCATCGAGTGCTCGCCCTTGAGCAGGTGCGGGATGCCACAGGCGAACTCCACCACCTCCAGCCCACGCGTCACTTCGCCGCGCGCGTCGGACAGCACCTTGCCGTGTTCGGAGGTGATGATCTTCGCCAGGTCGCCGGCATGCGCCTCCAGCAGTTCCTTGAAACGGAACATCACGCGTGCGCGGTTCAAAGGCGTGGTGGCGGACCATGCGGGGAAGGCGGCGGATGCGGCATCCACCGCCTGCTTCACGTCATCGGCCGAGGCCAGCGGCACGCGTGCAGTGACGCGGCCGGTGGCGGGATCGAAGACGTCGCCGAAGCGGTCGCCCGTGCCGGCGGCCTTGTGTCCGTTGATGAAGTGGGAAATCGCTTCGGCCATGGCGGACTACCTGGTGGAATCCCTCGCCCCGCGTGCGGGGAGAGGGTGCCCGGAGGGCGGGTGAGGGGCGACGGCGCCCGTGTGGAGAGTGCGATGCGATGTATCGAGTGTCCGGGCGTTCGAGTTCTGGTTGCCACGTGGAGTGCGGTGGCTCCGCCGTGCCCCTCATCCGCCTTCGGCACCTTCTCCCCGCAAGCGGGGAGAAGGGAACAGCAGGGTCAGGCGAGTGCTTCGCGCGCCGGCACGTACGCGTAGCCCAAGTCGTCGGCGACCGCCTTGTAGGTGATCTTGCCGGCGTGCACGTTCAGGCCGTTGAGCAGGTGCTCGTCGTCCAGCATGGCCTGCTTCGCACCCTTGTTGGCCAGCTGCACGGCGAAGGGCAGGGTGGCGTTGGTCAGGGCGAAGGTGGACGTGCGGGCGACGCCGCCGGGCATGTTGGCTACGCAGTAGTGGATGATGCCGTCCACTTCGTACGTCGGGTTCTGGTGGGTAGTGGCCTTCGAGGTCTCGAAGCAGCCGCCCTGGTCGATCGCCACGTCCACCAGCACCGAGCCGGGACGCATCAGCTTCAGCTGGTCGCGCGAGACGAGCTTGGGCGCGGCCGCGCCGGGGATCAGCACCGCGCCGATCACCAGGTCGGTGTCGGGCAGGCGTTCCTCGATGGCATCGCGGGTGGAATAGATCGTGGTCAGCTGATGGCCGTACAGCTCGTCCAGGTACTTCAGACGGTCGAGCGAGCGGTCGAGGATGGTGACGTGCGCGTTCATGCCCATCGCCATGCGCGCGGCGTTGATGCCGACCACGCCGCCGCCGATCACCAGCACTTCCGCCGGCTTCACGCCCGGCACGCCGCCGAGCAGCACGCCGGACCCGCCCTGCGCCTTTTCCAGCGCATGCGCGCCGGCCTGGATCGACATGCGACCGGCCACTTCCGACATCGGCGCGAGCAGCGGCAGGCCGCCCTTGCGGTCGGTGACGGTTTCATAGGCGATGCAGGTGGCGCCGGAGGCGACCAGCGCCTTGGTCTGCTCGGGATCGGGCGCGAGGTGCAGGTAGGTGTAGAGCACCTGGCCGGGGCGCAGCATCGCGCACTCGTTCGGCTGCGGCTCCTTGACCTTGATGATCATGTCGGCGCGGGCAAAGATCTCCGCCGCCGTGTCGACGATCTCGGCACCGGCCTTGACGTACTGCTCGTCGGTCAGGCCGATGGCCTTGCCACCGTCGCGCTGGACGATGACCTGGTGGCCATTCGAGACCAGCTCGCGTGCGCCGGCCGGGGTAAGGCCGATGCGGTATTCGTGGTTCTTTATTTCCTTGGGGACGCCAATCAGCATGTTGCTCTCCAGTAGCGGGAAGGGGCTTCGCGCGTGGGGAGCGCTGGTGCCATTGGTCCGTAATTTTACGCGGTTGCCCGTATGGTGTCCGCCAAGACATTCACGATCCGGTCGATGTGGTGCTTCTCCACGATCAGCGGCGGCGACAGGGCGATGACGTCGCCAGTCACGCGGGTCAACAGGTGGCCTTCGTGGAAGGCGCGCGCGAACACGTCGTAGGCCCGGGTGCCGGGTGCGCCTGCTCGCGGGGCCAGTTCGATGGCGCCGACCAGGCCGATGTTGCGGATGTCGATCACGTTCGGCAATCCCTTCAGCGAATGCAGCGCGTCCTGCCAGTAGTCGCCCAGGGTGAGTGCCTTGTCGAACAGGTTTTCCTCTTCGTAGGTATCCAGTGTGGCCAGCGCGGCGGCGCAGGCCAGCGGATGGCCGGAATAGGTGTAGCCATGGAACATGTCGATGGCATGGTCCGGCCCGCTCATGAAGGAGTTGAACATGCGGTCCGACACGAAGGTCGCACCCATCGGCACGCAACCGTTGGTGATGCCCTTGGCGGCGGTGATCATGTCCGGCGTGACGCCGAAGCGTTGTGCGCCGAAGGCATTGCCCACGCGGCCGAAGCCGGTGATCACTTCGTCGAAGATCAGCAGGATGCCGTGCTTGTCGCAGATCTCGCGCAGCCGCTGCAGGTAGCCCTGCGGCGGGATCACAACGCCGGCGGAACCGGAGATCGGCTCGACGATGACGGCCGCGATCGTGGAAGCGTCGTACAGCGCGATCTGCCGCTCCAGGTCTTCGGCCAGTTCGATGCCATGCGGCGGCAAGCCCTTCGAGAACGCATTGCGCGACACATCCAGCGTGTGGCGGATGTGCGAGACCGCGGGCAGGCCGGGGCCGAACCACTTGCGGTTGTTCGGCAGGCCGCCCACCGACATGCCGCCGAAACCGACACCGTGGTAGCCCTTCTCGCGACCGATGAAACGCGTGCGCTGGCCTTCGCCGCGCACCCGGTGGTAGGCCAGGGCGATCTTCAGCGCGCTGTCCACCGCTTCCGACCCGGAGTTGCTGAAGAACACCTTGTTGAGGTCGCCCGGCGCCAGTGCGGCCAGGCGCTCGGCCAGCTTGAACGGCAGCGGCGAGCTCATCGAGAAATTGGGCGCAAAGTCGAGCGTGCCGATCTGCTGCTTCACCGCTTCCACGATGCGCGGACGCGCGTGACCCGCGTTGCAGCACCAGAGGCCCGCCGTGGCATCGAGCACCTCGTTGCCGTCGACGTCCTTGTAGTACATGCCGGAGGCGCTGGCGAGCAGGCGTGGCTTGGCCTTGAACTGCTTGTTGGCGGTGAACGGCATCCAGAAGTGGTCCAGCGAACCGGGCGCTTCCAGGTTCTGGCGGGCGTAGTGGTCAGCCAGGGCGGCGGAGGTGTCGTCGGCGCTCATCGCGGCTCCAAGAGGGTTCGGGGCGGATGGGCGAAGCTTAGCGCGTTGAAAAAACTTTACAACCGACGATAGGCATAGACCTGTCCTTGTAGGAGGGGCTTCAGCCCCGACGCTTGTGCTCGAAAGGCGTCGGGGCTGAAGCCCCTCCTACAAATGCGGGTCCGGGGCTCTCCAACAGGGTTGCCCAGGGGTGTAAAGTATCCCGCAACACTTTCCGCTTTCCTGACAGGGTGGTGATGGACATCGGCGCACGCCTGCAACTCGTCCGCAAATCCAAAGGCCTCAGCCAGCGCGAGCTGGCCAAGCGCGTGGGCGTCACCAACAGCACCATCTCGCTGATCGAACAGAACAAGGTCAGTCCCTCGGTCAGCTCGCTGAAGAAGGTGCTGGACGGCATTCCGATCTCGCTGGCCGACTTCTTCACCCTGGACCTGGAGAAGGGGCTGCCCGATAGCCCGTTCTATGTGGCGGGAGACTTGCCGGATGTCGGCAGCAACGGCATCCACTACTTCCTCGTCGGCCAGCACCGTCCGCAGCGCCAGATGTGCATCCTGCGCGAAGTGATGCCGCCTGGCAGCGACACCGGCGACAGCATGCTGGCGCACGACGGCGAGGAGGGCGGCGTGGTGATCGCCGGCGAAGTGGAGGTCACGGTCGGCGAGCAGGTCCGTGTGCTGAAAGCCGGCGAGGGCTATTACTTCGAGAGTCGCACGCCGCACCGCTTCCGCAACGTCGGCGACACCGATGCCGTGATTGTCAGCGCCAATACACCGGCAACGTTCTAGATGATTCGAGCCCCTCTCCCGTCGGGAGAGGGGTTGGGGTGAGGGTCCGGCGAAGCCAGTGAGTTATCGGCATCGTGGACTCCGCCGAACCCTCATCCGGCGCTTCGCGCCACCTTCTCCCGGTGGGAGAAGGGAACACAGCCAGGAGCTTCCATGAGCAACCCCCGCACGCAACAGGACTGGCAAGCGATGGCCGCCGGCTTGTCGATCCGCACCCAGGCCTTCATCGACGGCAAGTACGTCGATGCTGCCTCGGGCAAGACCTTCGACTGCATCAGCCCGATCGATGGACGCGTTCTGGGCCGGGTCGCCGATGGGCAGGAAGAGGATATCAACCGCGCGGTCGCCGCTGCGCGACGCAGCTTCGATGCAGGCGCGTGGTCCAACGCGCGACCGACGCATCGCAAGAAGGTGCTGCTCAAGCTCACCCAACTGATCGAACAGCATGCCGACGAACTGGCGCTGCTGGAGTCGCTGGACATGGGCAAGCCGGTGGGCGATGCGCGCAGCGTCGACATCGCGGCGACCATCCGTTGCATGGGCTGGACCGCCGAGGCGCTGGACAAGGTATACGGGGAAGTCGCCGCCACCGGGCAGGATGAGCTGGGCCTGGTGACGCGCGAGCCGCTGGGTGTCATCGGCGCGATCGTGCCGTGGAATTTCCCGCTGCTGATGGCGTCGTGGAAGCTTGCCCCGGCGCTGGCGATGGGCAACTCCATCGTGCTGAAGCCGTCGGAGAAGTCACCGCTGACCGCAATCCGGCTGGCCGAACTTGCCGTCGAAGCGGGTATCCCGGCCGGCGTGCTCAATGTGGTCCCCGGCTTCGGCAAGACCGCAGGCGAACCGCTGGCGCTGCACATGGACGTGGACGGACTGGTGTTCACCGGCTCCACCGCGGTCGGCAAGCGCCTGCTGCAGTGCGCGGGCCTGTCCAACATGAAGCGCGCGTACATGGAGTGCGGCGGCAAGAGCCCGAACATCGTGTTCGCCGACGCGCACGACCTCGACGTGGCCGCGAAGGCGGCGGCGGGCGGCATCTTCTACAACCAGGGCGAAGTCTGCACCGCGGCCTCGCGCCTGCTGGTGGAGCGGTCGATCAAGGATGAGTTCGTCGCCCGCGTGGTCGAGGCCGGCAAGGCCATGCGTCCGCGCCATCCGCTGGACCCCGGCGCGCCGATGGGCGCGATGGTCGACGAAGGGCAGACCCGGCGCGTGCTTGACTACATCGCCAAGGGCAAGGCCGAAGGCGCAAAGCTGGCGCTGGGCGGTCAGCGCGCCGAGGTGGTGAGCGGCGGGTGCTACATCGAGCCGACCGTCTTCGATGACGTGGCGCACGAGCACACGATCAGCCGCGAGGAGATCTTCGGACCGGTGCTGTCGGTGATCGCCTTCGACAGCGAGGAAGAAGCGCTGCGGATGGCCAACGACAGCGAGTACGGGTTGGCGGCCGGCGTGTGGACGCGCGACATCAGCCGTGCCCACCGCGTCGCCCGCAAGCTGCGCGCGGGCAGCGTGTGGGTGAACTACTGGGACGGCGGCGACATGACCGCACCGTTCGGTGGCTACAAGCAGTCCGGCAATGGTCGCGACAAGTCGCTGCATGCCTTCGACAAGTACACGGAGATCAAGGCGACCTGGATCAATCTGGGGGGCTGAGTCTTCTCTCCTTCTCCCTGCCAGGCGGGGAGAAGGTGCCCGGAGGGCGGATGAGGGGCGGGCGCGGCAATGGATCGGCGGGCATGCATCGCGTCTCCGTTCGCCCCTCACCCGCCTTCGGCACCCTCTCCCCGCACGCGGGGAGAGGGGACTCACCGCATGAAGTTCTTCTGCCAGAATCGCCCCGACCCAACGACCGTCCCGTCCATGACCGCCACCGCCGCAGCCTCCACGCCCACCAACTCCCCCGGCCGCGTGCTGTTCGCCAGCCTGATCGGCACCACCATCGAGTTCTTCGATTTCTACATCTACGCGACGGCGGCGGTGCTGGTGTTCCCGCATCTGTTCTTCCCGCAGGGCGATCCCACCACGGCGACGTTGCAATCGTTCGCCACGTTCGCGCTGGCGTTCATAGCGCGGCCGGTCGGCTCGGCACTGTTCGGACACTTCGGCGATCGCATCGGCCGGAAGGCGACGCTGGTGGCGGCGCTGTTGACGATGGGCATCTCCACCGTGCTGATCGGGCTGCTGCCGACCTATGCGCAGGTCGGCATCGTGGCGCCGTTGCTGCTCGCGCTGTGCCGGCTGGGGCAGGGCATCGGCCTGGGCGGTGAATGGGGCGGTGCGGTGCTGCTGGCGACGGAGAATGCGCCACCCGGCAAGCGCGCGTGGTACGGCATGTTTCCGCAGTTGGGGGCGCCGCTGGGATTCCTGTGTTCGACCGGCATCTTCCTGTTGCTGACCGAGGTGATGACGGACGCGCAGTTCCTCGCCTGGGGCTGGCGCATCCCGTTCGTCGCCAGCGCGGTGCTGGTGTTCGTCGGCCTGTGGGTGCGGCTGAGCATCACCGAGACGCCGGATTTCCAGAAGGCACTGGATCGCGACGAGCGGGTCAAGGTACCGATGGTGACCACCGTGCGCGAGCATCCCTTCGCACTGGTGACGGGCACGTTCGCACTGGTGGCCACGTTCGTGCTGTTCTACCTGATGACCGTGTTCGCGCTGAGCTGGGGCACGTCGAAGCTGGGCTACACGCGCGAGCATTTTCTGATGCTGCAGATGGTCGGCGTGCTGTTCTTCGCTCTCACCATCCCGGTGTCGGCGCTGTATGCGGACCGTTTCGGGCGCCGGAACGCGATGATCGTGGCCACGCTGTTGATCATCGGTTTCGGGTTCATCTTCGCCCCACTGCTGGAATCCGGCAGTGATCTCGGCGTGCTTGCGTTCCTCGCGCTCGGTCTGGGCGCGATGGGGCTGACATACGGCCCCTGCGGCACGATCCTGGCGGAGATGTTTCCCACGGCGGTGCGCTATACCGGCGCGTCGTTGGCATTCAACCTGGCAGGCATCCTGGGCGCGTCGCCCGCGCCGTACATCGCCACGCGCCTCGGTGAACGCTATGGCCTGGCGTCGGTGGGTTGGTACCTGGCCGCGATGGCGGTGCTGACATTGTTGGCGCTGCTGGTGATGCCGCGGGGCAGGCCGGCGCGCTAACCGAACAGCCGCTTCACCGTGCGGCTGAGCCAGCCGCCCTGCTGATGGTCGCGGACGAACTGGTTGAGATGCCGCTTGACCGAATCCGCATAGGCCTTGTCATCGTTGCGGATGTGATTGAACAGCCAGCGCGACAGCATGCTGCGCAGCTCGTCGACGATGTCCTCGCCTGCTTCGAAGCGCAGGCGGTATTCGGATACGCGCTTGGTGAACACCTCGTGCACGCGACGGTGCGCGGCGCTGAACGGGTAGCCGGCTTCTTCCATCAACTCCTCCTCGAAGGCGAAGTGCGAGAGGGTGTAGTCGACCAGTTCGTCGATCACTTCGCCCACGGCGAAGCGTTCCATCGACTTCTGGGTGACGTGCAGATGGTTGATCATCTCCACGATGCGACGGTGCTGGCCATCGATGATGTCGATGCCGGTGTCCATGTCGTCCTGCCAGATCAGCAGTGTCATGTGTGTATCCCCTGCCGGCGGATGCCGGAATGCGCAGGGAATTTAGGTTCGCACCGAAGTCGTGGCATTGATCGGGATCAATGCTGCGGCAGGGGGTTGCAGCAGAGGTTGGCCGTTGTAGGAGCGACGTGAGTCGCGACCATAGACCCAACGGATTCGGCAGTCTCGGATTCTGCCGACGCCATTCTCCGCGTTGTGCCCGCTTTTTCAGCGTCGACCCGACGCGGGCGTATCGACTTTGCGGTCGCGACTCACGTCGCTCCTACACAAGAGCGACGCCCCTCAGCCGCTGGACACCACCCGGTTCCGCCCGCCGGCCTTGGCCAGGTACAGCCGCCGGTCCGCTTCGCTGAGCAGATGATTGAGCGTCTGGCCCGGGAAGCGCGTCCGGAAGACGCCGATGCTGACCGTCATGCGCAGCTTGTTGCTGCCGATGTCGACCTCCAGCGCTTCTATCGCGGTGCGCAGCGATTCGAAGTACTCCACCGCTTCGCTTTCACCCAGGTAGGGCACCAGTGCACAGAACTCCTCGCCGCCGAAACGGGCGATCAGGTCCTGCGTGCCTGCATGCCGCGCGATCGCCTGCGCGACGGCTTTCAACGCGACATCGCCGGCCTCGTGGCCATGGGTGTCGTTGATGTGCTTGAAATGGTCGATGTCGATGATGGCGGAGGTGACCGCCTGCTGCCGCCCCAGCGTGTTCGGCAGCAGTGCGTGGCACTCTGCCAGGAAGTGGCGGCGGTTGGGCAGGCCGGTCAGGAAGTCGCGCGTGGCCAGGTCCTGCAACGTGCCGATCAGTTCCAGCTGGTCGATGTTCTGCGAGACGCGGCAGAAGAATTCCTCGCGCGAGAACGGTTTGTGCAGGAAGTCATTGGCGCCGCTCTTGAGGAAGCGCGGCACTAGGCTTCCATCGCTGGTGCCCGAGATGCCGATGATCGCCAGGTGGTCGCGCGCATGGCGTGCGCGCAGGCGGCGGGTGAATTCATGCCCCTTCATGCCGGGCATTTCCTGATCGACGATGGCCAGGCGAACATCGGGGTTTGCGTCGAGCATGGCGAGCCCGGCTTCACCATCGGCCGCCTCCACCACGCGGAAGCCATACATCGACAGCAGCGCAGCCGCATGCTGGCGGGCCGAGCGCGAGTCGTCGACGATCAGCGCGGCAATGCGGCGGTTGCGCTCCAGCCGCTGCACCAGCCACACCAGGTAGTCGATGCTGCCCGGGGTGTTCTTCAGCACGTAGTCCACCACCTGCCGACGCAGCACCTGCTCGCGCAGGGTGTCGTCGTAGACGCCGCTGACCACGACCGTCGGCAACTGGCGCGACAGGAAGAACTCGACCACTTCGTCGTGGCTGCCATCGGCGAGCACCAGGCTGGTGACCACCATGAACCAGTCCGGATGCTTTTCCAGCATCGTGCGCGCCTCGGCCAACGTGGACGCGTAGACCACCGGCAGGTTGAGTTTCTGCTCGATGGCCTCGCCGATGAGTCGCGCGTGCGTGCGCGAGTTCTCCACCACCATGATCCGCTGGGGCAAGGGAGAAGGCGTGGCGGGGGTGGGCGGAACACGCAGGGGTGTCGGCATCGTCATCGGCGCTACGGGGTATCCATGAACCCGGTATCGGCCGGCCCGGGGCGTACTTGAGAGCGCCGTCACGGAATCGGATCGTTTGCGGGGCGGGTCACCAGAGCGCGTCGCGCAGCTTGTACCAGGCCATCGCCGCCACCAGCAGGGGCGTGCGCAGGGCGCGTCCGCCGGGGAACGGGCGGTG
Organism: uncultured Pseudoxanthomonas sp.; assembly: GCF_946886695.1. Next base: position 37,477 of record NZ_CAMPJD010000025.1, on the reverse strand, counting down.
GTCGATCTTCGCGAACAGGTCCAGCCGCTCGGACTGGCCGCGGATGGCCTGGGCCAGCGTGGTGCCGGCAAGCCCCGCCGCGATCAGCCCATGGCCGGAAAAGCCCTGGGCGAAGTACAGGTTCGGCGCCAGCCGGCCCCAGTGCGGGGCGCGGTTGAGCGAGATGTCGATCATCCCGCCCCACAGGTATTCGATGCCGACATCGCGCAGCTGCGGGAAGACGCGGTGCATGCGACGTGTCATCACCCCGCGCAGGTTCGGCGGGGGCAGGGTGGAGTAGCTCGCGCGGCCGCCGAACAGCAGGCGGTGGTCGCGGCCGAGGCGGAAGTAGTCCAGCGCCCAGTTGGTGTCGGCGACCGCCATGTCATTGCGGATCAGGTCGCGTGCAAGCGCCTCGCCCAGCGGCGGCGTGGCGGCGATGTAGGTGCCCACGGGCATCATCCGCGATTCCAGTTCCGGCGCGATGCCGCGCAGTAGTGCGTTGCCGGCGAGGATCGCGGTGTCGCAGACGACTTCGCCCTGTGCCGTCTTCAGCATGGGGCGTGCGCCGCGCACCAGCTGCGTCACCCGCGACCCCTCGAAGATCCGCACGCCGGCATCCAGTGCGGCGCGGCCCAGGCCCAGTGCGTATGCCAGCGGGTGAAGGTGACCGCTGACCGGGTCGTACATCGCGCCGAGGTAGCGGTCGCTGGCCAGTTCGCTGCGCAGGCGCTCGCGGCCCCACCATTGCACCGGGTGCTGGTAGCGGGTGTTGAAGTCCTCGACTGCGTGTTCGACCTCGCGCTGCTGGCGCGGCTTGATCGGTACCGTGGCGTGGCCGTCGCGCCAGTCGCAGTCGATGCCATGCCGTTCGATCCGCCCGCGCAGCCAGCGCAGGCCGTCCAGAGACAGGTCGAACATTTTCTTCGCATCATCGAAACCGACCAGCGCTTCCAGCTTCGCTTCGCCGCAACTGAAGCCGGCGATCGCTTGGCCACCATTGCGCCCCGAGGCACCCCAGCCGATGCGTTCGGCTTCCAGCACGACCACCTTGTAGCCGGCTTCGGCCAGTTCCAGCGCTGCCGACAAGCCGGTATAGCCGGCGCCGAGGATGCAGACGTCGGCATCGATCCGGTCCTGCAGTGTGGGCTGTGCGGGCAGAGGCGTCGCGCTGGCTGCGTACCAGCTGTCGGGATAGGACGTGCCGGGGGAGACGGTCATGACGTTCCCCTGCCGTCATTCCGGCGTACGCCGGAATCCATCTTGCTCTTGCTGCTGCCGGACAGCGAAACAGCGACGTGGATGACCCGCCGTTCGGCGGTTGAGAGCCCGGCGTACGCCGGAATGATGACTGGAAGAGCGCGCGACATTCGTCTCACACCGACCGCAGGTACCACGCATATTCCAGATCCGTCACCTCGGTGTAGAAGCTGTGCATCTCCTTGAGCTTCTGCTGGCCGTAGATGTGCTGGAAGGAAGTGCCGAACTGCTCGCGTATGAACTCGCTGCCCATGAATGATCCGATCGCCTCGCGCCAGAACGGCGTGCGCACCTCGGTCTGCTCGTAGGCGTTGCCAGTGATCGGCGAGCCGGGATCGAAGCCCTGCTCCATGCCGTGCAGCATCCCGGCCAGCACCGCGGCGGTGACCAGGTAGATGTTGGCATCGGCACCGGCGATGCGGTGCTCGATTCGCGTGTTGGCTTCGTCGCTGTGCGGGATGCGCATGGCGACGGTGCGGTTGTTGTAGCCCCACACATCGTTGAGCGGCACGAACGCATTCAGGACGAATCGGCGGTAGCTGTTGGCATGCGGTGCGAACAGCAGCAGGCAGTCCTGGTCGCTGCGCTGCAGGCCACCGATGGCGTGCTTCAGGGCCTCTGCCGGTGCTGAAGGCGGCGAGGCGAAGATGTTGCGGCCCTCGGCATTCAGCACGCTGGCGTGGATGTGCATGCCGCTGCCGGCCTGCTCGGCGAACGGCTTGGCCATGAAGCTGGCCATCAGCCCCTGCTGCTGCGCGGCGGCCTTGATCGCGCGCTTCAGGTAGATGGCGTCGTCGCAGGCGAGCAGGGCGTCGTCTCGGTGTTTCAGGTTGATCTCGAACTGGCCCGGTGCGTATTCCGCCACCGCGGTGTCCGCGGGAATACGCTGCGCCCGGCAGATGGCGGCCACTGCATCGGTGAAGCCCCGATAGTCGTTGAGGTCTTCCATGTAGTAGACCTGCGTGCTGGTGTTGCGCTGGCCGGTGGCCGGGTTGATCGACGTGCGTGGGCGACCGGCATCGTCCATGCGCTGGTCGAACAGGTAGAACTCCAGTTCCACCGCCACCACCGGCTTCAAGCCGCGTGCGGCGTAACGCGCCAGCACACGCTTGAGGACTTCGCGCGGATTGGCTTCGAACATGCCACCCTGTGCGTCTTCCATGCTCAGCAGGAGTTGTGCGGCCGGGCGGGGCGACCACGGCACCGGCCGCAGCGAGCCCGGCACGGGGCGGCACACGCGGTCCTCGTCGCCGATGTCGTAGCCCAGGCCGGTTTCTTCCACCGTATTGCCGGTGATGTCCGTGGCGATGAGCGACATGGGCAGGCAGACGCCGTCGCGGTAGACCTTTTCCAGCGCATCGCGGGTGATGCGCTTGCCGCGCAGCAGTCCGTTCATGTCGGGAAGCAGCAGGTCGACCTGCTCGCATTCGGGCATCGCGGCCAGCGTGGCTGCGTCATCGGCAGGCAGGGAAGGCGCGTCGGAATCGGGGCGCATGAGGGTCATCCAGGAGGCTGCGTCGCAGCTTAGCAGAGCGGTCGGTGCGTCAAGAATACTCAACGCATGAAATTCCGTAACCACCGTAAATGCCCGAAATTGGTGCCGCAGCGCACCATATCGGCGCCGAAAGCGTCATATGAGGGCTTCGTGTTGTAAAAATAAAACGGCCGGGTTAACTTGCCTGCAAGCCACTTCGGGCTTCCTGCATGACCCCGCTGCCGCGGGTCGGTCTGCCGACCGACCACAAGCAAATCGGTGCGCATCCCTTCCTTGCCGTTGGCGAGAAGTACGTGCGCGCGGTGGTCGACGGGGCAGGCTGCCTGCCGCTGCTGGTGCCCACGCTGGACCCGGTGCTGCCGCTGCGTCAGGTGCTCGACGGCCTCGACGGACTGCTGCTGACCGGGGCGGTGAGCAACATCGAGCCGCACCACTACAGCGACGAGTCCAGCTATGAGGGCAACCTGCTGGATCCGCGCCGTGATGCCACCAACCTGCCGTTGATTCCGCTCGCCATCGAAATGGGCGTGCCGGTACTCGCCATCTGCCGCGGCTTCCAGGAAGTGAACGTCGCCTTCGGTGGAACGCTGTACCAGAAGGTCCATGAGCAGCCCGGTTTCATGGACCACCGCGAGAACAAGGACGATCCGCTCGACGTGCAGTACGGGTCGGCGCACGGCATCGCGCTGGTGCCGGGCGGCATGCTGGCGACGCTGGTCGGCGATACGCAGGCGACCGTCAATTCCCTGCATGGGCAGGGCGTGCGCCGACTGGGCGAAGGACTGGTGGTCGAGGCGCAGGCGCCGGACGGTCTGATCGAGGCCTTCCGCCACGACGGACCGGCGTTCATGCTGGCGGTGCAGTGGCATCCCGAATGGAAGGTCGCGGAGAACCCGTTCTACCTCGCGATTTTCCAGGCTTTCGGCAATGCCTGCCGTGCCCGTGCGGCACACCGCGGAGCCGTGGCATGAAGCGGCGGCATCCACCGCCATGGGAGGGCGGGCGCTGAAGCGCCCGTGTCCGATGTGGCTGGCCCTCGCGCCGGCACCTCCCTTCCCAGGACCGTGTTTCCCATGAGCCAGAAACAGACACAGCGAAAGAAAGCCGCAGCCGCCGAGCCTTCCGAAAGCTCACTGCGCCGTTGGCTGAAAGAACGCAGCATCACCGAGGTCGAATGCCTGGTGCCCGACATCACGGGCATCGCGCGCGGCAAGATCATCCCGGCCGACAAGTTCAGCCACGACTACGGCACGCGCCTGCCCGAGGGCATCTTCGCGACCACCGTCACTGGCGACTATCCGGACGACTATTACGAGCTTACTTCGCCGTCGGACTCGGACATGTTCCTGCGGCCCGACCCGGACACCGTCCGCATGGTGCCGTGGGCCACCGATCCCACCGCGCAGGTCATCCACGATTGCCACACCAAGGACGGCAAACCGCATGATCTTGCGCCGCGCAACGTGCTGCGGCGCGTGCTGGCGGCCTATGAAAAGGAAGGGTTGCGGCCGGTGGTCGCGCCGGAACTGGAGTTCTTCCTGGTGCAGAAGAACACCGATCCGGATTTCCCGCTGCTGCCACCCGCCGGTCGTTCCGGCCGTCCGGAGACCGCGCGCCAGTCGTATTCCATCGATGCGGTCAACGAGTTCGACCCGATCCTCGACCTGATGTACGACTACTGCGATGCGATGGAACTGGACGTGGACACGCTGATCCACGAATCCGGCGCCGCGCAGCTGGAAGTCAACTTCACCCACGACGATGCGCTGTCGCGCGCTGACCAGGTGTTCCTGTTCAAGCGCACGATGCGCGAAGCGGCGATGCGCCATGGCGTATATGCCACCTTCCTGGCCAAGCCGATGGAGAACGAACCCGGCAGTGCCATGCACATCCACCAGAGCCTGCTGGACGTGAAGACCGGCCGCAATGTCTTCACCGGCAAGACCGAAGGCAAGGGCAGCAAGCTGTTCGGCCACTACCTGGGTGGCCTGCAGAAATACGTGCCGATGGCGATGGCGTTCTTCGGTCCCAACGTCAATTCCTATCGCCGGCTGGCGCTGGGGCAGGTGGCGCCGATCAACGTGCAGTGGGGCTACGACAACCGTACCTGCGGCCTGCGCGTGCCGATGGATACGCCGGAAAACATGCGGGTGGAAAGCCGGTTCGCCGGTTCCGATGCCAACCCTTATCTCGCCATGGCAGGCACGCTGGCGTGCGGCCTGCTGGGCATCCGCGAACAGCTCAAGCCGACCGAGCCGTTGTCCAGCAGCGCGCAGGATCTCGGCTTCGAGCTGCCCCGCTCGCTGGGCGAGGCGCTGGATGCGCTGGAGGACTGCAAACCACTGCAGGAATTGATGGGCGCGCGTTTCGTGCGTGCCTATGTATCGGTGAAGCGCAAGGAATACGAGACCTTCTTCCGCGTGATCAGTTCGTGGGAGCGGGAGTTCCTGTTGTTGAACGTCTGAATGCTGTTCCCTTCTCCCGCCGGGAGAAGGTGGCGCGAAGCGCCGGATGAGGGTACGGCTGCATCGGGATGGTTCACCGCCGATGGTTCTGCCGGACCCTCACCCCAACCCCTCTCCCAATAGGAGAGGGGCTCAATCATTGGAGCTTGTATGACCCGACTCGACACCCGCACCCTGCAGCAGCTCGATGCCGAGCACCACCTGCATCCGTTCAACGACAACGCCGCGCTGGCGAAGAAGGGCACGCGCATCCTCACCAAGGGTGAGGGCTGCTATGTCTGGGATGCCGACGGCAACAAGCTGCTTGATGCCTTCGCCGGCCTGTGGTGCGTCAACATCGGTTACGGCCGCAGGGAACTGGGCGAGGTGGCGTCGAAGCAGATGACGCAGTTGGCGTACTACAACAGCTTCTTCCAGTGCACCACCGAGCCGACGATCGCACTGGCGGCGAAGCTGGCCGAGCTGGCGCCGGGCGATCTCAACCATTCCTTCTTCGTCAATTCCGGGTCGGAGGCCAACGACACCATCCTGCGCATGGTCCGGCACTTCTGGGCGGTGCAGGACCAGCCGCGGAAGAACATCTTCATCGGCCGCCACGATGGCTATCACGGCACCACCATGGCCGGCGCCAGCCTCGGCGGGATGAAGGGCATGCACAAGCAGGGCGGCCTGCCCATCCCGGACATCCACCACATCGATCCGCCGTTCTGGTTCGCCGACGGCGGTGACCTGTCGGAGGACGAATACGGCCTGGTCGCGGCGCGCCGACTGGAGCAGAAGATCCTGGAACTGGGGCCGGAGCGCGTGGCGGCCTTCATCGGCGAGCCCATCATGGGCGCCATCGGCGTCTATATTCCGCCGAAGACCTACTGGCCCGAAATCGAGCGCATCTGCAGGAAGTACGACGTGCTGCTGGTGGCGGACGAAGTGATTTGCGGTTTCGGCCGCACCGGCGAGTGGTTCGGTTCGCAGTACTTCGGTTTCCAGCCGGACATCATGCCGGTGGCCAAAGGCATCACGTCCGGCTACATCCCGCTGGGCGCGGCGATGTTCAACGACCGCGTGGCCAAGGTGCTGAAGGAGCAGGGCGGCGAACTGGCGCACGGGGCCACGTACTCGGGCCACCCTGTGTGCGCGGCGGTGGCACTGGAGAACATCCGCATCCTTCAGGACGAGAACATCGTCGAGCGTGCGAAGACCGAGGTCGCGCCCTACCTGGCGCAGCGCTGGGCCGAGCTGGGCGAACACCGGCTGGTCGGGCAGGCGCGTATCGCCGGCATGGTCGGTGCGCTGGAACTGGTGCCGGACAAGGGCAAACGCGCGTTCTTCCCCGAGCGCGGTACCGTCGGTCCTCGCTGCCGCGATCACGCGCTGAAGCATGGACTGATCCTGCGCGCGACCTGGGATGCGATGCTGCTGTCGCCCCCGCTGGTGATCACGCGCGCGCAGGTGGACGAGCTGTTCGACAAGACGTGGAAGGCCCTCAACGACACGGCGGCGGATCTCGGCATGTAACGTCATCGAACGGTCCGTGCGCTGCGTCACAGCGCCGCGGCCCGGGCGTATGATGTTTCCTTCCCCCGATGCTGATTCCATGGAGACCCCGATGAAGCTCAAGACCCTCACCGTCATGCTGGCCGCCGCCGTGCTGGCTGCCTGTGGCGGCAAGGACGAGACGGCCGCAACAGGCGCGCCCTCGAAGACCCTCAACGTCTACAACTGGTCGGACTACATCGCGGAGGACACGATCCCCAATTTCGAGCAGTCCACCGGCGTCAAGGTCACGTATGACGTGTTCGACAGCGACGAGATGGTCGAGACCAAGCTGCTGGCCGGCAGCAGTGGTTACGACGTGGTGGTGCCGTCGCTCAGTTTCCTGGGGCGTCAGATCCAGGCCGGTGTGTTCCTCCCGCTGGACAAGAGCAAGCTCCCGAACCTGAAGAACCTCGACCCGAAGATGCTCGAGCGCATCGCGCTGCAGGACCCGGGCAACCAGTACGCCGTGCCGTATCTCTGGGGCACCAGCGGCATCGGTTACAACGTCGACAAGATCAAGGCCATCTTCGGCGACACCGCCGTGACCGGCAGCTGGGACGTGGTATTCAAGCCGGAGAACGCGGCCAAGCTGAAGGATTGCGGCATCACCGTGCTGGACACGCCGTCGGAGCTGATCCCGATCGCGCTGAACTACCTGGGCGAAGACCCGCACAGTTTCGATCCGGCCACCATCGACAAGGCGGCGGCGCTGCTGAAGTCGATCCGCCCGTATATCCGCAACTTCCACTCTTCCTCGTACATCAACGATCTGGCCAACGGCGATGTCTGCCTGGTGGTGGGCTGGTCGGGCGACATCATCCAGGCGCGCGACCGCGCCGCCGAAGCGGGCAACGGCGTCAACGTGGCGTACTCGATCCCGAAGGAAGGCGCGCCGCAGTGGTTCGACATGCTGGCCATCCCGAAGGACGCCAAGAACGTCGACAACGCCTACGCCTTCATCAATTACCTGCTCGACCCGAAGGTGGCGGCGGCGAACACCAACTACGTGACCTATCCGAACCCGGTGCCGGCGTCCCGGCCGCTGGTCGAGAAGAGCATCGCGGACGATCCGACGATCTATCCCCCGGCGGACGTGGACGCGAAATTGTTCACCTTCGCGGTGCTGCCGCCGGAAGTGGATCGCCAGTACACGCGCATCTGGACGGAGCTGAAGACCGGACGCTGAAACACAGGAGGGCGCGGGCCATGACGGACGCGCCCTTCGTCATCGTGGCGTCACCCACGGGAGCGGGTGGCGACACAGGGGAGGGGAGAAGGGGAGCAACGCCGGCACGGAACAGGCCATTGCAATGACAGCATGCCCGCGCCGGCCACAGGCCGGTACGGGACCACATCAAGCCGCCCTTGCGGGCCGAACGGAGAGAGATTGATGAAACTGCGCGTACTGGCAACCACCCTGGCCCTGTGCACCCTCGCCGCATGCGGCGGAAAACCCGCCGGAGAAGGCGGCACCGATACCGGAGGCGCCAAGCAGGTCAACGTCTACAACTGGTCCGACTACATCGCCGAAGACACCATCCCGAACTTCGAGAAGAGCACCGGCATCAAGGTGACCTACGACGTGTTCGACAGCAACGAGGTGCTGGAAACCAAGCTGCTGGCAGGCAGCAGCGGTTACGACGTGGTGGTGCCGACGATGAACTTCCTCGGCCGGCAGATCCAGGCCGGCGTGTTCCTGCCGCTGGACAAGAGCAAGATCCCCAACTACGCCAACCTCGACCCGGCCATCATGAAGCGGCTGGAGAACCAGGACCCCGGCAATCAGCATGCGATCCCCTACATGTGGGGCACTACCGGCATCGGCTACAACGTCGACAAGGTGAAGGCCGCGTTCGGCAACACCGACATCGCCAACAGCCTGGACATCGTGTTCAAGCCGGAGAACATCGCCAAGCTGAAGGATTGCGGCGTGACCTTCCTGGATACGCCCTCGGAGATCATCCCGATCGCCCTCAACTACCTGGGCGAGGATCCCAACAGCCAGGACGCGGCGGTGATCGACAAGGCCGCCGCGCTGCTGAAGACGATCCGCCCGTACATCACCAATTTCCATTCCTCGCAGTACATCGATGCGATGGCCAATGGCGATACCTGTTTGGTCCTGGGCTGGTCGGGCGACATCATCCAGGCGCGCGACCGCGCCTCCGAAGCGGGCAACGGCGTCAACATCGCCTATGCCATCCCGAAGGAAGGCGCACCGCAATGGTTCGACATGCTGGCCATCCCGAAGGGCGCCAAGCATGTCGATGAGGCCTATGCCTTCATCAACTACCTGCTCGACCCGCAGGTGATGGCGAACAACTCGAACTTCATCAGCTATCCGAACGCCATCCCCAAGGCGAAGGATCTGATGGAGAAGGCCATCACCGAAGACCCGACGATCTACCCGACCCCCGAGGTCGAGGCCAAGCTGTTCACCTTCGCCATCATTCCGCCGGAAGTGGACCGACAGTACACCCGCATCTGGACGGAACTGAAGACCGGCAAGTAAGCGCCGCGGCCGGTACGGGCGATGCCCGTGCCGGTGTCCAGCGGACCCACGCGATATATCGATGGCCGGCGCCCACGCGGTCCGGCGACCAGGGGAGTTCCATGGCGGCAGAACAGGGCAACGGCGGCAAGGACGCGGGGCAGGGCGGCAAGGCGAACCCGCAGGAGTACCTGCGCATCGTCGACGTGCGCAAGGAGTTCGACGGCTTCGTCGCCGTGGACGACACCAACCTGACCATCCGCAAGGGCGAGATCTTCGCCCTACTGGGCGGATCGGGCAGCGGCAAGTCGACGCTGCTCCGATGTCTCGCAGGCTTCGAAAAGCCCTCGTCCGGAAAGATCTATCTGGACGGTCAGCTGCTCAACGACCTGCCGCCGTACGAGCGACCGCTCAACATGATGTTCCAGTCGTATGCGCTGTTCCCGCACATGACGGTGGAACAGAACATCGCCTTCGGTCTGAAGCAGGATGGCCTGTCGAAGGATGCCATCAGGAAGCGCGTGGAAGAGATGCTGGCGCTGGTGCAGCTGGGCAAGCTGGCCAAGCGCAAGCCGCACCAGCTTTCCGGTGGACAGCAGCAGCGTGTGGCGCTGGCGCGATCCTTGGCCAAGGGCCCGAAGCTGTTGCTGCTCGATGAACCGATGGGCGCGCTGGACAAGAAGCTACGCTCGCAGATGCAGCTGGAACTGGTGAGCATCATCGAGAAGTCCGGCGTGACCTGCGTGATGGTCACCCATGACCAGGAAGAGGCGATGACCATGGCCACGCGCATCGCGCTGATGGACCAGGGGTGGATCCGCCAGGTCGGTACGCCCGACGAAATCTACGAGCAGCCCACCAGTCGCTTCGCCGCCGAGTTCATCGGCTCGGTCAACCTGATCGAGGGCGTGGTGGAGGAAGACGAAGCCGACTACGTCACCATCCGATCGCCGCAGCTGCCGGACCCGATCTACATCGGCCATGGCATCTCCGGCTTCGAAGGACAGGAAGTCGGCTTCGCGGTGCGGCCGGAGAAGCTGGGCATCGGCAAGCAGGAACCCGAACAGCCGCACAACAAGGCGAAGGGCGTGATCGAGGACATCGCCTACTTCGGCAGCCACTCGGTCTACCACGTGCGCCTGCCGAGCGGTTACAAATTCATGGCCAACTTCGCCAACGTGCAGCGCTGGGCCAGCGAGGGACTCACCTGGAATGACGAAGTCTGGGTGTGGTGGGGCGACAACGACGGCGTGGTGCTGACCTCATGAACATCCTCCGCTCACTGGGCAAGCGCCTGCCGGGACCGCGCTGGGGCGTCATCTCGGTGCCCTACGTGTGGCTGCTGCTGTTCTTCGCCATCCCGTTCCTGATCGTGCTGAAGATCTCGTTCGCCAAGCTGGCGATCGCGATGCCGCCGTACACGCCCATCCTCGAGTACATCGACGAGGCGTTGACGCTCAAGCTCAACCTGGGCAACTACACCGCGCTCTTCACCGATTCGCAGTACATCCAGGCGTATCTCAGTTCGATCAAGATCGCGGCCATTTCAACGTTCCTGGCCTTGCTGGTGGCGTACCCCATCGCCTACGTCATCGCGCGCCTGCCGCCGTCGTCGCGCAACATCGCGATGATGCTGGTGGTGCTGCCGTCGTGGACATCGTTCCTGATCCGGGTCTACGCATGGATCGGCATCCTCAAGAACAACGGCCTGCTCAACAACCTGCTGATGAAGATCGGCATCATCGACGAGCCGCTGCAGATCCTGTACACGCCGATGGCCGCGTACATCGGCATCGTCTACTGCTATCTGCCGTTCATGGTGCTGCCGCTGTACACCAACCTGGTGAAGCACGACAACCGGTTGCTGGAAGCGGCCTACGACCTGGGTGCCAAGCCGTGGAAAGCGTTCTTCACCATCACCCTGCCGCTGTCCAAGGCCGGCATCATCGCCGGCTGCATGCTGGTGATGATCCCGGCGGTGGGTGAGTTCGTCATTCCTGAACTGCTCGGCGGGCCGGACACGCTGATGATCGGCCGCGTGCTGTGGGGCGAGTTCTTCAACAACCGCGACTGGCCAGCCGCATCCGCCGTGGCCATCGTCATGCTGATCCTGCTGCTGATCCCGATCCTGATCTTCAACCGCGTACAGCAGCGCGAGCTGGAAGGGAGGCTGACATGAGCCGCGTCGGACAGCGCACGGTCAACTGGATGGTGCTCGGACTGGGTTTCGCTTTCCTGTACGTGCCGGTCTTCATCCTGATGGTGTACTCCTTCAACGAGTCGCGCCTGGCCACGGTGTGGTCGGGTTTCTCGTTCAAGTGGTACGGCGAGCTGTTCCGCGACGAGAAGATGCTGCGCGCCGCGTGGATCAGCATCAAGGTCGCGTTCTGGACCGCCAGCGCCGCGGTGGTACTGGGCACGATGGCGGCGCTGGTGATGACCCGCATGCGCCGCTTTCCCGGCAAGACGCTGTTCGGTGCGCTGATCACCGCGCCGCTGGTGATGCCGGAGGTGATCATCGGCCTGTCGATCCTGCTGATGTTCGTGTCGCTGGGGCAGTTCATAGGTTTCAAGCCGGGCGGCATCCTGTCGATCTGGATCGCACACGTCACCTTCACCCTGGCGTTCGTCACGGTGGTCGTGTCCTCGCGCCTGTCCGAGCTGGACAAATCGCTGGAGGAAGCGGCGATGGACCTGGGCGCCAACCGCATCAAGGTGTTCTTCCTGATCACGTTGCCCATCATCGCGCCGGCGCTGGTGTCCGGCTGGCTGCTTGCCTTCACGCTGTCGCTGGACGATGTGGTGATCGCCAGCTTCGTCGCCGGCCCCAGTTCCACCACGCTGCCGATCGAGGTGTTCTCGTCGGTGCGACGAGGCCTGAGCCCGAAGATCAATGCGCTCGCCACCTTGATGATCCTCGTGGTAAGCGTGGCGGCATTCCTGGGCTGGTGGTTCATGTACCGCGAGGAGAAGCGTCGCCAGCGCGACGTGCAACTGGCGTTGCAGGAGAACGGATAGCAAGCTTGAAGTGGGTGGGCAGGTCGCCGATGGCACCTCGCAGCGCTTGCCCGTCATCCCAGCGTAGGCTGGATCCGACTTGCTTCTGTCCTGGAGCCTGTGGGACTGCGCGAAAGTCAAAATGGATCCCAGCTTGCGCTGGGATGACGGCGGAAGAGTCCCGGGCGGTCAACTGGCGTTGCAGGAGAACCGGTGGCAAGTTGGAAGCGGGTGGCAGGTCGCGGATGGCATGACCAGCGCTTGCCCGTCATCCCAGCGTACGCTGGGATCCAACTTGCTTCTGTTCTGGATCCTGCGGGACTGCGCGAAAGTCAAAATGGATCCCAGCCTGCGCTGGGATGACGGTGGAGGAGTCCCGGGCCCTCAGCGAGCGTTGCAGGAGAACGGGTGGCAAGCAGGACCCGCCACGGCGGCGTAACGCCGCGGCTCGCAGAATACACTCGGCTTTTTCCAGGCATCACGACATCGAACGAACGCCATGATCATCGAAACTGTCAATCCCGCGACCGGACAGGTCGAGTACCGCCACGAACTGATGACTTCCGCGCAGGTCGATGCCGTGTTGGCGGCGTCGCAGCAGGCGTTTCCGCGCTGGGCCGCACTGTCGCTCGCCGAGCGGGGCAAGCGGCTGCGTGCGGTCGGGGCCGAACTGCGTCGCCGCCGCGACGACATCCAGCGCATCATGACGGCGGAGATGGGCAAGCTGCGCAAGGAAGCCCTGGCCGAAGTCGACAAGTGTGCCGGCGCCTGCGACTACTACGCCGACCACGCGGCCGATTACCTGCAGGACCAGCCCGTCGCCACCGATGGCCAGCGGAGCTACGTGCGCTACGAGCCCCTCGGCTGCGTGCTGGCGGTGATGCCGTGGAATTTCCCGATATGGCAGGTCTTCCGCTTCCTCGCACCCGCCTTCATGGCCGGCAACGTGGCCGTGCTCAAGCATGCGAGCAACGTGCCGCGCTGCGCCGACATCATCGGCGAGGTGCTGTCGGCCGCCGGCTTGCCGGACGGTGTGTTCGGCGTGCTGCATATCGACAACGACCAGGCAGCCGAGGTGATCCGCGACGCGCGTGTCGTCGCCGTGACGCTGACCGGCAGCGAGCGTGCGGGGCGTTCCGTCGCCGCGAATGCCGGCGGCCAGTTGAAAAAGAGCGTGATGGAACTGGGGGGCAGTGATGCCTTCATCGTGCTGGACGATACCGACTTGGAGAAGACGGTGGCCGGCGCGGTGGCGTCGCGCTTCGGCAACGCGGGCCAGACCTGCATCGCGGCCAAGCGCTTCATCGTGCAGGACGCGATCGCGGACGAGTTCGTGAAGCGCTTCGTCGAGGCGGCATCGAAGCTGCAGCTCGGCGATCCCCAGGACGAGGCCACCACGCTCGCACCGATGGCGCGCCAGGACCTGCGCGATGAACTGCACAAGCAGGTGCAGGCCAGCGTGTCGAAGGGCGCGAAGGTGCTGTTGGGCGGCCAGCCCGATGCGTCGCATGCGGGCTATCCGGCGTCGATCCTCGATGCCGTGGTGCCGGGCATGCCCGCCTACGAAGAGGAACTGTTCGGCCCGGTCGCCAGCATCCTGCGCGTCAGGGACGATGCCGAAGCCGTCCGCGTGGCCAACGACACCACGTTCGGTCTGGGCGCCAGCGTGTGGACGAAGGACGTGGAGCGCGGCGACCGCATCGCACGCCAGCTTCAGGTGGGCGCCGCCTTCGTCAACGCGATCGTGCGCAGCGATGTGCGCCTGCCGTTCGGCGGCACCAAGCGCTCCGGTTTCGGCCGCGAGCTGGCCGAACACGGCATCCACGAGTTCATGAACGTCAAGTCGGTCTACGTGGCCTGACCCGTGGTGCAGCGCCGGGCTTGCCCGGCTCCGTCGTGGTCGAGAAAGCTCCTCTCGTAGGAGCGGCTTCACCCCCGACCGCAGACCGACCGGTGACTGCTGCTGCTTCGATCTGAATCCTGGCCGGGGCTGAAGCCCCTCCTGCAGCGGGCATGCCATCGGTGGAACGGATGGTTACGTGGTTTGCCGTTCCTAAGCCGCCATGCCGGTGCCATCTTGTCGGCAGTCGAACTGGAGGCACCATGAACACCCTGACCGATACCACGCCCGCCCGCGTGATCCGCACGATCCGCGGTCGACCCACGTCCGATGGCGCCGGCGTCAAGCTGACGCGCGTGATCGGCGGCCCCGACCTGCCGGACCTCGATCCGTTCCTGCTGCTGGACGAGTTCGGCACGGACAAGGCCGAGGACTACCTCGCCGGTTTTCCCGAGCATCCGCACCGCGGCTTCGAAACGGTCACCTACATGCTGGACGGCCGCATGCGCCATCGCGACAACCATGGCAACGAAGGCCTGCTGACACCGGGTGCGGTGCAGTGGATGACCGCCGGTCGTGGCCTGGTGCATTCGGAGATGCCCGAACAGGAATCCGGGCGCATGCGCGGCTTCCAGTTGTGGGTGAACCTGCCGGCGCGCGACAAGATGACGGCGCCGAAGTATCAGGAATTCGCGCCCGAGAAGATCCCGGTCGCACATCCGGCCAAGGGCGTCGAGGTGAAGGTCATCGCGGGCGCTGTCGGCGACACGCAGGGCCCGATCTCGCAACCGGCCACCGATCCGGTGTACCTCGACATCGCGCTGCAGCCTGGACATGCGTGGGAGTACACGCTGCCCGCGGGCCACAACGCGTTCGCCTACGTGTTCGAAGGCGCGCTGACGGTGGGCGAGGGCAACGAAGCCCGCCCGCTGGACACGCACGAGATGGGGGTGCTGGGCGGTGGCGACACGCTGCAGCTACGTGCAGGCAGCCAGCCTGCGCGGTTGATCCTGGTGGCGGGCCGCCCGCTGCGCGAACCCGTCATGCGGCATGGTCCCTTCGTGATGAACACGCGGCAGGAACTGATGCAGGCCTTCGTCGACTTCCAGGAAGGCCGGTTCTGACGCGAAGGACGGAATGCCGTTCCGTCGTAGATGCCGCCGGTGGCGTCAGTTGCCGGCGGACAGCTGCGCGCTGGCGGCGCGTACATCGAGTTGCTGGGCCAACGAGATCATCGAGCCCAGTTCTTCCGCCGAGTCCGCGTTGATCCAGACCTGCGCGTACTGGTCGTCGTCGAGTTCGACCACGGTGATGCGGCGGGACGCCATGGCCGGTGTCGTTTCCTGTCCGCCCAGGTCCAGCCTGTACCAGTAGATCTCCTCGCCGGAGAACGTGCTCTCTTCTTCGCGCAGGCGCCGTTCCAGGCGGATCTTCGGATCGCGCGAGGTCAGCATCACGTTCAGTACCTGGCGTCCATCGGCGGTGATAGCCTTGCAGGCAATGAAGCTGGCATCGGCGCGCTGCTCCCACTGCAGGCCGGCGCTGGCGGGCAGGGTTGGGCACGAGGGTGCAGCCTGCGCCCACGCGGAGGCGGAAAAGAGGCAAAGGCAAGCAGCAATCACGGTCTTCATGGAAATCCCCTGGGTGGAGCGCCCCGGTAGGCGGAGCCAATTCGTCCGCGTCGTGGCAGGCCGCGTGCGGCCGCTGCGTAGTCCCCTGGCATTCCACGACGTCGGCTGCCGTTTTCCCCCGGCAGTTGATCCGACCATAGCCCATGCTGCGTCGCAAAACAACGCAAGGGGCGGCCGAAGGGCGACACCCGTCACGCCGCGGGTCGGTCCTGTGCCCGGGGTTTCCGGGCACAGGTTGCGGGGCTCAGTCGCGATCCCGTCCCAACCAGCCGTAAAGCATGCCGCCGATCAGGCCGCCCAGGATCGGGGCCAGCCAGAACAGCCACAGCTGCCCGATGGCCGCCGGGCCGGCGAACAACGCCACCGCAGTGGAGCGTGCGGGGTTAACCGATGTATTGGTGACCGGGATGCTGATCAGGTGGATCAGGGTCAGTGCCAGACCGATCGCGATCGGTGCGAAGCCCGCGGGCGCACGCCCATGGGTCGATCCCATGATGACGATCAGGAAGAACGCCGTGAGTACCACTTCGGTCAGGAATGCCGCCGCCACCGAGTAACCGCCGGGCGACATGGCGCCATAGCCGTTGCTGGCGAAGGCGCCCGCCGCATTCGGATCGACCGCGAAGGCCGGGTTGCCGCTGGCGATCTGCCACAGGATGAAGCCGGCCGCGAGGCCGCCAAGCACCTGCGCCACGATGTACGGCACCAGGTCCTTGACCGGGAACCGGCCGCCCGCCCACAGACCGAAACTCACCGCCGGATTGAAGTGCCCGCCCGAAATATGGCCGAACGCGTACGCACCCGTAAGCACGGTCAGGCCGAAAGCCAGTGCCACGCCGAGAAAACCGATGCCGAGCGGGTTGCCGTCACCGCCGAAATGGGCTGCCAACACCGCGCTGCCGCAGCCGCCCAGCACCAACCAGAATGTCCCCAGGAACTCCGCCGCGAGCTTCTTTGCCAGACTCATGCCAACCCCCATCGGTGTGCGTCCCGTCACATGACGGTGCGCGCACGATAGCGGAAGCCGCTCGCCGCAAGTGTTTGCTTTGCGTTATGCCGCGCGCATTCAAACGGCAATGAAGGAAGTGTCACATTTGCGCGGACGCGGGGGTCCATCAGCGTTCGGGCAGGGGAATGAACTCGGTTTCGCCCGGTACATGGCCGAAGCGACCGTCCAGCCAGTCCTGCTTGGCCTGTTCGATGCGCTCCTTCGAACTGGAAACGAAGTTCCACCAGATATGACGCGGCGCGTCGAGCGGCTCGCCGCCCATCAGCAGGCCCTTGAGCGGCGTCTTCGCGCGCAGCACCGGTCGGGTGCCACGGTCGAACACCACCAGATGCTTCTCCGGGATGTCGGCGCCGTCCACCTGGGCGTCGCCCTCGAGGATGTAGAGCGCGCGTTCGGCGTGGCCGTTGTCGATCTCCAGTTCCGCGTCCGGCTGCAGGTCGACGGCGACGTTGAACGTGCCGCTGAATACTTTCACCGGCGATTCCTGGCCGTATGCCTGGCCGGCGATGACGCGCAACCGGACACCCGGGCGCTCCAGCACCGGCAGCGTGGCCGCCGTGTGGTGGTGGAACCCGGGCGCGACCTCTTCGTACGACGCCGGCAGTGCTACCCAGGTCTGCATGCCGTGCACCGCGTGCTGGCCGGTACGGACATCCACCGGGGTGCGTTCGGAGTGGGCGATGCCACGACCGGCGGTCATCCAGTTGACGTCGCCGGGCGTGATCACCTGTTCCGAACCCAGCGTGTCCTTGTGGTTGATCGCGCCGGACCAGAGGAACGTCACCGTGGCCAGGCCGATGTGCGGATGCGGGCGGACATCGATGCCGCGCCCGGGCTCGAACACGGCCGGCCCCATGTGGTCGACGAATACGAACGGTCCCACGCTGCGGGCCTGCAGGCTGGGTACCGCGCGGCGCACATTGAAGCCGCCGCCGAGGTCGTGCACGCGGGGAGCGATGATCGTGGTCATGGAAGCGTCCTGATCGGGGTGGGCTGAAGCATCGCACGCGGGGCCGTCGCGTCGGCAGACGATACGGAAACGATCCGTTGCAGCGCATCCCCCATCAAGGGCATGAGCCGAGGTGTGTCGCTTTCAGTCCCGTCGCGATGCCAACCGGTCGGCCAGCCGAGTGGGTTCGGGCAGGCGATAGCCCCGCAAGGTCCGCAGAACGCCGTCGAGTGCACCCTGCATCGACACCCGGTGGCCGGGCGACACGATCAGCGGATTGCAGCGCACCTTGCTTCGCAGCGCCCAGCCGATCTGCTCGCCCCGATGGATGAGGGGCGTGCGCTCTCCGGGTGCGGCGCCGAGCGCATCGTGTTTGCCGCACAGCACGTTTTTCGCCACGCCGATGCTGGGCAGTCCGGTCACCACGCCGAAATGTGCGGCGATGCCCAGCCAGCGCGGATGCGCGATGCCCTGGCCATCGATGAAGGCGAGATCCGGCGCGTGCGGCAGGCGTTCCAGCGCCGCCACCAGCGCGGGCAACTCGCGGAAGCTCAGCAGGCCGGGGACGTAGGGCATGGAGGTGGGGACGCGCACCACCTCCGATGCGACGGGTTGCAGCGTGTCGGCAGTCAGCAGCACGGCAGCGGCACGCGTGATGGCGCCTTCGTCTTCGAAACCGACATCGAATCCTGCCAGCCAGCGCGGCACCTCGGGCCTGTCGTCGCGCAGCACGACCTCCGCCGCCAGCGTCTCCTGCAGCCGGCGCGCGTGCGCGATGCTGCCATCCCAGTCGCCGAACAGGGCCTTCATCGCGCGGTCGGTGCGCCGTAGCGCTGCACCTCGAGGGTTGCCGGCCGATCGGCATGCACCCGGACGATGGAGACGCGATCGTATTCGGTCTCGTCCATCGGCGCCGCGGTGCATCCGCACAAGGCAGCCACAAGGTCGGGCACGGTGTTGCTGTGGCCCACCACGAGCACGGTGCCAGCGCGATGCTTCTGCTTCCATTGCGCGGCGATGTCGGCAGCCGGGCCGCGCGCGTAATACGCTTCCACCACCAATCCATGCGCGGTGGCGGCAGGCTGCGCGGTCTGCTGGGTGCGGCGGAACTCGGTGGCAAATACCGCGGCGAGCGGGACATCGCGCAGGCGCTGGGCCAGCGCCTCGGCACGGGCCAGGCCTTCGGTGGAGAGGCTCGGATTCTCCCGATCGTCGGTCGCCTTCTCGGCGTGCCGCACCACGATGAAAGTAAGTGGTGCCGAAGCGGCATCACGCGGAGGTATGGTCACGCACGCACCCACCAGCGACAGCATGAGGGACAGGGCGAAAAAACGGAGCAGGTGCGGCAGGCGCATGGCGATCCCGGGTATGACGGCAACATCGAGCGTGCAACGGTGGGCGGGACCGCGCAAGCGGCGTCCTCACACGGCTGCGGCTACGATAGGGCTCCATGCGTGAAGAAGGGGGCACCATGCGCAGGTGGTTGCGTCGGCTGGGGATCCTGCTGCTTGTCCTGGTGGTGGCGTCGTGCACGGCGCTGTACAGCTACGGAAGGTTCGCGGAGGCCGCGCGCGGCCCTGCTTCGATGTCCCTGCCGATCGCCGCCGATGCCACGCCGCTCGACCGCACCATCGCGCCCTTGCTGCGCGAGCATCCGCGCCGGAGCGGGATGGCCTTGTTGCAGGACAACCTGGACGCGTTCACCGTACGTGCCGCCACGGCGCGCGCGGCAGGCCGCAGCCTGGACCTGCAGTACTACATCTGGAACCAGGACTTCACCGGCAACCTGCTGAGCTACGAAGTGCTGCGCGCGGCCGATCGCGGCGTGCGCGTGCGCCTGCTGCTGGACGACATGACGGCGCATGGCAAGGATTCCCAACTCGCCGCGCTGGATGCACATGCCAACATCGAGGTGCGCCTGTTCAACCCCTCGCGCAGCCGTGCCGGCGTACTGGGCCGTGCCAGCGAGATGCTGCTGCGCCCGGTCAGCATGAACCGCCGCATGCACAACAAGGCCTGGATTGCCGACGGGCGCGTGGCGGTCGTGGGTGGCCGCAACGTGGGGGACGAGTATTTCGACGCCGCCGCGCAGACCAATTTCCTCGATCTGGATGCGGCACTCATCGGACCTGCTGTCGCACAGACAGCGGCGATCTTCGACGACTTCTGGAACAGCGCCTCGGTCATTCCACTCGCAGCGCTGACGACCGCGGAGGAAGGCGCGCTGGAGCGGCTGCGCGAGAACGGCGATGCCGGTTATGCGTCCGCACAGGCGGGCGACTACGTGGCGAGGTTGCGGCGTTCCCCCGGCGTCCGCGCGCTGGTGGGAGGCAATACGCTGCACTGGCTGGATGACGTGGGTGTGTATTCCGATCCCGCCTCCAAGGGCCAGGGGGAAGGACAGGGCCAGTGGCTGGTCCATCGGCTGGGCAGGGCGATGGGCGAGGCCAAGCGCCAGCTCCGGGTGATCTCGCCGTACTTCGTGCCGGGCGACGAGGGCACGCGCTGGCTGGTGGCCAGGCGTGCGCAGGGCGTGGATGTCAGCGTGCTGACGAACTCGCTTGCCGCCAACGACGTCATGGCCGTGCACGGGGGATATGCACCCTACCGGGTACCGTTGCTGGAAGGTGGCGTGACGCTGTTCGAGCTGATGCCGCATGGCGACCAGGACAGCAGCCTGTTCGGTTCCAGCGGCGCCAGCCTGCATACGAAGGCCTTCGCCGTGGACGATGACACCGGCTTCATCGGCTCCTTCAACCTCGACCCGCGTTCAGTCAACCTCAACACCGAGATGGGCGTGCTGTTCCGCGATCGCGGTGCCGCCGCCGCGCTGCTGCGCAGCTACCAGGCCAAGATCGCGCCGGACACGAGCTATCGCGTGTACCTGCAGGATGGCGCGCTGCGCTGGGAAGATGCCTCCGCGCAGCCGCCGAAGGTGTGGGAGCGTGAACCGGAAGCCAGCGCATGGCGCCGATGGGTGGCGCGTGCCGTCGGCTGGCTGCCGATCGAATCGCAGCTGTAGCAGACCGCGCGAGGACGCGATGGATCGCGCGCCCTGTAGGAGGGGCTTCAGTCCCGATGCTTTTCGGTCAGATGCGGAACGACGCCGCAGGAAAGCGAACATCCATCCGTCAGGCGGAGCTTTGCGTTGCCTGACGGAGAATCATCGGGGCTGAAGCCCCTCCTGCAGGTGACACGCCGCATCACAGCGCCAGCGTGGTCAGCAATGCCTTGGCTGCATTGAAGCGGTCGGGCGCCTCCGGCAGTGGCACCTTGATGCGCAGCTTGTCCGGGCCGTCCATGGTGTAGAGCTTCGGCTGCTTCTGGATCAACTGGATCACCGCCATCGGGTCGATCTTCGGCTTGGTCTCGAACACGATGCGGCCGCCATGCTCGCCCAGCTCCAGCTTGCGTATGCCCATCTCGTTCGCGGCGAGTTTCAGTTCCGCCGTGGCGAACAGGTACTTGGCCGGGTCCGGCAGCAGGCCGAAGCGGTCGATCATCTCCACCTGCAGGTCGCGCAGTTCGTCCTTGTCGCGCGCGCTGCTGATGCGCTTGTACAGGGTCAGGCGCGTGTGCACGTCGGGCAGGTAGTCGTCCGGGATCAGCGATGGCACGTTCAACTCAACCTCGGCGCCGCGGCGTTCCTGGCCCAGGTCCACGTCGGGCAGGTGCCCGGCCTTGATCGAGCGCACCGCGCGCTCGAGCAGTTCGGTGTACAGGCTGAAGCCCACCTCGGCCATCTGGCCGCTCTGGTCCTCGCCCAGCAATTCACCGGCGCCGCGGATTTCGAGATCGTGCGTGGCGAGTGTGAAGCCGGCGCCCAGTTCGTCCATCGATGCGATCGCTTCCAGCCGGCGTTGTGCGTCGGCGGTGATGCTGCGCTTGTCCGGCACCACCAGGTAGGCGTAGCTGCGGTGGTGCGAACGGCCGACGCGGCCACGCAATTGGTGCAGCTGCGCCAGGCCGAACTTGTCGGCGCGGTTCATGATGATGGTATTGGCGTTCGGAATGTCGATGCCGGACTCGATGATGGTCGTGCACAGCAGCACGTTGAAACGCTGCTTCTGGAAATCCAGCATCACCTGTTCAAGCTCGCGTTCCGGCATCTGCCCGTGCGCGACACCGATGCGTGCTTCGGGCACCAGTTCCTGCAGGTCGCGCTGCATGCGGCCGATGCTTTCGACGTCGTTATGCAGGAAGTACACCTGGCCACCGCGCGCGAGTTCGCGCTGGAATGCTTCCTTCAGCATGGCCGCGTCCCATGGCGTGACGAAGGTCTGCACGGCCATGCGGTTGGCCGGCGGCGTGGCGATGATGGACAGGTCGCGCAGGCCGGCCATCGCCATGTTGAGCGTGCGTGGGATGGGCGTGGCGGTCAGCGTCAGCAGGTGCACGTTCGCGCGCAACGCCTTCAGCGCTTCCTTCTGGCGCACACCGAAGCGCTGTTCTTCGTCGACGATCACCAGGCCGAGATCCTTGAACTTCACGTCCGGCTGCAGCAGGCGATGCGTGCCGACGATCACGTCCAGCTTGCCCTCCGCCAGGCGATCGAGCTCGGCCTTGATCTCCTTGGTGGTCTTGAAGCGCGACAGCACTTCCACCTTCAGCGGCCAGTCGGCGAAGCGGTCGCGGAAGTTGCGGTAGTGCTGCTCGGCCAGCAGCGTGGTCGGCACCAGCACCGCCACCTGTTTGCCGGCGCTGGCCGCAGCGAAGGCGGCGCGCACGGCCACCTCGGTCTTGCCGAAGCCGACGTCGCCGCAGACCACGCGATCCATCGGCTGGCTGCTGGCCAGGTCGCGGATGACCGCTTCGATGGCATGGTGCTGGTCGGGAGTCTCCTCGAACGGAAAGCCCGCCGCGAACGGCTCGTACATCGCGCGGTCCAGGTGCAGCGCCAGGCCGGCGCGGGCCTGCCGGCGCGCCTGGATCTCCAGCAGTTCGGCGGCGACGTCGCGGACCTTCTCGGCGGCCTTTTTCTTCGCCTTGGCCCATGCCTCGCCACCGAGCGAATGCAGCGGCGCCGTTTCTACCGACGCGCCCGAGTATCGGCTGATCAGGTGCAGCTGCGCCACCGGCACGTACAGGCGATCGCCCTTGGCGTATTCGATTTCGAGGAACTCACCCGGCATGCCGCCCACGTCCATCGCGATCAGTCCGCGATAGCGGCCGACGCCGTGGTCTTCATGGACGATGGGCGCGCCTTCGGTCAGTTCGCCGAGGTCGCGGATGATCGCCTCGGGCTCGCGGCCGGTGCGCTTGCGGCGGTGCGCCTGGGTGGCGCGTTCGGGGAACAGCTGGCGCTCGGTGAGTACCGCGATGCGCGGATCGTCGAGGGCGAAGCCGTCTGCGAGCGGAGCGACCGCGATGGCGAAGCGTAGGAGCCCCTCTTCCTCTGGTAGAGGGGATGGGGTGAGGGTGCGGGACGTGCGCGGTGGCTCCGTCTTCGTGGTCTTCGCCGTACCCTCATCCAGCGCTTCGCGCCACCTCCCCCCGGAGGGAGAAGGGAAAAACGCAGTGAAGTCTGCCACCACGTCGGGTTTCAACTCCGCCGCCTGCAGCACCTCGAGCAGCGCTTCGCGACGGCCTGCCGAATCGGCGGCGATCAGCACGCGGCCCGGGTAGTGGCCGAGGAACGACTTCAGGGCCTCGCCGGCGGGTGCGTCCTTCGCCGCGACCGGCAGCGGCGGCAACGGCTGGTCGCCCAGCGGCTGTGCGTCGGCGTAGCGGCTGTGCTGCGCGCCGCAGACCTCGATGCGCGCGCGCTGGTTGAGTTGCTCGCGCAGGCCATCCGGAGGCAGGTACAGCTCTTCCGGTGGCAACAGCGGGCGTTCGATGTCGTGGCGGCGCTGTTCGTAACGATTGCGCGTCTGTGCCCAGAAGGCCTCGGCGGCTTCACCGAAGCCGTCGGTGAGCACGGGCAGCGTGTTTTCCTGCAGGTAATCGAACAGCGTGGACGTCTGGTCGAAGAACAGCGGCAGGTAGTACTCCACGCCCGCCGGTGCCAGCCCGGACTTGAGGTCCTGATAGAGGGCACTGCGGCGCGTGTCCACGTCGAAGCGGTCGCGCAGCAGCGTCATCGCGCGTTCCACCGACCGTTCGTCCAGGGGCACTTCGCGCCCTGGCAGCAATTGAACGGTATCGGTCCGGTCGAGCGAGCGCTGGCTTTCCGGGTCGAAATGGCGGATGGAGTCGATGCTGTCGTCGAGCAGTTCGATCCGCAGCGGCGCCTCCGCGCCCATCGGATAGACATCCAGCAGGCCGCCACGCACGGCGAAGTCGCCCGGGTCCAGCACTTGCGGGACATGGCGGTAGCTGGCGGCTTCGAGCCGGCGTTTCTCGGCATCGAAGTCCAGGCGCTGTCCGACGCGATAGTCGAAGCTGCCGCCGACGATGTGGCGCAGCGGAGACAGGCGCTGCATCAGCGTCTGCACCGGCACGATCACGATGCCGCGCGCAAGCGTGGGCAGGCGGTGCAGCGCGGCCAGGCGCTGCGACACGATGTCCGGGTGCGGGCTGAACTGGTCGTAGGGCAGCGTCTCCCAATCGGGGAACGGCACCACCGGTACGTCGGCCACCGTGCCCAGCAAGGTGTGCAGGTCCGCTTCCAACTGGTGCGCTTCGTGGTTGTCGCGCGCGACGACCAGTAACGGCCCGTCATGCGCGCGGGCGGCGGAGGCGATGGACCAGGCCAGCGCGGTGGGCGACGCAGGCGCGCGCCACCAGGCGCGGGATTGGCCGCCACGAGGCAGGGGCGGAGCGGGCGGGGCAGGTTTCTTGGTATCGGTCATGGGTACACAAAACAGCGGCAGCGCCGGACACCATGGGGTGCCCAGCGCAAAGGGAGGTGGAGTTTACCAAGTGCGCGCCGGCGGGCCGTCACGCCCGGGACGGATCACTCGGCGGTGAGGGGATCGATCACCTGCGTCACCGTGGAAATGCGGTTGGCCGGGAAGCCACCAAGGCGTGCGTGTTCGCGGACCAGCGCTTCGCTGGGGGCGCGGTAGACGCAATAGACCTTGTCGTCGGTGACGTAGCTGTGTTCCCACTGCACCAGCGGGCCGAGTTCGGACAGCACGCTGCAGGACTTCTGCGAGACGGCCTTCAGTTCGGCCGGCGTCATCAGGCCAGCCCCCTCGATGTCGCGTTCGATGAGGTAACGGGGCATGGCGATCTCCTCGGCGGGCTCAGGGGCGGGCTTCCAGTACCAGGTTGAACGGCGTTTGTGCCGCGCGCCGGAAACGCCGGAATCCGGCTTCGACCATGACCTGGTGCAGGCGGGCCTGGCCGGCCTGGGCGCCGAGCGCCGGTCCATGGCGGGCCAGCGACACCGGCACACAGATCTGCGACGACGCGCCGTAATACACGCGCCCCACCGCATTGAGATTGTCTTGCACGTGGTCGCCGGCGAAGGGTTCCACCAGCAGGCAGTGACCATCCGGTTTGAGGGCGTCGTGGGCGTGTCGTGCCGCGCCGATCGGGTCGCCCATGTCGTGCAGGCAGTCGAAGAACGTCACCAGGTCCAGGCCGTCTTCGCCGTAGCTGACCGCGTCGGCCACCTCGAAGCGCGCATTGCGCACGCCGCTTGCCTGTGCGCGTTCGTTGGCGGTGCGGATCGAATCCGCATGGTAGTCGTAGCCGACGAACTGCGAATGCGGGAAAGCCCGGGCCATCAGTACCGTGCTGGCGCCATGCCCGCAGCCCACGTCCGCCACCAGCGCGCCGTGCGTGAGCTTGTCCACCACGCCGTCCAGCGCGGGCAGCCATTCGGTCAGCAGGTGGGCGTGGTAGCCGGCGCGGAAGAAGCGCTCGGTGCCATGGAACAGACAGGCGTGGTGCTCGCCCCATTCCATGCCCTGGCCGCTGCGGAAGTTCTCGGTGGTGCGTTCCAGTGCATGGAAGGCGGCTTCGACGATGTAGTAGGCGCCGGCCAGGTCGACCGGGCTGTCGGGATTGGCCAGGCAGAGCGCCTGCGCGTCGTCGAGCGAATAACGGCCGCTGTCGGCGTCGTAGGTGACGTAGCCGCCGGCGGCCTGGTTGGCCAGCCATTCGCGGATGTAGCGCTCGTGCGTGTGCGTACGCTGGGCGAGGTCGGCAGGCGTGGCCGGGGAATCCGCCAGCGCGCGGTACAAGCCCAGGCGGTCGCCGACCAGCATCAGCGTGGCGCTGATCGCTGCACCGAGATCGCCGACCGCGCGGCCGAGGAAGGTGTTCAGGCGATCATTGTCGATAGCCATGGGCCGTGACCTGGGCGAACACGGCAGGGCTTGCCGCCAGCCCCCTGCACGGCAGCCTACGCCTGCGCGTCGATGCCGGGGCGGCCGTTGATCGGAACGTCAGCGCTGCGCGGCTCAGGCTTCTTCGTTGAGATCCAGTACCACGCGGACCAGACCGGAGCCGTCGTTCTCGCGCACGCGCTTGAACCCCAGCGACTGCGCCAGCGCGAGCATCGGCTGGTTGGAATCCAGCACGTCGCCATACAGGCGGTCGAGCTTCTTCGAGCGCGCCCACTTGGCGAGCTTGCGCATCAGGTGGCGGCCCAGCCCCTGGCCGGCGATGAAGTGGCTGACCAGGATGGCGAACTCGGCATCGCGCGTGCGCGAAACCATGGCCGCGCGGGCCACCGCACCCACCAGCGCTTCGCCCGGCGGCAGCGTTTCGGCGGCGACCAGCGCGAATTCGGTATTGGGGTCGGGATGCGCCAGGCGCTGCGCCATCTCCGGTGTGAGCTCCTTCAGTGCGTAGAGGAAACGGTGGCGTATTTCTTCCGGCCCCAGCAGTCCGAACGCGCCCTGGATGGGGCCGGCGTCTTCAGGCCGGATCGGCCGGATCAGCAGTTCCCGCCCATTGGGCAGGCGGAAGTGTTCATGCCAGGGCGGGAGGCGTTTCGGTGCGGTCATGATGTGATGCTCGCATGAAATCCGGAGACGGGGCGAGGGCCGTGGCGTCGCTGGTTCAGGCGCCGTGGCGTTTGCCGCGCAGGCGCGAGATGGCGGTGACCACGGCCACGATGATCGCGCCGGCGACCACGCCGACGCCTGCATTGAACAGGCCTTCCCACAGCCAGCCCACACTGCCTTCCGCGTAGGGCTGGATGACGTGGTGCAGCGCCGGGATGCTGTGGACGAGGATGCCGCCACCGACGAGGAACATCGCGGCGGTGCCGGCGATCGAAAGGAATTTCATCAGGTAGGGCGCGCTGTAGAGGATGCCGCGGCCGAAGGCGCGCTTGAACCGCGCCCAGCCGTTCTCGCGGACATCGGAGGTCAACGCCAGGCCGGCATCGTCCAGCTTCACGATGCCGCCCACCAGGCCGTAGACGCCCACGGTCATGATCGCGGAGATCGCCACCAGCGTGAGCACCTGCTCCATGAAGGTGCGTCCCGTCAGCGTGCCCAGCGAAATGACGATGATCTCCGCCGACAGGATGAAGTCGGTGCGGATGGCGCCGCGGATCTTGTCCTTCTCGAACGCGACCATGTCCACGTTCGTGTCCTGCACCGCCTTGACCAGTTCGGCGTGGTGCTGGCTGTCCTTGTCCTTGCCATGCAGGAACTTGTGCGCCAGTTTCTCCACGCCCTCGAAGCACAGGAAGGCGCCGCCCAGCATCATCAGCGGCGTCACCAGCGGGATGTTGTAGCCCTTGCCGTGCAGCCAGGTTTCCAGCGCGCTGATCGCCAGTGCGGCCGGTACCAGGATGGCCTTGTTGACCACCGATCCCTTCGCCACCGCCCATACCACGGGCAACTCGCGGTCCGCCTTCACGCCGGTGACCTGCTGGGCATTCAGCGCGAGGTCGTCGCCCAGCACGCCGGCCGTCTTCTTCGCGGCCACCTTGGTCATCACGGACACATCGTCCAGCAGCGTGGCGATGTCGTCGATCAGGGCGAAGAGACTGGATCCGGCCATAGATGAAGGTCGTCGTCGTGAAGGGGAAAGGCGCGATTCTCGCACAGCCCCCTGACCGGGCCGCGTGATCCCGATGCCGGGGTCAGTCCGGTGCGCGCAGCCACTCCAGCCGGTGGCTGGCGCCGGCCTCGCCCAGGGCGGCAGCGAGCGCCGGCAGCACCGGCGCCAGCGCCTTGTCCAGTTGCCAGGGCGGATTGAGCACCAGCATGCCGCTGCCGGTGAGGCGCAGCGGCGAGTCATCCGGCCGGACCTGCAACTCGGCGACGAACGCCCCCTTGGAGGGCAGCGAGGTCGCCTTGCGGAAGAACGGCGACAGCGTGCGCCGCTGCTTGATGGGGTACCAGACCGCATAGGTCGCGGCCGGCCAACGCTCCAGCGCGTCCCGCAGCGACGCGATGATCTGCGGGTACTCCGCATCCTGGGCTTCGTAGGGTGGATCGATCAGCACCAGGCCGCGTGCGATGCGCTGCGAACCCGCGCGGGGTGGCAGCAGCGCCTTCATCGCAGCGTAGCCGTCGCGCGCGTGGACGGCGACGCGGTCGTCGCCGGCGAACAGGTCCTTCAGCGCCTGCGCCTCGTCCGGTTGAAGCTCACAGGCCGCCAGCCGGTCCTGGTCGCGCAGCGCCTGCGCGGTCAGCAGCGGCGACCCGGGGTAGGCGATCAGCGCCCCGACCGGATTGCTCGCCTGCACCGCGCGAAGATAGGCCTCGACGAGTTCCGGCATGCGCGGCGCGTCGAGCAGCTTGAACACCCCTTCGTCGGCTTCGGAGGTCTTGCGGCTTTCCGAGCCGCCGAGCAGGTAACGGCCGCGCCCGGCATGCGTGTCCAGCACGAAGAACGGCGTGTCCTTGCGTTTCAGCGCATCGATCATGGCCAGCAGCACGACGTGCTTGAGGACGTCTGCATGGTTGCCGGCGTGGAAGGCATGGCGGTAATTCATGGCGCGCAGCATATATGCTTGCGCCATGCCCCGTGTATTGATTGCCGAAGACGAAGCCGCCATCGCCGATGCCGTGCTGTATGCCCTGCGCAGCGAAGGCATCGAGGCCGACCACTGCCTGCTGGCGCGCGAGGTCGCGCCGCGTGTGCGCGCCGGTGGCGTGGACGTGGTGGTGCTCGATGTCGGCCTGCCCGATGCCAGCGGCTTCGATGTCTGCCGCGAACTGCGCGGTTTCAGCGACGTGCCGGTGATTTTCCTGACCGCGCGCAACGACGAGATCGACCGCGTGCTGGGCCTGGAACTGGGCGCGGACGACTATGTCACCAAGCCGTTCTCGCCACGCGAACTGGTGGCGCGCGTGCGCGCCCGCCTGCGGCGTGCCGGCGGTACCGTCAAGGCCGCGGAGGGGGAATGGGCCGCGCGCGGCGACTTCGCCATCGACCGCGACGGCCACCGCATCCGCTACCGGCGGCAGGTGCTCGACCTGACCCGCTACGAGTACGCGCTGCTGGATGCGCTGCTGCAGCGGCCGGGCGCGATCCTCAGCCGTGCGCAGCTGATGGACCGCGGATGGGACAGCGACGCCGACAGCGCCGACCGCACCGTCGACACCCACGTCAAGACGCTGCGCGCCAAGCTGCGCGCGGCTGGCGCCGACTCCGACCCGATCCGCACGCACCGCGGGCTGGGCTACGCGATCGAGGCCTGAGATGCGGCTGGGGCTGAAGCTCGTCCTCGGCTTCTTCCTGATCGTCGGCATCGCCGCATTCTTCGTGATGCGGGTGTTCGTCAACGAAGTGAAGCCGGGCGTGCGCCAGGCGATGGAATCCACGCTGGTCGACGCGGCCAACGTGCTGGCCGAAATGGCCGCCGACGACCTGAAGGCGGGCCGCATCACCGACGGTGCCTTCGCCGGCAACGTGGCCGCTGCGCAGCAGCGCGACCCCAAGGCCTGGGTGTGGCGTTTCCAGAAGCGCTCCGTGGACTACCGCGTCACCGTGACCGACGCGCGCGGTAGGGTGGTCTTCGACTCGGAGGGGCGCGATGTCGGCCGCGACAACTCGCGCTGGAACGATGTCTACCGCACCCTGCGCGGCGAGTACGGAGCCCGTTCCAGTCCAGAATTGCCGGGTGACGAGACCAATACGGTGATGCACGTGGCCGCGCCGATCTACGATCCGGCCGATCGCGCCACGCTGCTGGGCGTGCTGACGCTGTCGCAGCCCAACCGCAGCATCGAGCCCTTCATCGTCGCGAGCCAGCGCAGCATCCTGTTGCGCGGCGCCTGGCTGATCGGCATCTCCGCCCTGATCGGCGTGCTGATGACGTGGTGGCTGGTGCGCGGCATCGGCGGGTTGAACCGCTACGCGCAGGCGGTCAGCGCGGGTGAGCCGGTGCCGCCACCGCGTCCGCGCGCCGACGAGATCGGCGACCTCGGCCGCGCACTGGAGACCATGCGCCGCAAGCTGCAGGGCAAGGCGTACGTCGAGCAGTACGTGCAGTCGCTCACTCATGAGATGAAGAGCCCGCTCGCCGCGATCCGCGGTGCCGCCGAGCTGCTGCAGGAGCCCCTGCCCGAAGCGGACCACCAGCGTTTCGTGCGCAACATCCAGACCCAGGAACACCGGCTCACCGAGACGATCGACAAGCTGCTGGCACTGGCCGAAGTGGAACAGCACGGCTGGCTGCAGCGCCGGGAGCGCGTGGACACCGCGGCGCTGGCCGACGAGGTGGTGCAGGGCCTGGATGCCAAGCTCACCCCGCATGGCGTGGACGTGGTGCGCGTGCCGCAGGCGGGGGCCTGGGCGGTGGAAGGCGACGCCTTCCTGCTGCGGCGCGCGCTGGGCAATCTGCTGGACAACGCCATCGCCTTTTCGCCGCCCGGCGGCACGGTGGAACTGGCGGTCGAGGCCACGGACGGACTGGTGCGCTTCATCGTCCGCGACCGGGGGCCGGGCGTGCCCGACTACGCACGCGAGCGCGTGTTCGAGCGCTTCTATTCGCTGCCCCGTCCCGATGGCGGTCAGCGCAGTTCCGGCCTGGGCCTGCCGTTCGTGCGCGAAGTGATGCGCCTGCACGGGGGCGAAGCCACGCTCGACAACCGCCACGACGGCGGTGCCGAAGCAATACTTTCGCTGCCCCGGCTCTAGCCCACACTTCACACAGCCTTCAAACACGCTTCCTGCCGGTTGCACACCGGCACCGGACGATGCATCCCGTATCCAACCGGGACATCGACATGAAGTCATTGAAGTTGCTGTTGCGTTTCCTCACCGTCGGCGGGCTGGTCCTGCTGCTGCTCATTCCGCTGGTGATGATCCGCGGGGTCATCCAGGACCGCGAGCGTTACCGCACGCTGGCCGAAACACGTGTCTCGCAGAGCATGGCGGGGCCACAGCAGGTGGTCGGCCCGCTGCGCGTCGTCCCGTGGCGCGAAGAGCGCCTCGTCAACGCGTTGAACGAAGACGGCAAACCCGAGGTGCGCCGGGATGTGAAGGAAGGCTACCTGCTGCAGACCCCGGCCACCTTGACCGTGGACGGCCGCCTGCAGCCGGGCGAGCGGCGCATCGGGCTGTACACGGTCAATGTGTACGAATGGAAGGCGGCGATGAAGGCGAGTTTCGCACCGCTGCAGGTGCCGGGTGCCGACGGGCGCATCTACGGGCAGCCCTACATGGTGGTCGGCATGGCCGATGTGCGCGGCCTGGTCGGCACGCCGTCGCTGAAGGTCGATGGCGTGCCGCGGAAGCTGGGCGCCGGCACCGGCGCGCTGTCGTCGCGGATGGAAGGCATCCATGCGCTGCTGGAGGTGCAGGGCGGCTCGCTGCCGGCGAGCGAGGTGCACCTGGACATGGCACTGGCCGGCACCCAGACCATCGGCATCGCGCCGATCGCGGACAGCAACGACATTGCGATGAGTTCGCCCTGGCGCCAGCCGCTGTTCGGTGGCCGCTTCCTGCCCAACAGCAAGACGCTGGGCGATGCGGGCTTCACCGCGCGCTGGCAGGTCTCTTCGCTCGCGAGTGCCGCGCAGAGCCAGCTGGAATCCGCATCGGGCAAGCTGACGCAGCCGCCGTCGCTGAGTGACACGCCATCCGGCTACGGTGCCGAAAGCAGCGATACCGCCATCGACAGCGCGGTGGTCAGCCTGGCGGATACCGTGGACGTCTACACGCAGGTCGACCGCGCCAGCAAGTACGGCATCCTGTTCGTGGTGCTGACCTTCGTCGGCTTCGCGCTGTTCGAACTGATCAAGCGCCTGCCGATCCATCCGCTGCAGTACCTGCTGGTGGGCCTGGCGCTGGCGATCTTCTTCCTGCTGCTGCTCAGCCTGTCCGAGCACATCGCGTTCTGGCAGGCCTATCTCGTCTCGGCCGCCGCCTGCATAGGACTGCAGTTCTTCTACCTGTCGGGCGTGCTGCAGAGCTGGCTGCGCGCGGCGGGTTTCGCCACCATGCTGACCGCGCTGTATGGCGTGCTGTACATCCTGCTGAAGTCCGAGAACAACGCACTGCTGATGGGCTCGTTGCTGCTGTTCGGCATCCTGGCGGTGATCATGTGGGTCACGCGCAAGGTGGACTGGTATGCGCTGGGCACGGAACTGCGCTGAGGCCGCCATGATCGATCCCGCCACCCTGCATCGGCGTGCCCGGCGCGTACTCCCCGAGAAGATCGGGACCGACGCGGTCATCGTCGATGCCATGGACGATGCCACGCTGGCCACGCTGTTGTTCCCGCTTGTGCATCGGCGCAGGGGGTACCTGCTTTTCAGGCTTTCATCGCAGACGATCGCCGCCCTGGTATCGCGCGCGGCCGGTTATCTGCAGGACGCACGCCAGGCCAGGGAAGGCCTGGGGCGCCGGACGCATCCCCTGACGTACGCCGCGTGGCGCGACCAGGGCCAGGGCGCGTCGCAGCGGTTCGACACGCGCAGCGACGACGGCCGCGCGGCGTTGTGCCTGCTGCCTGCCGCGGCCTGCGCCGTGTACGTCTGGGATGATCGCGGACTGCAACACAGCGACGCATTCCCCGCACCCCCCTAGCGACGGGACGTCGTGCGGTTGCCTCGCCCCGGCCGGTGGCGTGCGCTAGAGTCCAGGGATGAACTCTGCGCACACCATCGGCCTCTTCCGTGGGCCGGAAATCACGCCCTGGCTGGATGATGTCGCGCGCCTGCGCGTGGCTGTGTTCCGCGATTGGCCCTATCTCTACGAAGGCGATCCGGACTTCGAGCGCGACTACCTGGCCGCGTACGCCCGCTCGGCGGAAAGCGTGTTCGTGCTTGCGATGCAGGGCGGGGAGGTAGTGGGGGCCTCCACCGGCCTGCCGTTGGCGGACGACACCGAAGCCTTCCGCCAGCCGTTCCTGGACAGCGGGATGGATCCGGAGGACGTCTTCTATTTCGGCGAATCCGTGCTGTTGCCGACCTACCGCGGCCATGGCATCGGCCATGCGTTCTTCGACCACCGCGAAGCGCATGCGCGCGCACTGGGGCGGTTCGGATGGACCGCGTTCTGCGCGGTGGACCGCGAAGCGGACGATCCTCGCAGGCCGGTCGGGCATCGCACCCAGGAGGCGTTCTGGGACAAGCGCGGCTACACGCGGCAGCCGGGCATGGCGATGCGGTTGGCGTGGAACGAGATCGGCCGCGGCGAGGTGGATCATGCGCTGACGTTCTGGTTGCGCGGACTGGGACCGTCGCGATGAAGGTCGCCGTCGCCAAGTACGCCGTCGAGGCGCCCGCGGATTTCGGTGCCTTCGCCGAGCGACAGGCCGTCGTGCTCGGTGAGGCCGCTACGCTCGGCGCACGCATCGCCGTCCTGCCGGAGTATCTGTCGCTGGAACTGGCCGCGACCTTCGACAGTGCCACTCGGGCCGACCTGCACGCATCGCTGGCGGCGATCCAGCGCTATCGCGATGACTGGCTGGCACTGTACCGGCGGCTGGCTGTGGAGCTCGACCTGCACATCGTGGCCGGCAGCTTCCTGCTGGCGCAGGGCGATGGCCGCTACCGCAACCGCAGCGATGTGTTCGCGCCGCAGGACGCGCACGCATGGCAGGACAAGCTGCAACTGACCGGTTTCGAGAAAGCGTTGGGCGTCATCGAGGGCGGCGATGCGCTGAAGGTCTTCGATATCGACGGCGTACGTGCCGGCGTGTCCGTCTGCTACGACGCCGAGTTTCCGCTGCCGGTGCGTGCGCAGGCCGAAGCCGGCGCGCGCCTGTTGTTGGTGCCCAGTTGTACGGATACGGATGCCGGCGCCACCCGTGTGCGTGTCGGCTGCCTGGCGCGTGCGCTGGAGAACCGGATGTTCGTGGCGCAGGCGGTCACCGCGGGCGAAGCCCCGTGGAGTCCCGCCCTCGACGTCAACACCGGCGATGCAGCGATCTTCGCGCCCATGGATCGCGGTCTGCCCGATGACGGGGTGGTGGTGCAGACCCGCGACGACCAGGTGTGGGCCATCGCGGATCTCGACGTTGAGGCGCTGGAGCGCAGCCGGGCCAATGCCCAGGTGGCCAACGACCGCGACTGGCCGGGGCAATGGCAGCCGTCGCGGGTGCGGGCGAGAGCGGTCGGGTTCGATCCCGTGTAGGCGCACCCTGTGGTGCTCCTGCGTGCTTCGTTGTTCAGCGCTCCCAGCCGAACACCTCGACCAGCGGCTTGCCGAACACCTCCGCGATGCGGAACGCGCACTCCAGCGTGGGCGAATATTTGCCGGCCTCGATCGCGGCAATCGTCTGCCGGGTCACACCCACGCGCTTGCCAAGGTCGGCCTGGGTCATTTCGCCAGCCAGGAAGCGCAGCGTGCGGATCTGGTTGGTGACCCGGGCCTCAGACATGTCCGCCTCGACGATAGCCATGGATGACCAGCGTGGCGTGGACGCATTCGGCGGCGGCGATCGCAAGCAGGGTGGCGTGCACGATGGTCCAGCCGCCGGTGGTGAAGGGCATCACGCAGCCGACGAGGATGATGCCGGCCATGAGCACGTAGTAGGCGTAGACCGAGGCGCGGGCTTCGATGCGGCGGTCGCGCTCGTCGATGGGCGTGGGTGTGCCGTCTTCTTCGCGATGGCGTCCGAACAGGGTTGTCAGCAGGGCGATGACCCCCAGCGAGCCCAGCGCGATCGCTAGCAGGCCGATCCGCTGCCCCATGTGCATGCCGGCGACAGCGTCGGCATTGACCGAGACATAGGTGAAGTACAGCGCGAACACGACGGCCAGCGCCGTCAGCCAGACCCAGGCGAAACGTTCTTTCGACAGCATGGTGGTGCTCCCCGTTGGTGGATGGACGGGAAGCAAGGTAAAGCCTGATTCACTCAATGTCAACAAAATATAACATTGGGTTTATCAAAATTGACTTGGAGTTCGCTGTACTTGTCGCTTGGTGCCGCGCCCCGCTCAGCCCAGCAGGCTCACGCCCGGCACCAGCCAGATCGAAAGCGTCGCCAGTGCGGTGCCGATCACCGTTGCGGCCAGTACGTCGCTGGGGTAGTGCAGGCCCAGTACCACGCGCGAGACCGCCACGCAGGCGGCGAACGGGATCAGCAGGGGGGCCAGCACCGGGTAGTGCGCCAGCGCCACGATGGTGAAGGCCACCGCGTGCAGCGTGTGGCCGGACGGAAAGCTGAATTCGTCCAGCGGCGCGATCCATGCGCGGATGCGCACATCCGACGCGAACGGGCGTGGCCGCTTCGTCCAGCGCTTCAACGCCTTGTACAGCGTCAGCGCGATCACACCGGTCGCCGCCAGGTGCGCCGAAGCCGCCAGCCCGTCCAGGCCATCGGCGACGACCAGCGCCGCCATCAGCACGTACCAGAACACGCCGTCGCCCAGCCGGCTGACAAGGGCGAAGAAGCGGCGCACGCCGTTCCATTCGCCCCAGCGATTGGCGAGCAGGCACCAGCCGGTGTCGCGGCCGATGAGGGGATTACGCGGCAGCAACGGACGCATGGTGGCTTCTCCGTGTCAGGGCGAGGTCGGTCAGCAGGGCATCGAAATCGGCGGACACCTGGTCCGGGTGCAGCGCGCGCATCGCGTCGCTGGCGGCATTGCCCATGGCGCGGCGCGCAGGAGCATCGCCCGCCAACCGCAAGGCCGCGGTGATGAAGTCGTCGTCGCTGTCGACGGCGGCGCCGTGCACGCCGTCGATCAGGTGCTCGCGCGCGGCACCATAGTTGAAGGCCACCGTGGGCACGCCGCTGGCCATCGCCTCCAGGGTCACGTTGCCGAAGGTTTCGCTGTGGCTGGAAAACAGGAACAGGTCGCCGCTGGCGAAGTGCCGCGCCAGCGCGTCGCCACGCTGCACGCCGCAGAAGATGAAGTCCGGATGCTCCTGCGCGAGCCGCGCGCGGATCGGGCCGTCGCCCACCCACACGAACTTCGCGGACGGATGCTGCTGCCGGATTGCATCGAAGGCCCGGATCGACAGGTCCAGGTTCTTCTCCGCCGCGATGCGGCCCACGTAGATCACCGCCAGATCGTCCGGCTGCAGGCCCCACTGCGCACGCAGGCGGTCATCGCGCCGCAGGGGGCTGAAATGCTGCGCGTCCACCGCCCGCGCCAATCGCACCACATGCCGGAAGCCCTGCGACTGCAGGAAGTCGGCCAGTTCGCGCGTCGGGACCAGCGTGGCGTCCGCGTCATTGTGGAAGCGGCGCATCCAGCGCAGCGCAGTGTGTTCGAGGAAGCGCGCGCCGTAGTCGCGCATGTATTCGTCGAAGCGCGTGTGGAAGCCCGTGGCCACCGGAATGCCAAGCCGGCGCGCGGCGCGCACGGCAGACCACCCCAGGGGGCCTTCCGTGGCCACGTAGATGGCGTCTGGCGGCGACTGCTTCCACTGCGCCAACAGGCGCCGGGTGGCGGGCAGGCCGAATCTCAGTCCGGGATAGCGCGGCAGGCTGGCGCTGCGCACGAGCAGCGTGTCATCGGCCGAGCCGGCATCGGTCGCCTGCCGTGGGCGTACCAGCGACACCGCGTGCCCACGCTGGCGCAGGCCGGTTTCCAGCCCCTGCACGGTGAGGGCGACGCCGTTGACCTCCGGCGGATAGGTCTCGGTGACAATGGCAAAGCGCATGCGCAGCTCCACGTTTTGCGCATGCTGAGGGCGGGAGATGTAGCGTGTATTGCAGCACGGTTACCGGCACATGACGCCGCAGGAAGACGCCCCTCAGCGCATCTTCGGCTTGCCCGAGCGGCGGCCCCCCGTGGCCGCCTGGCGCAGCAGATGCCGGAACCGTGGGCATTCGAGGTGGCTGGGCGCGGAGCAGGCCGCAGCGTGGCGCAGTCCGTCGCGCATGGCAGTCAGGCGCAGGATCATCACGTCCAGCTCCCGGGCCTTCGTGCGCAGGCTGCGGCGGTCGATATCGGGCCGGCCGTCGGCGCCGAACATCGCCGCGATTTCGTCGAGCGAAAATCCAGCCGTTTGCCCCAGGGCAATCAGCGCCAGGCGTTCCAGTACGTCCGGATCGAAGGTGCGGCGCAGGCCATGGCGTCCGATCGATGCGATCAGCCCTTTCTGCTCGTAGTAGCGCAGTGTGGATGCGGGTACGCCGGACCGTTTCGCGACCTCGCCGATGTCCATCACGACCCCGCTTGACTTGAAGTTGACTTGAAGTGGCATCGTGCACGCCATGGTCGTGCGGCGCAAGCGTGCGCCGGACCTTCAGCCTGGGAGAACGCTATGGATTACTTGACCTGCACGCTGCTCGTCGGCATCGGTGCCACGCTCGCGATGGATGCCTGGGGCCTGCTGCGACGAGCGATCTTTGGCGTGCCTGTCGCCGACTATGCCCTGGTGGGGCGTTGGCTCGGCCATATGCCGACGGGGCGATTCCGCCATGCCGCCATCGCCCGCAGCGCCTCCGTCCGCGGCGAACGGACGCTGGGCTGGTGTGCGCACTACCTGACCGGCATCGCCTTTGCCGGTGTGCTCCCCATTGTCTGGGGCGTTGCGTGGCTGCGTGAGCCTACGCCGG
>NZ_CAMPJD010000024.1 GCF_946886695.1 uncultured Pseudoxanthomonas sp. | reverse complement strand
CGACCAGGATCAGGCCGTACATGCCGTTGGCCACGTGCATGCCGACCGGCGCGGTGGCGCAGTGGTAGACGTACAGGCCGGCGTTGAGCGCCTTGAAGGTGAAGCGGCTGACGTGGCCGGGCGCGGTGAAGCTGGAGGCCGCGCCGCCGCCGGGACCGGTGACGCCGTGCAGGTCGATGTTGTGCGGCATCTTCGAGTCCGGCATGTTGCGCAGGTGGAAGACCACCGTGTCGCCCTGGCGGATGCGGATGAAGCTGCCCGGCACGGTGCCGCCGAAGGTCCAGAAGGTATAGGTGACGCCTTCGGAGATCGGCATTTCCTTTTCGACGACATCGAGTTCGACGATCACCCGCGCCGGCTTGGTGCGTCCGGTCGCCGGCGGGACCAGCGGCGGCGTGGTCAGCACGGCCTTGATGTCCGGGCCCTGCGGCGGACCGAAGTCGCCGCGCTGCGAGCCGCCGGAGTCGTTCTGCGCCTGGGCGGTGGCCGGCGCATCGTCGGATGCGTCGCGCTTGCAGCCCGACAGCGCCAGCACGCCGAACGCGAGTGCCAGCAATACCGGCTTGAATGAAGGTTTCATCGCTTGTCCCCTTTGGTGGGTCGTGGATCAACGATAGCAGTCTGATCCTTGCTGATGGCTGGCTCCTTGACGAAGGTCAAGCACCGACCGGCCGTGCGTCGCGCATTTGAGCGAAGTCAAATTCCCGCCTCGGAGCGAACCGAAACTGCCGACATTCCATCACGGAGCGCTCCATGGACTCGACACGACGCTGGAAGATTACCCTTGGCGCCTGCCTGCTTGCCAGCACTCCGGTGCAGGCCGCCGACTGGTCGGCGGAGTGGAACCTGCGTTTGCGCCACGAACGGGTTGAGGATGCGGCGTTCGCGGACCAGGCCGACGCCAGCACGGCGCGGCTGCGTGCCGCCATCCGTGGCAGTCTCGGCACGCACTGGTCGCTGCTGTTGGAAGGCGAGGGCATTGCGGCGGCAGGCGACTACAACAGTGGCGCCAACGGCCGCGCGGCCTGGCCCACCATCGCCGATCCGCCGGGCGCGGAACTCAACCAGGCCTGGATCGGCTGGCGCTCTCCCAAGGCCGCCGTCGTGGCGGGCCGGCAACGCATCGCCTGGGACAACCAGCGCTGGACCGGAAACGTCGGCTGGCGACAGAACGAGCAGACCTTCGATGCGCTGCTGATCGAGGCCCGGCCGGCGCCGTCGCTGACGATGCAGTACGGATGGCTCGATCGCGTGCACCGGGTCAGTGGCGATGGCGCACTCGATCCGCTGGCACGCGAGCGTGCGCTCGATTCGCATCTCTTCCGCGGTGCCTGGGTGCACGGGGCCGACAGCGTGGTGGCGTATGCCTATTTCCACGATGATCGCGACCTGCCCGCCGCGTCGACTGCCACTACCGGCCTGCGCTGGACGCGAACGGGCAGTCGATGGGGCTGGACCGTCGAGGCCGCACGCCAGCGCGAGCACGCGGACAATCCACGCGAGTTCTCGCATGCGTACTGGCTGGTCGAGCCGTCCCTGCAACTTCGCGGCCTGACCTGGAAGGCGGGCATGGAGACCCTCGGCGGCAACGGCGTCACGGCGGTACAGACCCCGCTGGCAACCTTGCACGCCTTCAACGGATGGGCCGACCGCTTCACCACCACGCCACCGTCCGGACTTCGCGACGGCTACCTGTCGGTAGGCGGCAAGGCGCGCAAGCTCGCCTGGTCGGTTGCCTGGCACGACTATCGCGCCGACATGGGATCGCAGCGCTACGGCCGCGAATGGAACCTGTCCCTGGGACGCGCCTTCGGGCCACGCTGGACGGGCCTGTTGAAGTTCGCCGACTACCGCGCCAACGGCTTCGGGCGTGACGTGCGCAAGCTGTGGCTGCAGTTCGAGCGCGGCGGTACCCGGCACCTCTGATCCGGGCTCATGCCCGGCTCAGGCCTTGCGCGAGTGGCTACAGAAGGGCCAGCGGCCCAAGCGGATGGTGCGCGCGCGCGATGCCCAGCATCGCCGCGTATACCAGGGCGGCGGCGATGAAACAGGCGCGGTTCGGACCGGTGCCGCGCTCGCGCAGCGCGAACACGCCAAGCACGACGTAGCAGGGCAGCAACAGCAATTTGGCCAGCAGCCAGCCGTTGGCAAACATCTCACGCGGCAACACGGTCAGCAGCATCATCGCGGCGGTCAGCAAGGTGGTGTCGATCGCATAGGAGGCATAACGCACCAGCGCATGCCGGGCGATGCTCACGCGTCCGCCCCAGGCCAGCAGCCCGCGCACGAAGAACAGCCCACCGCTCGCCAGCACCATCGCCACGTGCACCGACTTGATCTGCGGGTAGAACTCGATCATCAGCCCGGCTTCCCGTCCACCCGCGGCGTCAACACGATCCAGCCAAGGCGCGCCGCCCAGGGCGCCAGTACCAGCAGCCAGCCCAGTGCGCTGGCTGCGTGCCAGGGCAGGGGATCGGCCGACAACTCGGCCACGATGCGCAGCACGGCGACGACCTGGATGCCGACGAAAGCGATCCAGCCGATCATGGGCATGCGCATGGGCCGGCCGGAATGGCCCTGTGCCACTCGCGTCACCATCGCCACCAGCACGCTGCCGAAGAAGCCAATGAAGAGCGCATGCGCGGGGGCGCGGCCGAGCGCGAGCACGCCGGTCACCAGGTAGCCAAAGGATTGCCCCGCGTACAGCGCGAAGGCGATCGGCAACCACGCCAGGCCGATGAAGAGCGCGCGCAGGATGCCGGGCATCGGGCCCTGCGGCCACCAGCGCCAGCACATCAGGCTGGTGAGCGCGAACAGTCCGAGGTCCGGAAGCCAGACCCAGGCGGGGAGTTGCAGCAGTTCGAGCGCGAGGTGCAGTGCCAGCAACCCACCGGCGGCAGCCAGCAGCCAGAGCGGCCGCCACGGTTGGTAATCGGCGACCACGTTTCCGGCGAAGAACGGGAACATGCGATGCGCCACCACCAGGTAAACCGGCAGCAGCAGGCCCAAGCTGCCGATCTTGATACTGGCCAGGCCAAGCACCGCCGCGCCGCCCAGCAGGTAGGCGCCGTGCAGCAGCAGGCCCACCATGCCCGCGGACAGGGCGATCACGATCGCGCGGGCATGCCAGGTGATGCCGCGTTCACGCCAAAGCATCGGTGCCAGCGTGGCCAGCAGGGCGATCCAGCCGGCGAGCGTCATCAACCATCCAACGAACAGGCCGGGGCCGGATCCGAGCGCCCCGGCCAGCGTGGCCGCCTGGCCTCCTAGCAAGCCAAGCCCGACCGGCGCGTAGCGCCAGCGCGGCAACTCGGGCAAGCCCATCCAGCGCGGGAACACCGTCAACAGGAAACCGGCCATGAAGGTCGGCAGCACCTGGTACTGCATTATGAAAGCGTGCAGCCAGCCAGCGAATAGCTCCGGCTGGCCAACCGTCGCCGCACCGGGGTAGCGCTGGCCGATCAGCCAGGCGCCCCACCAGCCCATCGCCAGCAACAGGTTGCCGGCGCCGACGAAGAAAAGAAGACGATGCGGCGCCCATCCCAGGCGCCGCACCGAAGGCAATGCCGTCATCGTCGCTGCCATCTCAGGGCTCGATCGCATCCGGGAGCGGGGCAACGGTCGTGTCGCGGACCGGCGCCACCCACAAGCGCAGCACGAACCAGGCCAGCGACGCGGCGCCGACGCTGAAGATGGTGTCGCCGGGCACCCGCGCCCAGACCAGCATCTCCACGATCGGCTGCTGCATGAACTCGGCCGAGCGCGCGTAGGCGTAACCGTGCTCGAGCGTGGCCAGCAGTTGCATCACGCCCAGCGGCAGCAGGGTGAACAGCGCCATCATCACCAGGCCGATGTTCAGGCCCCAGAACGCCAGCTTCAGCGGCCGCGTGTCCCAGCGCATCTGCCCGCGCAGCCCGCGCAGGCAGAACAGCATCAGCGCGACGCCCAACATTCCGTACACACCGAAGAGAGCGGTGTGGCCGTGCAGCGGAGTCAGGTTGAGGCCCTGCATGTAGTACAGCGAGACCGGCGGGTTGATCAGGAAGCCGAACAGGCCGGCGCCCACCAGGTTCCAGAACGAAACCGCGATGAAGAACAGGATCGGCCAGCGATAGCGCGCCATCCACGGCGTCGCATGGCCGAGCTTGTAGGTGTGCCAGGCCTCGTAGCCGATGTAGGCTAGCGGGACCACTTCCAGCGCACTGAAGCTCGCGCCCAGCGCCACCACCGCCGTCGGCGTGCCGACGAAGTACAGGTGGTGCAGGGTGCCGAGCACGCCGCCGGCCATGAAGACGATGGTGGCGAAGAGCAGCGCGCCGGCGGCCGTCGAGGCCTTGATCAGGCCCAGGCGGGTGAAGATCAGCGCCATCACCGCGGTGGCGAACACCTCGAAGAAGCCTTCGACCCACAGGTGCACCAGCCACCAGCGCCAGTACTCGACCTCGGCGATGTGGGTGTGCTCGCCCCACATCAGCGCGGCGCCGAAGAACAACCCGATCGCCACGGTGGACAGGAACAGCAGCACCACGACCGGCTTGGAATGGTCGGACGGACCGGTGAGCACCGGCCACAGCGCACGGCCGACCAGGGTCAGCCACAGCATCAAGCCGATGAACAGGAACACCTGCCAGAAGCGGCCCATGTCGGCGTATTCCCAGCCCTGGTGGCCGAACCAGAAGTTGCTCTCCAGGCCGAGCTTCTGCATCACCGCCAGCCACTGGCCGGCGAATGAGCCGACCACGATGACCAGCAGGCAGACGAACAGGAAGTTGACGCCGAGGCGCTGGTACTTCGGTTCATGCCCCGACAGCGCCGGGCCGATGTAGAGGCCGGTGGCCAGCCACGCGACCGCGATCCACAGCACTGCCAGCTGCGTGTGCCAGGTGCGCGAGAGCGAGTAGGGCAGGATCTCCGACAGCGCGAAGCCGTACGCATCCTGGCCCTCGACCTGGTAGTGCGCGGTGATCGCGCCCAGCAGGATCTGGGTCAGGAACAAGGCCAGCACCACCCAGAAGTACTTGGCGGTGGCGCGCATGGACGGGGTGATCCGCAGCATCGCCAGCGGGTCGCTGGCAGGCACCACGTGGCCTTCGTCCTTGCTGCTGGTGGCGGCGTGGTACCAGCCCAGCAAGCCGATGCCCGCGATGAGGAACAGCACGCTGAAGACCGACCAGCCGAACAGCGCCGGCGGCGGCGAGTTGCCGACCAGGGGCTCGTGCGGCCAGTTGTTGGTGTAGGTCACGCGCGCGTCGGCCGGAAGTCCGGCGGCGACGGCCTTGGCTTCGTCCTGCAGCGTATCGGCATCGGGCAGGCGCTCGGTCGTGGCCGCCCAGGCGGTCCACCAGAAGAAGGCGGCGAGCGCGCGGCGGTGTTCCGGCGTGTCCACCGTGTCCTGCTTCATCGCGTAGTTTTCGCGCAGGACAGCGGTCGCTGGGTCGTTGCCGAACAGGCTCTCGTAATGCGCCGACACGTTCGACAGCGCCGCCACCCGATCACGAGGGAGGGTGATGCTGCCGTCGTTGGGGTCGTAGGTGTTCTTGCGCATCATCTCCTGCAGTCGCGCCTGCAAGGCGGCCTGGCGTTCGGCGGGCAGCTCGCTCCAGCGGGCCTTGCCTTCGCGGCGGGCCCACAGGTCGAGCACCTGCACCGATTCGCGGTGCAGCCAGTCCGCG
This sequence comes from uncultured Pseudoxanthomonas sp., assembly GCF_946886695.1. Next base: position 52,639 of record NZ_CAMPJD010000024.1, on the reverse strand, counting down.
CTCCAGTCCGGCGCCACGTAGCCACCGTGGCCCCAGATCGAGCCGAGCTGCATGCCGCCGATGGATTGCCAGACCTGGCGTCCGGTTTCGATGTCCTTGCGGGTGTAGACGGTGCTGCCGTCTTCGGCGAGGACGCGTTCGGGCATCGGCGGCGCGGCCCTGAAGATCTCGCCCCCGGCCCATAGCAGGACCGAGAAGGACGCGACCAGCAGGGCGGCGAGGCCCAGCCATAGCTTGCGGGTTGAACTCATGGCGCTTCTCCACGGGGGATGGCGGCATGGTGTCCCTGGCGACGGTTCGTCGCCCTGATCCAAATCAATTGGAGGCGAACAACCGCGGGCTACTGGCGCAGCACGGGCCCGGCGAGGGTTTCGAGGGCTTCGCGGCCGACCAGTTCGACGTCGCGCCGATCGACCTTGAGCAGCCCCTCGGTCTGGAAGCGGCGCAGCACCCGGCTGACGGTTTCCGGCGCCAGCCGCAGGTAGTTGGCGATGTCGGTGCGCGCCATCGTCAGCTGGAAGCGGCGGGCGGAAAAACCCCGTGCCGCCAGGCGTTGCGAGAACTGCACGAGGAAGGCTGCCATCCGCTGGTCCGCCGACCAGTCCCCGGCCAGTAGCGCGGCCCGGCCGATGTCACGGCTCAGGAGGCGGAACAGGTGCCGCTGCAAGCCCGGCAGGCGCGTGGCCAGCACCGCCATCTTCGGGAAGGAGAAGCGGCACAGCATCACCGTGTCCAGGGCCACGGCGTTGCAGGGATAGTGCTCGCCGTCGATCGCGCTCAGGCCGATCACTTCGCCGGGCAGGTGGAAACCGAGCACGTGCTCGTGACCCTCGCGGTCCACCACGTAGGTCTTGACCGTACCCGCGCGCACCGCGGCGATCGCCTCGAAGGGGTCGCCCTCGCGGAACAGGTGTTCGCCCGCGTGCACAGGCCCGACGTGTTCCACCAGCACGTGCAGGTCGTTGAGCGCGGCCTTGTCCATGCCCTGCGAAAGGCAGGCGTCGGAAAATGCGCAGGTCGAGCAGAAATGCAGCGCGTCGCCGTCGTCGGCGATGATGCGTGCGTCGGCACGGGGAAAGGCCGGCTTGCTCACGCGAGGCGCACCGGGCGCGGTGGACACGCGCTCAGATGGCGCGCGAGAACCGGGTCACGGTGTCCACGTCCGGCGGCGGCAGGTAACGGTCGAAGCACATCGCAATATTACGCAACAGCAGCCGGCCCTGCGAGGTCACCCGGATCCGCTCGCGTTCCAGCCGGACCAGGCCGTCGGCCTCCAATGGCTTGAGCCGCTCCAGCGCATCGGCGAAGTAGCTGTCGAAAATGATGCCGTAACGGCGCTCCAGCGCGGCCACCGGCACTTCGCCCTGGCACATCAGCTGCTGGATCAGGTCGGCGCGCAGCTGGTCGTCCTCGCTCAGGCGCATGCCGCGGAACACCGGTAGATGCCCGTCGTCGATGGCCGCCTGCCAGCTGGGCAGGTCGCGCGGGTTCTGGCTGAAGCTGTCGCCGATGTGGCTGATTGCGCTGACGCCCAGGCCCACGAGGTCGCTGTCGGAATGGGTCGTGTAACCCATGAAGTTGCGATGCAGGCCGCCGCGCTCCTGGGCGCGCGCGAGTTCGTCGTCGGGCAGGGCGAAATGATCCATGCCGATGTACACGTAGCCGGCCGCGACCAGCGTGTCGATCGCCAGTTCCAGCAGGCCCAGCTTGGCCTCCGGCGTCGGCAGGTCGGCGGCCTCGATCTGGCGCTGCGCCTTGAACAGCGAGGGCAGGTGGGCGTAGCCGTACACCGCGATGCGGTCCGGCCGTGCGGCGACCACCGTCTGCAGCGTGCGCGAGAAACCCTCGACGGTCTGCCTGGGCAGCCCGTAGATCAGGTCCACGTTGACCGACTTGAAGCCGTTGGCGCGGCAGGCCTCGATGATGGCGAGGGTTTCCTCCACGCTCTGGATGCGATTGACGGCACGCTGCACCTCCGGATCGAAGTCCTGGACGCCGAGGCTGGCGCGGTTGAAGCCGATGTCGGCGAGCTCGGCGATGTCTGCCGGCTTGACGAAGCGGGGATCGAGTTCGATCGAGATGTCGCGGCTATCGCTGTCGGAGAAGCGGAAGTGGCTGCGCAGGCAGTCCACGACTTCACGCAACTGCGCCGGGGTCAGGAAATTGGGCGTGCCGCCGCCGAAGTGCAGCTGGATGACCTCGCGGTCGCGGTCGAACAACTCGCTGTACAGCGCGATCTCGCGGTACAGGCGGGCCAGGTAGCCCTCGGAGCGGCTGGTGTCGCGGGTGATCACGCGGTTGCAGCCACAGTAGAAGCAGGGGCTCTGGCAGAACGGCACGTGCACGTAGAGCGACAGCCGGCGCGGGATCGGGTCGCCATTGCTGGCGCGGACCGCTTCGCGAAGCTGCGGCTCGCCGAAGCTGCTGGCGAACTGCGGCGCCGTCGGGTACGAGGTGTAGCGGGGCCCCGGCCGGTCGTAGCGGCGCAGGAGGTCGGGATCGATCGCGCGATGGGTGCTCATGTGGCGGGACGTTAGCAGGCAGGGCGGGGGGCGCCTTGATCAGGATCAAAGGCTTGGCGATCAGTCTCCGGAACCGCTGCCTGGCGCAAGGACGCGGCCGGGATTGAGCAGCCCCTGCGGGTCCAGGGCGTGCTTGATCGCCCGCATCATCCCGAGCGCAACGGGCGACTTGCGCCTGGCCAACTCCTCGACCTTCAGCGCGCCGATGCCGTGTTCCGCGGAGAAGGATCCGCCGAGCGCCATCACCGCATCATGGACGTGGCGGTTGACGACCGCCTCGTGCTGGCGCAGGAAGTGTTCAGGGTCCGTGCCCTCCGGAGCCTGCAGGTTGAAGTGCAGGTTGCCGTCGCCCAGGTGCCCGAACACGACCTGGCGCGCGCCCGGCACCAGCGCGGGCAAGCTCGCGTCCATGCGCGCCAGGAAGCCGGGGATCGCCGACACCGGCAACGCGATGTCGTGCTTGATGTTGCGGCCCTCGAGCGCCTGCGCCAGCGGAATGCAATCGCGCAGTCGCCAGGACGCGTCGGCCTGTGCCTGGCTCGTCGCGAGCGCCATGTCGTCCACCAGGCCCGCGGACACCGCGGCGGCGAACAGGCCTTCAAGCCGCGCCTGCCCGGTCTCGGCGTGCGCCAGGGACAATTCCAGCAATACCACCCAGTCGGTGTCGGGGAGGGGACGCGGGACGTCCGGGAAGTGGCGCGACACCAGGGCGAGCGCATGGCAAGACATCAGCTCGAAGCCGGTGAGTTCGGCGTCGAAGCGGGCGCGGGCCAGGCGTAGCAGTCCGATCGCCTGCTCCACGCCGGGGCACGCGGCCAGCATCGTCAGGGTCGCTGCCGGCTTGGGGTAAAGCTTCATGGTGGCGGCGGTGATGATGCCGAGCGTTCCCTCGCTGCCAATGAACAGGTCGCGCAAGTCGTAGCCGGTGTTGTCCTTGCGAAGGCCGGTCAAACCATCCCAGATATCGCCTCGGGCGGTGACGACTTCCAGCCCCAGGCACAGCTCGCGCGCATTGCCGTAGCGAAGCACCTGGGTGCCGCCGGCGTTGGTGGCAAGGTTGCCGCCGATCGTGCAACTGCCTTGGGATCCGAGGCTGAGCGGGAACAGCAATCCCTGGTCCGCAGCCGCTTGCCGGAGCGCCTGCAGGACGACCCCGGCCTCGACGGTGACGGTCAGGTTGTCGGCATCCAGGCCGCGAATCCGGCGCAGGCGTTCCAGGCTCAGCACCAGGGCGTTGCCGCTGCCATCGGGCACCGAGCCGCCGACCAGGCTGGTATTGCCGCCTTGCGCCACGATGGGAACGCCAACCTTCGCGCAGGCCCGAACGACTGCGGCAACGTCCGCCGTGTTGCCGGGGCGCGCCACCGCAAGCGCGGCGCCACGGAACCGACCGCGCCAGTCACGTTCGTAACGTTCGAGGTCGCCGCCGACCAGCACGTGCTCGTCGCCCAGCAAACGGCGCAGAAGGTCGAGGAAGGAGGAGTCCATGCGCCACGGTAGCGCAGCAGTCGTTGCAACGGCAGGCGTCGGAGTCAGCTTTTTTGAAGCCCGCGAACATCTGAAAAACTAATGAAATCAGCGCTTTGCGCGCTTTTTCGTCAGAGGATCGTGCTGGAGTGACGTCGAATCTGCACTAATTGGTCGCGAACTTAGTCAATTTGCTTGGTTTGGTCACGAACATCTGCGACCGCATGGGGCGAGCTTCGATTCCGTCTTGAGCGCTCGCTCGGCGCGACCAGACCTCGACGATGGCTTCCTGGGCGAAGGCCAGCTCCGGGTCTGCTTCGACGCCGTGTTGCAAGGCGAGCCGGAAAGCCTGATCCAGGCTCCTGGCCGCAGCGAGCCCTCTCGGAGAGGGTAACTGTCGGTCCGTCGCGATGACCGCGGCGAGGACCTCTGGGCCTGCCTTGGCCTTGGCCATGGCCAAGTGAAGCAGTCCGGCGGCCAGGCCCGAAGCGAAGTCCGGGTTGCAGTGCCCCAGCGCCATGCAACCGAGGTACTCCCCGAAAAGCTCCGGCGAGAGCGATGCAATGCGCCGGCCGACGAACGGAACGTCGTCCTTGGCGACGGTGAGTGCCCGTACCAAGTCACCATCGCGGGCCTGCTTCATCCGATCGGCGACGTTCGGATGCGACTCGGCAATCAACGCCAATGTCTGCTCGCAGGGTACGTGGCTCTCGAGCCACTTCTTGCAGGTGCCGGTCGGCAACGACGCCTTGGACTTGGCCGGAGGAGGGACCAGTGCCGCTTTAGCGGTGCGCCGCTCGGCCTGCTGCTTGGCCCGCGCGGCCGGCGTAAATCGCAGTGCCCGCTCCAGCACGACGGTGCCGTAGACCCCACCCAAGGTCGCCGCGGCGGCCGCAAACATCAGGTGCCCGGCGACCAAACGGGCGTCGGCATCCGAAATCCGAGTTGGGACGCGGCGTCGAGGCATGGGCTCCCCGAACTTAACGATCGTGGTAAAGAACGTACCGGTACCAACTTTACCCTTCTCTCGCGAGCCGTGAATGGCTAGCGTCTGGAGCATGGCCCCTTCCGCCCAAAAATCCGCGGTCGGTTTGGATAGCAGTATCCAAGCGCTGGAGGACCGCTTCGGGATGATCGTGGCGGGGCGCGACTTGGTGCGCCTGCTCGGCTACCGCACCTCGGCGGCCTTTCGCCAGGCGGCACATCGGCAGTCGCTGGGCGTTCGAACGTTCTTTATTCGTGGACGGCGCGGGCGCTGTGCTCGCACGTCCGACATCGCGCGCTGGGCTTTTGAGTACGGCGTGCCCCTGATGCAAGGAGCTGAGTTCAAGTCGACCCCGGGTCGCCCCAAATAAAAAGGGCGGTCCGTCGGCTTGCGCCCGCCGGATCGCCCATGACGAAGACGCTTTGAGGAGCCCCCGTCGTCGTCATTGTCTGTGGCGAAATCTTCCACCGTCAAGCGTTCCGCTCGCCGGATAAGCCCGGGTGTCGCCTTGTCACGCCTTGTCACGCGTGAGCGAGGAGATGGCCATGGCCGATACCCCGGATGTAGCGCTAAAACCCCCAGCGGCAGCGCCGCCCGCCCAGCGTCGCCCCGCGGTCATGCGGGTGAAGAAGGGCGCACTCGTGGTGTGCGACGGCCGCGCCGCGAAAGTGCACCTGGTGGTTTCGGCCACACAGATCTGGATTGGTTACTTAGGCACCGACGAGCAGGAGTGGGTGAGCCTGGAGGCGCTGTCGCCCTACCAGGAAGCCGATCCGGCCTCGCGCGGGCCGGCCGAGGTCAAAGTCGAAGACGAGTTCGAATTCGAGCGGGCCCGCGAGTGGACCGAGCAGTTCGATCGCTTCAAAGGCTGTGACGTTCTGACGCCGAAGGTCAAGGAAGAAATTGGCAAGGTGCTGAACGCGAGTCGGAAAACGGTCGAGCGTCACTTCGATCTCTACCAACTCGACTCCAGCGTCCGAGGCCAGTTGCCTTGCAAGCCGGGCCCGGAAAAGGGCAGCTCGTACCTGACGACTGGACAGTTGGCGATCGTCGACAAGGCGATCGAAGAGCGCTACCGCACCGAAGAGCGTGGCTCAGCCGCGGCCACGGCCGACTTGGTCGGGCCGCGCTGTACGGCCGCCGGCCTGAAAGTACCTTGCTACAACACCGTGCTCGCACGCATCCAGACGCTGGACCGTTGGAAGCTGGCGCGCGAGCGCCACGGTCGCGTGCGCGGGGATGCGAAGGCGGGACCGGCGGGTGCTGGGATCTTGACCGCCACGAACGAGCTTCGATCGCTCGACTTCGTGCAGATGGACCACGCGATCGTCGACGTCATGGTGGTCGATCCGGAGACGCGCGAAGAAATCGGGCGGCCATGGATCACCCTGGCGATCGATGTGGTCACGCGCTGTCTGCTGGGCTTCTACCTGACCTTCGAGGCGCCTTCGCAGACCAGCGTCGCGCTGGCGCTCGAGCAGTGCTGTCTGCCCAAGGATGCCTGGCTCAAGAGCCTGGAGATCACCGACCCGTGGCTGCCGTTCGGCTTGATGAAGTGCATCGGTTGGGACAACGCCAAGTGCTTCAAGAACACCAACTTGATCAACGCCTGCCGGGATCACGACATCAACCCGCGGTTCCGCAAGGTGCGCAACCCCGTCCATGGCGCGCACATCGAGCGGGTCATCGGCACCTACATGGGCCGCATCCATCTGATCAAGGGCACGACCTTTTCCAACACCAAACAGCGCGAGGACTACAAGAGCGCCGACAAGGCGATCATGACGCTGCGCGAGTTGGAGATCTGGACAGTCCACGAGATCTTCCGCTACCACAACACCAAGCACGATGGGCTCGGGCGAACCCCGCTCGAGGCCTGGACGGAGGCGTGGACCGAAGACGGCGCCATTCGCCTACCGCCCATACCCGCGAACCGTCGCGATTTCCGGTTGTCGCTGTTCCCGCGCATTCAGCGCACGGTCGGCCGCGAAGGCATCAATCGCTTCGCGCTCAAGTACTGGGATGAGGGTCTGATTCCCTTCATCGGTGCCACGGAGAAGTTCTGGGTCGCCCACGACCCGCGCAACATCAGTCGCGTCTACCTGAAGGTGGGCAAGGATTGGATCGATGTGCCTTGGCGAGACCAATCCCGGGCGCCCGTCGCTCTGTGGGAGTTGCAACGCGCCAAGCGCGATCTACGCAAGAAACACAACGGCCCGGTCAGTAACGCGGCGGCGTTCAAGCATATCGAAGCCCAGCGTGAGGTCGAGAAGAAGGCCGAGAAAACCACGCGCCAGCAACGGCGCGACCGCCAGCGACGTCCCGTCGATGACCGACCCAAGACCAAGTCTGCCGTCGTCGATTACGACGTGATGCCCGTGCTGCTTTCCAGCCCTTTGGAGGTACACCATGTCCAACACGTCCACTGACCTGTCCGACGCCGCCCGCCTGCTGCTCAACGCCACGGAGCAGAAGAAAATTGACTGGATCATGACTGACGCGTGGGTCCACACGCCCACGACGACGCTCGCGTTCCAGTGGATGGCGTACATGCTGCGCTGCGGCCCGGTAATTCGGCCGCCGTGCCTGCAGCTTATCGCCGACGGCGGCATGGGCAAGACGGCAGTGTTGCTGGCGTTTGCCGAGATGTTCCCGGTGCAGAAAACGCCCGACGACCCGCTGCGCCTGAAGCGTCCCGTGGTTTATGTCGAGTGCAAGCCCGAGCACAGCGGCGAACACGGCGTGCGTCACGCCATCCTCAAGGCCTGCTGGCCGAACGCCGAGCACATCTTGGGTACTGAGGACGAAATCGATGCCACGTTGCGGGCACAGGGGGTGCGCGAGTTGCTGCTCGATGAGTTCGGCGAGCTGACCAAGGCGGGCATCGCCAGCCATCGGCGCGCGCTGTCGGAGCTCAAGCGCATCAGCAACTTCGCCCGGGTCGGCATCACTGCCGCGACGGTCACGAACTTGAAGCATGTGCTCGACGTCGACCAACAGTTCGCCAGCCGCTTCAAGCGCAAGATCACGATCGCGCCGTGGGCGTTGTCGCCGGACCTGCGCAATTTCGTCTACGGACTGCAGCGCAACCTGCCGTTTCCCGAGCCGTCGCAGCTACACGACCGCGACTGCCTGCCGTGGCTGGCCCAGCACTCGGAAGGCAACACCAAGGAGATTGTCGAGACCATCCGCCTGGCATCGCTGCACGCCTTGGGCGCCGGCGCCAGGTGCATTGGCTACGACCATCTCAAGGCGGCGATCGAAGGCGAGGCGCCGCCGAGCAACGCGTTGGCGCAGTCGGCGTTGGCGCAGGCGGCGTGAGCTCGGAAGAGTGGGCCGCGCTCGGCTGCTGCCGGGGTCACGGCGAGTCGTTGGGGTCGTGGCTGCGCGCCGGCCCGCTGGGCGCGCAGGGACTCTCGGGCTTGGCGTCCTCTCCACCGGCCAATGGGGACCTTTACTGCCCGGCCTGCCACCTAGATGAGGCCGGTCGGCGCCGGTGGTACACGCGCGAGGATTGGAGCCGGCAGAGCGTAGTGTGCGCGACCCACGCCTTGCCCCTGCTGCGGTGCGAAGCACCGCCAGCGACGCTGCGTAGCCGGCGTTGGCCGGTCGCGCTGCGAGAGGAGTTTCGAGCACTCGCCTCGTGGACGCAGCAAGGCGGCGGCGGGGAAATCGGCCGCGCGATCACGCGCGCGGTCAGCGCGCGCAGCGACCCGCGCGTGGCCTATTCGCGCGCCTGGGCCGAAGCGCAATGGCACCTGTGGGCGCGCGGCTGGCCGGTTCCCGCCGCGCCGCGGCCCGTCGACCGCGGCGGCGTCTTGGCCCCATGGCATCAAGTCGATCGCTTGGCCCTGCTGGCCATCACCTATCGCGTTTCCCTCGCGAGGGAGACCGGGCAGTCGCCAGGGTGGCGGACGCTGCCGATTCGCGCGCGCGTCCTGCGCTGGCTGCAGGGGCGGGCCGGGCCGATGGCGGATTGCTTTCGTGCGATGGATGGCGCGAAGGCCGATTCGTGACGGTACTGCGACTCGCGTCAAGCCCTTACCGACGGCGTGAGGCGCTAGCGCCGTATTCGCCCCTGTTCCCGGATGAGACGGTGGAAAGCTGGGCCAACCGGCAACACGACGTACAGCTCAGCTGCGATTCGCGCGAGGAACGCACCTTCGGCGAGCTCATGATCGACCTACCGCAGTTGCCGCGCGCCTTGCGACAACAGCTCAAACAAGCCGCAAAGCCGCCGGACGCTTGGTTGCTACCCGACTACCAGCGCACGCTCCTGTGTGCGCGCTGTCAGGCCGAAGACTGGTCGCAGGGCGTGCCTGCCTACAAGCGTCGGGACTGGTGCGTGGCATGGCGCACGTGTTGTCCGAAACACGGCCCGTATTTCGACACGGACAACCGTCGCGCGCCCCCGAAATGGACCACCCTGCTCGACGGTCCGAGTTGGAGTGGCCAGGAACTAGACATCATCCATCGTCGACCGCACGGGGTGCTGCTGACCTTCGAACTTGGGACCGACCGCCGGGCGATTCACCTGGAAGCCGCGCTCGCCGGACGACAGCACGCCCCTTGGTTTCCCCATGGGCTGAGCAACGCTTCTTTGCGCTTGATCTACCGCGACCTCGTGTCAGACCTGCTGCACCAGTTCTATTTCAGCCGTGAGGGCTCGCCCGAATGCTTGCCCAATCCGGGCTTTACCCGCGCCCTCAACAGCAATCGCTTCGCGATCAACGTGCTGGTCGAAGCCATATTGTCCGTGTGGACGCATACCCCGTTACCGGAGCCCGCACTGGCGCCGCGCACGCAGTTGCTGGTGCGCGCCATAGGCTGGGGCGCCGCACGGCCGCCGAAGGCAGGGGCGAACCATGTGCTCTTTCGCGGTCCTAGCGAACGAGACACCGCGCTGGCCGGATACGCCAAGTACCTGCGCGCGAAGGACTACGCCGGTCTGGCCGCCGCGGACGCTGAGGAGCAATGGGGCTATCTGACACTGCCCGAGGCGCGTCTGATCGGGCTCGAGTGCAGCGATACCGTGCGTCATCTCGCCCAGCTGACCCGCCAGGGTCAGTTCCTCGCCTTCGACGGTCGGCGTGGCCGCCTGACCGAGAACCCGTACCTGCCTGATCGCGCCCGCCTGCCGCGCGAACGCGACAACCCGGAGGTGATCTTGCCGGCGTGGGCCTACCGGTTGCCCACGCCGCCGCCACCCCTCCCAGTGCCCGATGCGCTGCGCCTTACGTTCCGCCGGCCCCCGGAAGAGGTGGCGCTGCGTTGGAAGGCGATCGCTCGGCGCTGGCGTCGCGAGGAACGAAAGACGGTGCGGTTCTCTCCCACGCGTCGCGACGCCGCACCGCCGGCGGAGAACGACGATGAGTACGCCGACGACTAGGCGCGCGGCTTCTTCTTGGCCGCGGGCTTGGCCAAGGCTTCGGCCTGCTGCAGCAACTTCTTGCGCTGGTCCGGGCTCGCCTCGGCCCAGGCCAGCAGCAGCCGCGCCAGGTGCTCGTCTTCAGCAAATAGGAAGGCGGTCGGGACCCCGAGGATCTTGGCCAAGCGTTGTGCCGTGGTGTGGTGGGGCACGTGCACGCCTTTTTCGTACTGATTGATGCGCGGACTTGCCACCGAAGGCTCGAAACCCGCCCGACGCCCGAGCTCCACCTGTGACCAGCCCAGACGCTCGCGCGCCTGCGCCAATCGCACCGCAAAGATGGCTCGCTTCGATGCCATCGCCGCCGCCACACCCGTGTCTGGACCGGGCCCTAGGGTGCGGTGGTTCGCGCTCCGGGGATACTAAGTTATTCTTAGAGGCCGGACAATTGCGGCAGATGGCCCATGGCGACGCCCGCCCCGCCAAGCGTCGAAGAGCTGGGCGTGCGTGGCGCGTGGTACCTGCTTGCGCTGACCTACGGGACGGACGCCCGGCTGCCGATCGCACCGACCACCCGGGCGACTTTGGTCTTGCTGGGCTTTCTGCGCGACTTCAAGATCATCGAAGTGCCGTGGCCGGAGACGCGCTGGCCGCTGCGCCCCGATGCCGAGGACACGCCCCTGGAAGGCCTGCAATGGCGCTACGCCTGGCCCGCCTATGCCCGGGCCAACCTGTCGCGGGCGCTGACCGACTTTCTTGAAGACGTTCCGTACAGTGAAGCGGGCTTGTCCTGCCGGCTGCAGTACTGGGACGAGCTGAGTCTGGACGAGGCCGAATCCTTCTTCGAACAGCAACTGGCCAAGCATCACTTCGCCCCGGGGTGGGCGCGGGATCTGGCCTACGTCCACCGGCAGTTGGAAGGGCAGCTGACAATTTCGCAGTGGCGTTACTGCGTGTGGGCCGCCGTGCGTCACGGCGGCTCGCTCGCCCAGCAGCAGCCCGGCGGCGACCCGGCCACGATTCGCGATGCAATCTATTCGGAGTTGCGCCGACGGGTGGGGTTCGTGCGCGGCGGACAGTGGAGTCAGGCAACGTTGCCGCCGTTCAACCGTTCGCCGCGCAGCGCGCTCGGGCGCATGTTCGTTCGCCACCTAGCACGCAAGGACCTGGATTACTGGGACGTAGTTCCGTCGTTGGCTGCCCTCAAACCGCTGCCGAGGGAAGCTGGGGGCGGCAACTGATGCCGGGAAGCACGCCTTGCTCAAGGGCGTTGCGCTTGGTGAAGCAGAGCGGCGGAGATCGCAGCGCGTGTCTTCCCGGCGAATTCATGCTGACCGTGTTTAGCGCAAACGCCAATCGGAAAAGTTCGCCGTTGCCTGTAGGAAAATTCTGAAGCCTGATTAGGCTCCCGTCGTCCTCGGGCGAAAGTAGCGTCGGCGGTCGAGTACGGCCTACCGGGGACGGGGTAGGCAGCTCGAATACGCGGCGCACACCGCAATGACTTCGCTCTGTAACCCAGCCCGGCCGGTGAGAATGGCCAGATGCTGAAACGCGAGGACAGCAAGCCCGTTGCTGCTGCGGAACATCTGGTCCAGGAGCGCCGGCGGTGGTTCGACTTTTGTCCAATGGACCGCGTGAATCCCAGAGTGAACGAACGAATTCAGAGGGAGCCACGAGCTGTCCTTGAACTCGCGCAGTGAGATCAGCAGGTTGGATAGATGCGGCACCTTCTCGATGGCGCCCATCATCTCCGCCGCCTGAGCGATGTTCTTCGTGGCCTGTTGGGATTCGGTCGACAAACTGGATGAGAGTTTCTCGACCTGACCATCGCTTGCACAGTGGAGCGTCCAGATGCCCCGGAGCAATGCTTCAAACTGGCTGCGGAGAACTGCGGCCGAACCGAGCGCCATGTGCGCTGCGCATAGATGTCGAACCGAAGCAGCAAAGTGCAGCGAAGTAATCGCCAAAGTTCTGCTTAGGAGAACCCGGTCGGACCGATCAAAGGGCGCAAAGTCCACCGCGTCGGCCAGGTGGCACAAAAGCTCCTCTGCTCTAGCCACTTCCATTTTTCAGACCCGATTCGACCCGTAGGCTCTTGACCACTGATTGTAATGGCAGCCTTCTGCTAAGCCGGGGGCGATCGCTACCTGTCCACGAGAAAAGCCTTCAGGTCATCTGGAACGTTCATCGGCTGGAAGGCACTAACTTTCGCGCCGCCCGTGTTGCCCAAAGGCACCCAGATCCGGGAGAAGCATGCCGCGGCCAGCGTGCGCGAGAGCTGGCCGAGCACCTCGCGCCAATCGCCGCGCCGCCATCCCCAGGCCAGCATCGCCAGGTGCGTGCGCACGTGCATGAGGGTCAGCCGCTGGCTCAGGATGTGCGCGCGCTCCAGGTGAGCGAAGGCGCGGTCGGCATCGCCATCGTCGCTAGCCCGGCGGGCCTGTTGCCACTCGTCGCGAATGGCCGTGCGCAGTCGATCGCTCATCAATGCTCCTTGCTCCCGCCTGTGCCGCCAGTCGAGGTCGGTGTCGCGGTCCGCAGCAAACGCAGACCGTTGAACACCACCAGCAAGCTGGCGCCCATGTCGGCGAATACTGCCATCCACATGGTCGCGTGGCCCAGCACGGCGAGCACGAAGAACACCGCCTTCACGGCCAAGGCCAGATAGATGTTCTGCATCAGCACGCGGTAGGTGCGCCGCGACAGGTCGATCAGTTCCGGGATGCGCCGCAGATCATCGTTCATGATCACCACGTCGGCGGCTTCCATCGCGGTGTCGGTGCCGGCGCCGCCCATCGCAAAGCCAATGTCGGCCTGCGCCAAGGCGGGCGAGTCGTTGATGCCGTCCCCCGTCATGCCGGTTTGGCCATGGTCGAACTGCAGCGACTGGATGGCTTTGAGCTTGTCCTCGGGCAGCAAGTCGCCGCGGGCGTCGTCGATGCCGGCCTGCGTCGCGATGGCAAGCGCCGTGGCGGTGTTGTCGCCGGTCAGCATCACCGAGCGCACGCCTTGGGCATGCAAGGCAGTGAGCGCCTCGCGCGAGGTCGCCTTAATCGTGTCTGCCACCGCAAACAGTGCGAGTACTTCCGTGGTCGAGGCGAGCAAGGTGACCGAGCGGCCTTGCCGTTCGTGCTCGGCCAGGCGCTCTTCCAGCGCGGCGCTGCATTGCTGCCGATCCTCGATCAGGCGGTGGTTGCCCAGGACCAGCACCTCGCCCTCCACGCCGCCCTGGGTGCCGCGGCCGGGCAGGGCAGTGAAGTCTTTGATCGCACCGGACGCGGCAGGCAAGCCCGCCGCGATCGCCCGCGACACCGGATGGTCCGAATGCGCCGCGAGCAGAGCGGCCCGGCGCAGCACCTCGGCTTCAGGCAGCGTCGTGCTGCGCACCTCGGTGGCGACCAGGCTCGGCTTGCCTTCGGTGATCGTGCCGGTCTTGTCCAGCGCGATGACCTGCAGGTTGCGCGCGCCTTCCAGGTAAGCGCCGCCTTTGACAATGATGCCGCGCCGCGCGGCCGCGGCCAGGCCGCTGACCAGGGTCACCGGTGTGGCAATCACCAGTGCGCACGGGCAGGCGATAACCAGCAGCACCAAGGCCTTATAGATCGCTTGCCACCAGGTCAGGTGCAAGAGCCACGGCGCGAGCAGCGCGACGGCAATCGCGAGCAGGAACACGACCGGCGTGTAAACCGCGGCAAAGCGATCGACGAACTGCTGGGTCGGGGCGCGCGAGCCTTGCGCCTCTTCGACCGCGTGGATGATGCGCGCCAGGGTGGATTGGCTGGCGGGCGCGGTCACGCGCATCTCCAGCATGCTGGTTTCGTTGATGGTGCCGGCGAAGAGCGGATCGCCCGGGGCCTTGTCAACCGGAATGCTCTCGCCGGTGACCGGGGCCTGGTTGACCGCGCTGTTGCCGGTCGTCACCACGCCGTCGAGCGCGATGCGTGCGCCGGGGCGCACGCGCACGATCTGGTCGACTGCGACCCCTTGCGCGGGCACCTCCTGCCACGCGCCGTCGGCTTGCTGTACCTCGGCCGTGTCCGGCGCCAGGTCCAGCAAGCTCTTGATCGCATTGCGGGCGCGATCGAGCGAGCGCGCCTCGATCAGCTCGGCGATGGCATACAGCGCCATCACCATCGCCGCTTCCGGCCATTGCCCGATCAGGAAGGCGCCGGTCACCGCCACCGTCATCAGCGCGTTGATGTTGAAGCGGGCGCGCCGCAGCGCCGCCCAGCCCTTGCGGTAGGTCGACGCGCCCGCCAGCACGATCGCCGCCAGCGACAGCACCATGCCCAGGCCGATGCCGGCGCTCAGACCCTTGGACGGCGCATAGAACTCGATCAGCTCGGCGCCGATCGCCAAAGCCAGGGCCGCACCCAAGCGCCACTTGCTCTCGACCACGGGCGCGGCGTCGAAACCTTTCTCCAACGCGGCGAGCGGCTGCGCGTCGAAGCCTGCGTCGCGCAGCGCGGCGAGGGCGGCGGGCAGGGTGCTTTCGTCCGCGTCGATGCGCACCGTGCGCGCACCTAAGTTGAAGCTCAATCCCCGCACGCCGGACACCTTGGCCAAGGCCCGACGAATCTCGCTTTCCTCGGCGGCGCAATCCATGGTCGGCACCCGAAACAGCGCTGCGCTCGGGGCGGCATCCGGACCGGTCGGCGCCGCGTCCTGCGAGCCATGCGCGTGGGTGTGACCTGCGTGGCCGTGGCCCTTGTGGCCGTGATCGTGCGCGTGATCGTGGCCGGCGTGATCGCCATGGTCTCGGTCAGGCATGCTGTTCTCCTTCGCCCGCATCGGCGCCTTCCACCTGCAAGGTGGCGTGTTCGATCCCGAAGCTTTCGTCTAGTGCCGCCAGCAGGGAGCGCCGCACCGACTCGGCGCTCTGCGCCGGGTCCGCGACGACCACGTGCGCAGTCAAGATCGGTTCCTTCGAGCCCAACGCCCAGATGTGCAGGTCGTGCACCGTCTGCACGCCGGGGTGCGCCAGCATCAGGTCGCGCACCGTATCAACGTTCAATCCATGCGGCGCGCCTTGCATCAGCACTTGGCCGGCCTCGCGCACCAAGGTCCAGGTGCGCGGCAAGACCCACAGGCCGATCAGCACAGCGATGATCGGATCGGCCAGCGTCCAGTTCGTGGCCATGATGATCACGGCGCCGACGATGACGCCGAGCGAGCCGAGCATGTCGGCCCACACTTCCAGGTACGCGCCCTTGACGTTGAGGCTCTCGCCGCTGCCGGCCTTGAGCAGGCGCATCGATATCAAGTTCACCGCCAGGCCGAGCGCGGCGATCACCAGCATGCCGGTGGAGGCGACCGGCGGCGGGGCCCGAAACCGCCCCACCGCCTCCCACAAGATGTAGCCGGCGACCAGGAACAGCATGCCGCCATTGATCAGCGCGCCAATCGCTTCCAGACGCGCGTAGCCGTAGGTGCGCTTGGCATCGGGCGGACGTCGACTCAGGCGCACGGCCACCAACGAGATCGCCAGCGCGATCACGTCAGTGCCCATGTGCGCGGCATCGGACAGCAGCGCTAAGCTGTTGGTCATCAAGCCACCGACAACTTCCGCGACCAGGAAGACGGTGGTGAGCCCGAAGGCCCACCACAGCGGTCGTTCGTGCCGGATCGCGCCGGAGCCGTGGTCGTGGCCGCCGCCCATGCTAGGACCCCTTGCTCGGTTCGCCGATCATCAGGACCGTCTCGACGGGGCTGACGTACAGCCAGCCCGCGTCGGACTTGCCGGTGCGCCCCACGCGCTGGAAGATCTCCAGCGCCTTGGGCAGGTCGGCATCGTCGCAAAACAACTCCATCTGCATCTCGCTGATGACCTGGCCGCCAAACTCGACCGAGAACTGCTGTTCGCGGGCGTTGAGCGCCCGCATCAGCCCCTTCACCTCGAACAGCGACAGCCGCTGGAACCCGGCGGCGGCCAGTTCGTGGATCAGGTCGGACACGCGATTGCGGTGGACGAAGGCTTTGATCTGCTTCACGCGTTGTTCTCCTGGGCCTTGCGTTCGGCCCGGTTCTCCATCCATTCGTACAAGACCGGCAGCAAGATCAGCGTCAGCAAGGTCGAGCTGATCAGGCCGCCCACCACCACGGTCGCCAAGGGGCGCTGCGTCTCGGCGCCCACGCCTTGCGACAACAACATCGGCACCAGGCCCAGCACCGCGACGCTGGCCGTCATCAGCACCGGACGAAGTCTCAGGGCGGTGCCCTGAATCACCGCCTCGCGCACCGACAGGCCCTTGTCGCGCAGTTCGTTGAGGAAGCTGACCAGCACAATGCCGTTCAACATCGCCACGCCGAACACCGCGATAAACCCAATCGCCGAGGGCACCGACAGGTATTGGCCGGTGACGAACAACGCAACTAGACCGCCGATAGTGGCGAAGGGCACGTTGGCCAGGATCAGCGCCGCGTACTTGACCGAATTGAACGCGGTGTACAGCAGCACGAAGATGAAGAAGATCGTGACCGGCACGATCAGTGCCAATTTCGCCAGCGCCCGCTGCTGGTTCTCAAAAGCGCCGCCCCATTCGATCCAGTAGCCCGCGGGCAACTTGACCTGCTGGTCGATGACCCCTTGGGCTTCCTTCACGAAGCCGTCGATGTCGCGGCCGCGCACGTCCATCTGGATGACGGCGTAACGCTGCAGCTGCTCGCGGCGCACGAAGGAATAGCCTTCGGCCACGCTCACTTCAGCCACTTCCGACAAGGGCACGACCGCGCCGGTGGACGTGCGCAGCGGGATCTGCCGCAACGCCTGCACCGATCCGCGGGTTTGCCCGCTCAGGCGCACCGCGATGTCGAAGCGCTTGACCCCGTCCAGCAGCACGCTGACCGGCTCGCCGCCCAGGCCATTGCGCACGATGGTGAGCACTTCCTCGGCGTTCATTCCGTGGCGCGCCAACTCCTGGCGATTGACCTGGATGCGGATCTGCGGCTTGCCCACGTTCGCTTCCAGCGACAGGTCGGCCACGCCCGGCACCTTGGACAGCGCGGTCTTGAGCTGGCCGCTCAGCTGATCGAGCTGTTGCAGGTCTTCGCCGTAGAGTTTCAAGGCCAAGGTCGCGCGCACGCCGGAGATGAGCTCTTCCACGCGCATCTGGATCGGCTGGGTGTAGCCGGGTACCACGTTGGGCACGACCTGTTCCAGCGTCTCCTGCATGGCCTGTTCGAGGTCCTGGATATCGCGACCTGTCTTCCACTCGTCCTGCGGCTTGAGCGCGGTGTAGATCTCCATGTAGTTGACGTCCGCGGTCTCGCCTTTCTCCGCGCGCCCGATCATCGCCAGCGTCGTGTCCACTTCCGGAAAGCGCTTGAAAGCTTCCGCGATCGTGTTGCTGGTGCGGATCGACTCGTTGAGCGAGGTCGAGGGGATGCCGGTGACGCGCCACATGATCGAGCCTTCCTGCAGCTGCGGCATGAATTCCTTGCCCAGGAACGGGAACAGCGCCAGGCTCGCCAGCAAGGCCGTGCCTGCCGAGATCACCACCACGCGCTTGCGCGCCAGTGCCTTGTCCAGCAACGGGCGGTAGCCGCGCTTGATGCGCGCCACCAGCCACGTGTCGCGCTCGGGCTTGGGCTTCAAGATCATCGAGGCCAGCACCGGGATGAGCGTGAGGCTCAGCAGCATGGAGCCGGCCATCGCGAAGGCGATGTTGAAGGCCATCGGCTTGAACATCTTGCCTTCCAGGCCCTGCAGCGAGAACAGCGGCAAGAACACCACGATGATGATGACAATCGCGAAGGTAATGGGGTTGGCCACTTCGCGGGCTGCTTCCAGCACCGCCGAAGTGCGGTCGACCTTTTCGCCGTGCTCCAGGCGCTCGGCCATGATGCGGAAGGCGTTTTCGACCATCACCACGGCACCGTCGACCATCATGCCGATGCCGATCGCCAAACCCGCCAGCGACATCAGGTTGGCCGATAGCCCGACCTGGCCCATGCCGATAAAGGCAATGAGCATGGCCAGCGGCAAGGTCACGATCACGACCAGCGCCGAGCGCAGCTCGCCCAGGAACAAGAACAGGATCAGCGCCACCAGCAGCGAGCCTTCCACCAGCGCCCGCACCGCCGTGCCGACCGCCTTGTTGACCAGGTCCGTGCGCTCGTAGATCGGCTTGATCACCATGCCTTCGGGTAGCGCCTTGCGCACCACCTCCAGCTTGGTCTTGAGCGCTTCGACCACGTCCTTGGCGTTTTCGTTGATGCGCGCCAGGCCCATGCCCAGCACTACTTCCTGGCCGTCGCGGGTGACCGCGCCAAAGCGCGGCGCCGGTGCTTCCATGACCCGGGCGACATCACGCAGGTACACGGGCACACCGTGATCGGCCTTGAGCACGATCGCACCGATGTCCTCGACCGATTTGAGCAGGCCCAGGCCACGCACGAGGAACTGTTCTTGCCCCACGTCCATGACGTTACCGCCGACCTGGCCGTTGTTCGCCGGCAACGCGGCGATGACATCGGCAAAGCTTAGGCCGCGGGCGTACAGGCGCTGCGGATCGATGTGCACCTGGTATTCGCGCTCGCCGCCACCCCAGGAGGTGACATCGTCCACGCCGGGTGCCGTGCGCAGCACCAGCCGCACCGTCCACTCTTGCCAGGTGCGCAGGTCCATGTCGCTGACCTGCTGCTTGGTGACACCCGGAGCGCGTTCGACCGTGTACCAGAACACCTGGCCCAGGCCGGAGGAGTTCGGGCCCATGCTCGGCTTGCCGTAACCTTCCGGCAGGCGATCGCCGATCTCCTGCAAGCGCTCGTTGACCAGCTGGCGCGCGAAGTAGATGTCCATGTCGTCTTCGAAGTACACCGAGACGTAGGACAGACCGAACAGGCTGACCGACCGGATCTCTTGCACCTTCGGCAGGCCGGCCAGCGCCGATTCCACCGGCGTGGTCAGCAGCTGCTCGACGTCCTCGGCCGCCAGGCCCGGGGATTCGGTGTAGATGTTGACCTGCGCGGGCGTGACGTCGGGGAAGGCATCGATGGGCACATTGCGCACCGCGCTGATCCCGAGGAAAGCGATCACCGCGAAGGCAATGAGGATGAGGAACTTGTAGCGCAGGGACAGTTCGACCAGGCCGTTCAACATGGCGTGACCTCCCTCACAGCGCGGAGGCGATCAGTGGCCATGACCCTCTCCCAACTGTGCCTTGAGGATCTGCGACTTGACCGCGAAGGCGCCGGCGACCACGACCACATCGCCGGGCTTCAAGCCCTCGCGAATCACGGTGCGATCCCCAATGACTTCGCCCAGGCGCACGGTGACGGGCGCGAGCGCGCCCTTGTCATCGCGACGGAACACCACGGTCTCGCCTTCAATCTGCACGATGGCATCGGTGGGCACCGCCAGCGGCGTCATCGTTTGACCGGGCGCGGACGCGCCCGCGGCTTCGAAGAACACCTCGACGAAGTCGCCGCCATGCAGGCGGTCGTCGTCGTTGCGCACCTCGATCCGAACCGAGGCATTGCGCGTGGCATCCGAGGTGCGGTGCGCACTGCGTAGCACCTTGCCCGGCACGCGCCGGCCGCCGATCACCACCGTGGCCTGGCTGCCCGGGGCGATGCGCACTTCCATGCCCGAGGGCAACTTGGCATCCACCCACACAACCGATTCATCGACCAGGCGGAACAGCGTCTTGCCCGGCTCGATGCGCTCGCCGACCACGAACTCGTCTTCGGTGATGCGGCCGGCGTGGGGCGCGGTGAGGGTGAACTCGCCGTTGCTGCGGCCGGCCGCGGTGCCGGGCAGGCCGTAAGCGCGGGCGGTGGCGCGCGCACGTTCCACCGCGACTTGCGCCTCGGTGATGCGGCGACCGGAGACCGCTTCGCGTCCCAAGGCCGAGACCCGCGACCACTCCTGCTCGGCGATCTTGAGGTTCGCCTGGGCATCGGCGACCTCGACGCTGGACAGCGTGACGAGCGGCGCGCCCGCGCGCACTTCATCGCCCAGGCGCGCATGGCGACGCACCACCAGCGATTCGACGCGCGGGGTGATCAGCGTGGTGCCGTAGGCGTTGTCGACGACTTCGCCCGGCGCCCGCAGGTCTTCGCTGAGCGTGGTGGGTTGCACCGCCGCCAGCACTATGCCGGCGGCCTTGAGCGCCGCCGCGTCCATCACGACGGCTTGCGCCGCGCCTTCTTCGTGTTCTTCGCCGCCTTCTTCGGCGTGTTCGCCTTCACCGGCGGCCGCCGCCTCGGGGGCGTCCTTGGAGCAGGCCGCCAGCGCCAGCGACAGCACGGTCGCGGCGAGCAGGGCGAGGGGAGTCTTCACAGTCATGGTGTCGTTTCTCATGGCGTGCCTTCCAGTCCGGCCCAGCGCTCGAGCTGGCCAGTGGCGGCGAGGTAATCGGTAAAGCCGCGCCACAGGCGAGCTTCGAGCTCGGCGCCGGCCAATTCGGTATCCAGGGTCTGCTTGAGCTGCAGCAAGTAGTCGGCGGTGGACACATCGCCTTCGCGCCACAAACGCTCGAGCAGCTCGGCTCGGCGTGCGGTGTCCGTGCCCTTGCTCTTGCTCCAGCGTAGCCACGCGGCGTGCGCGGCGGCGTAGCTGCTGATCGCGCGACGCTGTTCGGCGGCCAGCACCAGCTGCACGCGGGCGGCTTCGGCTTCGGCCGCGGTCGCGTCGGCTTGCGCCGCGAGCAGTTCCGCGCGGTAGGAGTTGCGCACGAACAGCGGCACGCTCACCGACACGCCCACGACGTTGTCTTGCACCGGGCCGTAGTCCACGCGCCCACCGCGCACGCCCACCGTGGGATCGGCGATGCGATTGCGCTTGGCCACGTCGATCTCGGCCTGCGCCACCGCCGCCGCGGCTTGCGCCGCCTGCCACTCGGGCAATTGTTCGACTGCGACCGCGATCGCGTCAGGTTTGGGCAGCGCATTGCTGGGCAAGGCCAACGTGGTGGCTGCGGCGGGGTCGCCGCCCACGGCGCGGAACAGGCTCTCGGCCTCGGCCAGCTCGGCCAGCAGCTGCGATTGCTCAGCCTCGGCCTCGTCGCGCGCCAGCAGCGCCAAATCGCGCTCCAGGCCCGAGACATCGCCGGCGGTGAACTGCTTGTCGGCCAGGCCCGCAAAGCGCGTCACTAGCGCCAAGCGGCGTTCGCCAATGCGCACGCGCTCCTGGGCGGTGGTGAGCGCCGCCCAGCTGGAGAACCACTGCCGCGTGAAATCACGCCGGCGAAGGTGCGCCTCGGCGCTGACTTGGTCGCGGCGCGCCGTGGCCGCGCCGGTGCGGGCCCGGCGCTTGCCGTTCACGTCCAACGTGAGCGAGATGCCCGCAGTGGTGGTGCGATCGACGCCCTCGCGCTCGGCATCCAGGTCGATCTCTGGGTTGTAAAGCGGGCGGCGCGCCGCGTCGACGCGGGCATCGGCGGCGTCGAGCGTGGCCTCGGTTTGCTGGGACTGCGGATGCGCCTCCCAGGCCGCACGCAGCGCTTGCCGCACAGACGCGGGCGCCAAACCGACAGCAGGCGGGGTGGAAGTGGCCAACGCGGGGGTCGCGAGGCTGCAGAGCAGCCACGCCAAACACGTCAGCCGCCCGACTCGACCGAGTCGGGACAGATGAAAAACAAACATGCAAAGAATCCTCTAAGCGAGCGTCTTGCCGGTCGCGTTGCGCGCCGGAGCGAAAGGACGGGGCTTAGAGGATGGGTGGACGCAACTCTTGTACGGGTCGGACCGTGCGCACGCTCACCGTCACGAGGGGGAGTTCGGGGGCGCGAGCAAGGGCCATACGCGGCAAGACGTCGGGGACCAAAGTCGCCACGTGGTGGCAATGGCAGTCGACGCAGCCGCCGGCGGAGATCGGCTCGGGGGGACTGCCGTCATCGCCGGTGTCCACCGCCACGCTCGCGGACGCGTGCTCGGCCGGCGACAGGCCGGCGTCGCCGAAGTCGTGCGTGGCGCAGGCCGCCACAACGCCGACCTTCAGCAAAAACACCACCAGCACCAACGCAATCAGTCGCGTTGAGGCGCGCAGGCGGGTCAGCAGGGTCGTGGCGAGGCGGGGGGACACGGGCGCTAGTCTATCGGCACCCGGCGGCGATACACAATTTCATTCAGGTCCGAGGCCTAGGGTTCAGCTGCCGCGGGTGGTTCCTCGTCGGCATGGACATCGGATTCGGCGTCGAATTCGCTGACGGCGAAGACGGGCTGATCGCCCTGCGTGCCCATCAGCAGCACGTAGAGTTCGACGGCAGCGCCCGCGGGGACTTCCGTCTGGAGCTGCTCCACCAGGACCTGCTGGATCGGCATCCAGTAGCGCGTCTGGGCTTGCTCGACCTCGACTTCCTGTTCGAAGACGGTGGCGGTGTCGGCCGGGTGCCCCATCGTTTTCGCCCAGCTGGCGATGAAATCCCGGCGAGGCTTTGCCACTGGCCGGAAGCTGCCGGTAAACGTGACCGGGGTGCGAAAACGCGTTTCGCCTTCCGCCAGCCAGTCTGCGGGGTGCGGGGGTAGGGCGGAGACGATCTGCGCGAGCGCGGCCGGGTGGTAGGCGTCGTAGTCGAAGGGCTGCGCGGCCGCAGCGGTGCAAGCCAGGAGAAGCAACAAGGCGATGCGCGCGATCGTCATTTTGGCACCGGGTGCGCAGGGTCGCACCTAGCATGCGCGCCCGCCAACGGAAACGATACGGCTGCCCTCCAGCGCGTTCAGCTTCAAGGGTCAACGCGCTTCTCAGCGTTTGCGACCCGCGCTCGCTATGCTCGGACAATGGAACTGATCGACGAAAGCGAAGCCGACCCGCTGACCGCGCGCACGAACGCACAGCGTAATTTCGAACGCCTGCGAGAGGGATTGTCCCCGGCCATCCTCGCGCGTGAGGACGGACTGGCGACCGAGCTGGCCTCTCTGCCGGGAAGCCCGAGCAAACGCTTGCGCGCCTTGTACGCGGCCATGGCGGAGATCTCCGCGGCGGTCGAGCCGTTCGCGGCCTGTCGCGCCGGCTGCAGCAGCTGCTGTCATTACAACGTCAGCGTCTTTCCCTTGGAGGCGCGCTACATCGAAGAATGGAGCGGACACAAGCGCCTGCCGACGCCCGCGCCGGCGGCGGATTTTCACGGGACGCCGTGTCCGTTCTTGAAGGGCGGTCAGTGCTCAATCTACGAAGTCCGGCCGATGGCCTGCCGCAAGCACTTCGCGATCACCCAGACCGCGTACTGGTGCGCGCCCGAGCGCTGCAACGACCAAGAGTTTCCGCTGGTGAATTTCACGTCCGCCTACGACGCCTTCGAAGCTATCATCGCGTCGGACCGTCGCGGTGAACCCCTCGACATGCGGCAGTGGTTTGGCACCACGGCGCGCAAGTCCTAGCGATGGCTAGCGCTTGGCGGCGGGCAGGCGCGCGGCGATGGCGTTGCGCCACTTGTCCGCGAGTTCGTGAAAACCCGTGCCGGTCGGGTGCATCTCGTCGAACCAGGACGCGGTCTGCGGCAACGTCCCGCGCAGATCCACGAAATCAAACGCGCCGCCGAGTGCGGGATCGTCCCGCAAGGGCTCGAGCACCTTGGCTACGAAGCCGTCGATCAACAGGTGGGCAAACTCGCGCTGCGCGTCGAGCGTGGGTAACGCCCGCGCCACATGCGGCTCGATCCACGGACCGATGCTGCGCTTGAACAGCGCGATCGCGCCCAGGTTGGCGGCGGTGAGCTGCGCCGGCTGCCCCAAGCGAATCGGGTAGTCGTAGCTGTGCCCGAGGATCGGCACCGAGGGCTTGGCCTGGTGGAAGGCAGTGATTAGGCGGGTGTAAGCGGCGAGCACGTCGCCGAAGCGGCCAGTGTCCTCCACGCGGGTGAAGGCTTGCGCGGGCGTCATCGATCCGGCGTTGGCGAAGGCCTTCTTGAGGAAGTCGCCAACGAAGTCGTTGCCGCCAGCGCTCAGCAACACCACGTCGAACTCGAAGGCGCGGAACCACGCGAGCAGATCCTTCACCTTCTTCGGCTTGAAGATCTCCGTGGCCAGATCGCCGCTGTGCTCGGCCCGAAAGAATAGGCCGCCCGAGCCGAACAAGGGCACACCGGCGGCCTCGTCTTCCGGCGTCGGGTAGACGATCCAGTCCAGGGTGTTCATCGACAAGGGCGTGGAAAACCACGAGTCGCCCTCGCAGAAGATGATCGGCGTGGTCTGGGCGAGGGCAGGGCGCCGTCGGATCGCGCGGTAGGTTTCGCGAAACTGACCGCGAAGCGACAGCATCATCGAGTGCGAACGCGGCATGGCAGGCTCCTCGAAGTAGCCGGTGTGGTCAACGCGCGGCGGTGAAAGCTTCGCCCGCGGACGAGACCTTGGCCTCCGGCGCCAGCGCGAACACGCACGCGAAGTAGGGTTCGACCTCAGACCACGGCCGGCGCGCATCGAAAGCCTCGACCAGCGGGCGCCCCACATCGACGACGTCGGGGGCGCGCTGCAGTTGGCGATCCTTGGCCTCCATACTGTCGGCGGCGGCATGCGCGGTGTGGTCTTGCTGGCCGTAGGCGTGGAATTCGCGGATCTGACCCGGGGCGCGGTGGCTTTCGCCGTTGAGCTGGCAGCGTCCCGCAGGATCCGGCTGCCCGCGATCGACGTGACCTTCAGCAAAACTGTCCTGGAGCATGTGCAACAAGCTGCCGAAGGCGACCTGGTCCACGCGGCGCTCGAGCAATGGGCTGCCTTGGATAAACAGGTCGCGCACGTCCCACTCGGTGTAGCCGAAGGGCGCCTTGAATCCCGCGATCGGCACCTCGCGCAGCTTCATCGTACGCGGCCACTCGCGGATCGCCACGCGCCAGGTGAACTGCGCCCAGTCCATCATGTGCTGGCGGGTTTGTTCGGGCGCAATGTCACTGCCCGAGGCCATGCCATGCAGGAACTGCAGGTCGCCGAAGTGGGTGCGATACAGCAGGCCATCGCCGGGGCCGTAGACCTTACCTGCGGCCGCCTTCTTCTCGGCACTCTTGAACAACTGCAGCCAGCAGCTGGGCTGGGTTTGGAAGCGGATCGTCTGCGGTTTGCACAAGGTACCCGCGAGCTCGGCGTTGCTCAGGCGAAAGGGCGGGTCGTCGTTCCAACGCACCCCCACCAGCACCGCCGCGTCGGCGGAGGCCGAGTCAGCGCCGCCGCACAAGGCCACGTCGCCATCGCAGCCGAAGATGCGCGTGGTGAGTTCTTCATGGATCGGATCAGAAAAAAGCAGCGGGGCGCCGTACTGGGCGAGCTTGCGCTCGAGCCAGGCCATTCGGCTGTACGGTACGTTGAGCAGGCGCCGCTCTTCGGGTGCGGCTTCCGCATCCAACTGGAAACTGTGCGCCGGCTGGTAGGCCGACGCCGCGAGGGACGCCGCAACGGCGCCGAGCAGGAATGAGGCCTTCACGATTTTCCTCCGGAGCCGGTGAAGTGGCGGTGTGCATCCTCGTATCGCGAGTAGAGCGTGGCCGTGCGCCCTTCGAAGGTCATGCGCCCGACGGTCTTGCGATCGGTCCAATACTCGGCGGTGATCGAATCGGGTTTGAACCTGGGCCCGTGCGTGCTCAGCAGCGCCGCACCGACATGGCGCTCACTACGCCCACCGCGCAGCTCCACCCCAGGCGTGTTCGCGTAGACCACGGACACGTTGAATCGATTGCCGCAGGGCGTGGGCTCGATAGCGTGCGCAAGCAGGCACGATTCGGACTCCGGAGTCATGAGGTGGATCTGCAACTTGGTCAGCGACTGCTCGATGGCAGCGTAGGCGGTAATCGGCGGGGCGCGCTCACCGGTTTCCGGGTTGACCCACTCGGACTGGAGGGTGACCTTCCAGGTGCCGCGCAGGTCGGGCCGATTGAACAACCAGCCTTGCAGCGGGCGTAGACGCCACAGCCACAACTCCATCGCCAGCGCTACCACGACCAGCACGCTGACCACCGTCGTGAAGGGCGCCAGGTGCTGCCACGACACGGTCGTGCCTTGCACCTGAAGCACGATCCACCAGCACAACGTCGCCACGCCGAGGGCCACGGTAATTTGCAAGCGAGTAAACATGGTCAGGTCCCGATGTAGCGCAGGGCGCGGTCGACGAAGGCCTCGAACTGCGCGCGTTTGGTCTCATTGCCCTTGAGCAGATATTTGAACTCGCTCACTTCGCCCCATTCCCCGCACAAGGTCATGCTCGCCAGGTGGATGGAAAGGTAACGCAGCACCGCATCTACATCCTCCAGCCAGCTGGCATACGTGAAACAGGAATTGGGCGCGTTCCAGATCATGCATTCGACGTTGAAGCCCTTGATCGGCTTGGCTTCGGCGATGCCATCCTCATCCATGACGTTGCGCAGCTTCTTGATGATGCGCACCACAGCGCGGTAGGCCCGACGGGTATCGTCGTTCTTGCCATTGCCGTTCTCGTAGTGCTGCCTCGGCCATTCGGGCCGGTCGTAGAGGCGTTCAGGCCAGTTGACAATGCGCTCGTTGCTATCGGTCAGCAGCTCGACGCCGCATTGATAGCTGCCGTCCGCGTGGTAGCGACGGTGCACGAACAGCGGCACCACGTCGGCGTCGACTCGATAGGTGTTCTCGTGGATGTCGAAGGCTTTGTCGCCGCGCGCAACGTGCGCGCGACCGAAGTAGCTGACCAAGGCCTTCTCGAGGTCGTTCTTGTACTCGGTGTAGCTGTAGGAGCCGTTGCTGATTCCGAAATCCGTGTCGCCCTTGCCTACCGGATACTCGGTGAAGAAGACGCCGCCGGTGTAGAGCACGCCGATATCGACGTCGCTGTCCTGGCGTACGTTCACGCGGTTGCGGTAGGAGCCTTGCACGAAGACCTTGGTCACCGAGGCGACCTTCGGGTCGGCGGCCAGCGCCTTCTTGATCGCTGTGATGGCGTTGTCGATGCGCGTGGCCTCGGTCGTACCCGGTGCCTGCGCCCAGCTGTTGAAGCGATCGTTCCAGTTCGTGCTCATGGGGTCCCCGGCGCGACGGGCACCGACACGGCAGCTTCGATCGGCAGCGTCTGCAGCACCGGGAATTCGGTCTGCACGCGCGTCATCAGGTCCACGATGCCGGGTGCCTGCAAGGTGACCACCAAGGCGTAGGGCATCGAGACGGCATCTTCGACCCGCACCGCCTCACTTTCGTCGCGCACCTGGTAGTTGATGTGGAAGTAGGGGGCGTCCAGGTCGTCCGCGCTGACTGTGCGCACGTTATGCAGCACCGTATCCCAGCGCATCGCGTCGCGGCGCAGGTCGCCTTCGGTCTTGTACATGCCGGTGCCGAAAAGCGGCAGGGGCTTGCCCGCAGCCTTGTAGCAGCGCACCCACAGGCCGGCGCGGGTGTAGTTGATCGCGTGCGCGGAATCCACCGGCGCGCGGTAGCAAAACGTGGCGCCGATGCGCACCTTCGTACCGGGCGGTAGCCCACGCGGAACCGGAATCAACGCCTTTTGCGGATGACCGGGGCGGGTCCGGCCTTGGTAGACCACGCGCACGACATCGAGCGGGGTGTACAGCACCGCATCCGGATCCAGCGGCACGCGGCCCCAGCCCACATCTGTGCGCTTGTGGCGGCTGCGAAACTCGGCGCCGTTGATCAGCAAGGCCTGCAACGTGATGGGGTCGAACCGCGCCTGGCTCTGCGCGTCCAGCCCGATCGCGGTGCGCAATGCCAGAGGGCTGGCGAAGCTCGTTCCGCCCACGCCCACGACGCTGCCTGCCAGCGGGCTGAAGATCGGCAGCGGTTCGCCGTTCGAACCGCCGAAGGCGAGCACGTCGGGCTTGACGAAGCCAGGACTGCGACCCGGGCCGGTCGCGCTGTAAGGGGCGCGATTCCACTTCTTGCGCCGCGTGTCGGCCGCGCCCACGGCGAATACATTAACGGCATCGCCCGGCGGTTGAATGCGCGCCAGCTCGCCGCCGAGGTCGCCGTTGTTGCCTACCGCTGCCGTGCACAAGGTGCTGCCGTCGGCCAGCTCGGTGTCCAGGCGCGAGGTCCACTCGTGGATATCGTCATCGAAGAAGGTCGCCACCGGGCCGAGGCTGATGTTCGCGAAGCGGTACGGGCGACCGGCCGTGCGCGCCGCGCGCAAGGCGGTGACGATGCGATCGAGCACGTCCAGCGCCTGTTCGGGGCTGTCGGTCGACGGCAGCACGCGGTGGTGGTCGATCTTGCAGCGCGGCGCGGGAAGCACCGCCTGCTTGGGGTCGACGGGCCCGAACAACAGGGCCGACGTCACGTTGACGCCGTGCGCCAGCTCGCCGAGCGAGGCGGGCGGCAGATTCGCCGCCGCCAAGTCGGTTACGTGGGCGCCGAAGGCCTGGGACGTGCCACCGTCGAATACCGCCACGCGCGGTCCCTGCGCCAGCGGTATCGGAACCGGCAACGCCAGTTTCGCGAAATTGCGCCGCAGCGACGCGGTGAGTTCGAGCTCGCCGCGCAACTGCGGCATCGAGCGCAGCAGGCGGATGCGTTCGAAACGCGCCAGTTCTTCCACGGCTCCGGCCGGCAGCTGCACGGCCACGAAGGCCAAGCCTGGCACGAAGCGGAATCCGCGCGGGGTGATTACGCCACCCAGCTGCAATACCAGCGTCTGGAAGGCCGCGAGGATGTCGACGTCGTTCTCGCCGGCGTGCAAGGTCACGTGCACGAATTCGGGCCAGGGCGTGTCCGGGTCCAGGCGCAGCTTGTGCTGGCTGGCGTAGGAATGAATGGTTTCGATGTGGGTGAACTGCTCCTGGCGTCCGAGGCCCAGCGCCGGATCGCGCAGTTGCAGGTCCATCGTCTCGAAATCTTCCGCGGTGCCGGCGACGAGGATTTCCGCCGTGTCCTGCAGGTCGGGGTGATTGGCCTGGGGCACGCGCGGGGCCACTTTGGCGACGCGCGAGCCGAGAATGGTCAAGCCTGCGTCGCGCAGAATCGCGGCGGGGAAATAGGTCTTTGCCAGAAACGTCGGATGCAGCACGACCTGCGCGGTGATTTCGCCGCGCGGCGAGTAGCGCGGCGCGGAGGCCCGGGCCGCGCGGGCCACGGCCGAGAGCTGCGGGTGCAGCGCCTCGCGGGCCTGGGCGATCGAGTACGGATGCCATTTCGGGCCGCCACCGGCGGGCCACGACAGCGGGGCAATCAGTTCTTGCCCGTTGGCGATCAGCAAGTTGCGCGGCGTAGCGGCCATGGATTCGATTCCTACTTTTGTAGCCACCGCGAGACGGTCGCTGCGCTCACGCCGACTTCCTTGGCGATGGCGCGCATCGACAGCCCGTCGGCATGCAAGCGCTTGACCTCGAGCAAGCGCCGGCGCTCGGCCGGATCGGTTGTATCCGGCAAGGCCAGGCGCAACAAGACATCGTCGAGCTCGCCGCCGTTGAGCGCGATCTCGCGGCGCGCTCGCGTAATGAGCCGGCTCGCATCGGAGAGCGGTTCGCCTGCCAGCGCGGGCGCCAATTGCCGTGCGACGTTGGCCCCAGCGCCCAGTTGCCCCAGCAGGACTTCTACCTGTCGCGGCGTGCTGTCAGGGAAGCGCAGCCACAGGTCGAATCGGCGAAACACGGCGCGATCGAGCAGTTCTTCGTGATTCGTGGCCGCCACCAGCAACGAGGTGCCCGGCCATTCGTCGATGGCCTGCAAGAGCACGTTCACCACGCGCTTGAGTTCGCCCACGTCCTGCCCGTCGTCGCGCCGCTTGGCCAGCGCGTCGAATTCGTCGAGCAGCAAAACGCAAGGTTGGGCCTTGGCGTGCATCAAGACGCGCGTGAGGTTGCTGCCCGTTTTGCCGAGCAGGCTGTTCACGGCCGCAGCCAGGTTCAACGTGATCAGCGGGTAGTGCAGCTGCTCGGCCAGGTAGGTGGCGGCCAGCGTTTTGCCCACGCCCGGCGGACCAGACAGCAACACCGTACGCGAGGGGGTGAGGCCGGCTTCGCGCAGCTTGTCGGCCTGCCGCCACTCGTGGACCAGCCCCTGCAGTGATTCTTCGACCTTGGGCGGCCAGACTGGTGCGTGCTCGAGAAAGGCGGGGAAGAGCATCGTGGTCAAGGCCAGGTTGCTGTCCGCGTCCACCGGGCTGACCAGCGCTTGCTGGGCGGCGCCATCGCGCGCCAGGGTCAAACGGGCGCTATTCGCCTCGGTCAGCGCCTGCGTCAGCAGGGCCGCCAAGGGGGACTTCTCGCGGCGCAGCCTCGCGATCAGGCGGGTCAGCCGCAGCTGGAACGCCGCCGCGTGCCCGGCGCAGCCTTCCCGGACCAGGGCCAACCACTCGGCGTCAGAACTCGGTGCTGCCATTGCCCGCCCTTTGTTTCATCTGTTTCACAGTGTTGCACACCTGTATGCAACAGCGCAAGAGGGGAGCCGCGGCGGGCCGGGGCGGCCACCCGATCGTGCGGATCACCGGCGCCCGGCGGCTACTCCGGCCGCGGGTTCAGCACACCAACCCGCGTTGGGTATAAGCCTCGACGGCCGCGTCTTTGGCCTCGCATAGCGCATCGACACGCGCCTGCAGGGAGGCAGCCCGCGGATGGCCACCGAACGCATTGGCGCAAACGACCAGCGAGAGGTAGCCGTGCTCCACGGCCGCCACCAAAGCGCGGATGGTGGTCGCGGCGTTCACGTTATCGATGGCGCTGAATGACAACTCGAAGGCATCAGCCTGTTCGGCTACCCGCAGGTGCTCGAACAAGGCACGCGGATTGGGGTGGCCGCCGAAGGTGATCGCTGCGTTGTAGACATCGTTGATGAGCGCGCCGAGATTGCCGGCACTCGCTAATTGTTTGGCCACCGTGGAGGGCGCCTGCGTGAAGTGCTTTCGAAACAGTTTCGCGCGCGCCTCGTCGCTATCGCGCTCCATCCACACTGTCGCCAACTCCGGTTGCGCAACAACCAGATACGCATAGCACGCCGATTCCAGGCCCGTGCGCAGTTGCGGAAACGCCGCGGTCGCATGTCCGGAAAGCGTGGTGCGGACCCCGGCAAGCCAGAAATAGTAGGCCTGCACCATGAGCAGGTATGCGACGGGTCCGATCTTCGGAGCGGGCACGAAGAGCTCTTCACGCCAGAGCGCGTCGGTCTGGCGCAGCAAGCTCATCCACGTCGGGTGCGCGAGCTCGACTTCGCCATGCATTTCGCCGGCGGCGGTCAGGTACGCATCCAACGTCTTCATGTTCCTAAGGTGCACGCGGCCAGTTCCTTCCAGCGAGTTCCAATGAACGGTTAGTCGGTATCAGACCACTGGATCTGTTCGATCGTGCGGCCGTTGCCTAGGCCCAGCCAGCTGGTACGAATTCCGACGATCAGAAACAGCAGTGGTCGCCCCTGATCGCGCAACAGCACCTGCCACTCACGCAGGTCCTTTCGCGACGGCGACGGGGACAGTTCGGGATGAGTGTGCCACTCGCCGAGGTAATCGCCGGTGTGCCCGCTGCTCTGCCAATGCCGCAGCGCGGCTTGTGCATGCCCGTGCGATTCGCGACGAAAGGAGATGCGCGTGCGCCGATCGGTCGAAAACGGCTCGGTGACGTGCGTGACGTGGAGATGCGGATCCTTGCGAAAGCCCAGCAGGATACCGCCCCCCTCGCATGCCTCCACACTGTCCTGGCGGTAGACCGAGGTCCGTTCTGCGACACGATCTTCGAGCAGGACCAGCCCGGGCGAAAACGGGTTGTTGCCGATCATCGAGCGCATGCGGGACAGCCCTCCAGGCGATCGACATCCTGGTTCTTGACCTTGAACACGTCCGCCTGCTCATGCTCGCGCGTGCGAAAGCGCGGCGAAACGTTGCCATTCATCCAATCCATGACGAAATCGCAGGCCAGCGCCGCGGCAACGGAAGGCATGGTGGTGCTGTAGGGCGTAAAGGCGTGGCACCCGACGAACGCGCGGACCGGTTCGGCCTTGGACACGCGAAACCGCGGCTCGCCGTACTGGTCGCCGCCGGCGTGCCGCAGGCAGCGATAGCAAGCAAATCGTTGGGCGTCGACCCACAGGCCTTGCGCGGCGTCGCCGTTTCCGACGACCCAAAGGTGCAAGAGCGCAGGCTGCCGACCGCGCTCGACGTGGTGGGCGTTGAGGGCTTCGGCGAACGCGGCATCGCCTGTCGCGTTGATGATGACGTCCGCCTCGAGCACGGCCGCCGGTGCCACCGCTTCGGCGATCCCTTCAATGCGCGAAAAGGGAAACTGGGTCACCGCACGCGCCGCGACGGCCTGTGCCTTGTTGCGGAACAGGCTTTCGTAGCCCAGCCAATGCCGCCCCAGGTTGTCTGGCTCCAATTCGCCGCGGTCGTAGCAGCGCAACCGGCCGCCGCCGGTGCCGGCACCCAAGCGCGCAAGATCGGCGACCACGAATCCGCCGATGGCGCCGCAGCCGATCACGACGATCTTCTTCCCCGCAAGCGAACGCACGCCCAGACGCATCAGATTGCGTTGGTGAATATGCGTGCTGCCGGCCTCAAGGAACACCCGACGTTTGACCGGAATATCCTTGGCATGCGAGTGCAGATACTGTCGATAGCCACTGGCCCGCTGAAACGCCTTGGTCGCCGCAGGCTCGAACGAAAACCCCAGTCCAAACCAACCGGCGGGCGAGCCGAACAACAACTCGCGGGGTTTCTTGATGAGCTTGTGGTCGAGCAGGTGTTCCTGCACGGCCTTATAGACGTCCCGGTCCCAACGCTTTAGCCAGGCGAAGGCTTCAGACAAGTTCTGGGGCAGGCTATCCGCGGGGCAAACCGGGTGTTTGTTCGACTCGAACACCGCCCCGGACACCGGCATGTGCGTGGGCGCGGGCCAACCGGCGGCCGCGCAAAAGCGCACGACCTCGTCACGATCCGCGCTGACGAACAGGCGCGGATGATCGGGCAAGCCGACGTCGTGCCACTGCATCGACGAAACGCCCGGCGTGTGCTCGCCGACCAGCCCTCCGAGCACCGGCGCACCGTCCGCATGCGCCCAGTGCACAAGAAATTCGCCGCGAAATTCCGCTTCGTAGAAGTTGGGATCAGCGATCATCCGATCCAGCAGGTGCTTGGCCTTCTCCAGGCACTGCGCCAGGGCGATGTCGGGCCGATAGCGGTCGAGCACCACGCTGCTCTCGGCGAAGTAGCACAACACGCCACTGGCGAAGACGTGCGGCAGGACCTTGGGCAAGAACGCGGGGCGTTCGGTCAGTCGAATGGTGGGGTATGACAGGAAATCCCAGTCGCTGACTTCCAACCGCACCGGCACGTCGCCAGCAGCACAGGGTAGCTTTCCTTCCCACGCGCGCACCTTCGGTCCAAGGTGGACCTTGCGAAAACCCCGCGCGCTTAACTGGCGCAGCGCGGGGCCGAGCGCGACCAACGCCGGCACTGGGAAGATTCAGCCCGATTCGGTTGCTTTTACCGCCGGCGGGGCGACGATCACGGCGGCCGCGGCGCGCACGTCCGCGCCACCATCGTTGTCGACCCAGTCCGGCCGGGCGGGGATTCGATCGCCCAGCCGCGCACGGATCTCGACCACCGCATCGGCGTGCAGGTGTGCTCCGAAGCTACGGGCCAGCTTGAGTCGATTGAACAATTCGCGCGCCTTCGCCACCGCATCACGGCGCTCTTCGGCGGCGAGGCCGCCAAGAAAATCTTCGATTCCTCCATCGATGCCAGGCTCGCGAAGCTCGCCTTGCAAGGCCGTGACCAGCCGCTCGGCCGCGGCTTCCAGGGCCAGATCGTCGCGGCGGGGACGGGCGCTGAAGTCACGGGCGACCGCAATCATCAGCGCGACGGAGGAGGGACCCCCGGTCGGCCACCACAGGTCGCGCCAGGCCTTGATGTAGCGACACACGCGACGCAACTGCGGACCGTGTTCTTCCATCATGTCCCGCCACCAGCGCGTGACCGCGGCCGGATCCGACGGCTTCCAGGTACCGTTGCGCCGCGCCAGGTGAATGCCGTCCATCTCCTCCCAGAACGACTCGGTCAGGTCGAACGCCGCATTGAAGTCGGCATACTCGGCCTTCAGCACCGCCGCCCGCTCTTGAATGGTCAGAAAGATGTGTTCGGGCGCGGCATAGAGCGGCACATCGATGTGCGCCCAATCGGCCACCTTCAGACGGATGCATTTGTCGTTGTTGCGATCCAGCACCCAGCCTTCGACGAGGCACAGCTTCTCGAGCAATTTCTCCACCAGGTCAAAATAGGCCTTGGCCGCCACGCGGGGTTTGTGATCTTCGAACACGCTTACCGGAAGGTAGACGCCGTAGTCCAGGTCCATTTCCTGAGAACCGTGCGCGCGTTGGATACAGGTCAGGTAGGACCAGGATCCTTGCAGGCGAAAGCGGGGCGACACTTCCCGATCGAGCTGCAGGACCGTCACCGATGCCCGACGGATGCCCTCGCGCACGTGCTCGCGAATCTTGACGCGGCAATCGCGGAGGTAATCGCGCTGCTCCGCCGTTGGCTCGATGCGCGCATCGAAGGCGCGCGCGTCCTCATCGTTGAGCAAAAGCTTGTTCCACTTGAGCATGGCAGTGTCCTGGTCAGTAGAAGGTGGCAGGGGCGGCCTGGTGGGCGAGCAGCGCCCGAATACGCGGATCGCCGAGCGCCCACTTGGCGCGCTCGTGCGCGGTGCCAACGAGTACCTCCGCCGCCGCGGGCGTGGCCTTGTCGAGGGCGACCGACCGGGCTTGGGCGTCGGTGAGTGCATCGTCCAGGTGCGCGTACCGCTCACCCAGCCGATGGCCGACCATGAAGTCCACCAAGGACTCCTGCGTCGAAATGGTCAGGCCGAAGATTTGGCCGGAGGTCTCGATGGGGTTGGCACCGCCCCAGCTGAGCAAGCCGCCTTTGCGGTTCTTGCGCGGGTCGACGGTGAATTTCGCAGACATTGTGCCCACGGCCAGCAAGTGGATCGATTCGATCGGCTGCCGGAAGAAGTACTCGGCCTCGTGCACGGCGAGCATGCCAGGCGCATTGGCGAACAGGCCGCCATCGACGTATTGGCTGTCGTTGAGCAGGTGGCGCGGGAAATAGGTCGGCGCGGCGCTGGTCGCGAGCGCCACGTCGACCATGCTCAAGTGCTTGTCGCGGTGAAAGGTGGAGTGGTGAGCAGTTTTGAACACGACCGGCTTGCCGGTGGTGAAGTTGATCGCCGGCACCAGCACGGGGTGGAGGCAGTCACCCAGGCGTCGGTCCCCGAAAAGATCCGGCTGCGAAAGCAGCGATTGCAGCGGCGCGCTTGAATACTTGGATTCAAAAAAGGCCAGTCGACTGCGCCGGCGAAAGATCTCGCTGCCGTGCGCCTGGAACAAGGTGACGATGCGCGCCGCGGGAATCTCGCACGCCAGCGCCAAGGCGAGGATGCCGCCGATCGACGTGCCGGCGAGCAGATCGAAGTGGCCGCCCACCGGATGCCCGAGCTGCTGCTCGATGTCCGCGAGTACCTGCGCGGTGTACAGACCGCGAAAGCCTCCCCCGGACAAGGCCAGGGCCTGAAAACGCACCGGAGTCCCCACAAATCCCCCTTTCGAAAGGATGGAACGACCCTATCGCGACCGCGTCGCACTCCCTGCGACTCGCGTTTCGAAAATCATGGGGACGGCCCGCGCCGTTTCAAGGGCGAACCGAAGATGTTGTGTTCCAGACACGGGGCACCCCGATATGTAGATCAGGGTTCGATCGGCGACCTTCCCGGGCTTAGCCGTCCAGCAGCCGCCCCGCCGGATTGTTGATGGCATCGCCTGCTTGAAAATACCCGATCGCCTGGGCCACCGAACGGTGTTCGGTCAGTGCCATCAACGCGGGTAGGGCGATGCCCTGACGTGCGCCCTCGGTGATGAAGCCCGAGCGCAAGCTGTGCCCACCGAAGTCGCCTTTGAGTCCAGCCCGAGCTGCGCGGCGTTGCACGACCGCCGCGATTGCCTTCGGCGCTAGCGGCGGGCCCACGCGGTCGCCCCACAGCCGGCGGAAGAGGGGACCTTCGGTGATTTTCGCCGCCGCCAACCACGCGGAGAGGGCGGCGCCCGCGCGTCCTAAGACCGGCTTGTCGGGGGTCGCGGACGTAGTCGCGCCGGCCTGCTGCGTTTTGCTGTGCTCGAGGCGATAGATAAAGTCGGTGGCGTCGAGGCGGCGCAGGTCCTGCCAGTCGGCGACCGCTATCTCGCTGCGGCGTCGACCGCCGCTGGCGAAGCCAAAATACAAAATGGCGCGATCACGCAGGCCTTCGAGCGAGTCGTCGCAGGTGGCCAGCATGGCCTCGAGCTCGGCCCTGGTAATCGCGGTCTTCTTGCGCGGCCGCTCGCCACGCTTGACCGCCGCGCGACGGCCGCGCTTGAGCAGGTGGCGCACCGCAGGCGATTCGCAGGGATTGGCGGCCTTGTGCGCCTGGTGCGCGGCGGACAGCACGGCTACGCGGTGCACGACGGTGCTCAGCTTGAACGCGCCAGGCCGTTGCTTGAGCCCGGCGGCCACCAGCTGCGCATCCAACCCCTTGGGCAGTTCCCAGGCCAACCCCGATTTGCCACGTCGGGCCAAATGGTCGACCACGAACTGCACGACAGCGGCTTCCGGTACCGGCAAGGCGATTTTCTGGCCGAAGCGCCCCTGGAACCAGGCG
The DNA here is from genome assembly GCF_946886695.1 of uncultured Pseudoxanthomonas sp. The sequence goes on along the minus strand of NZ_CAMPJD010000024.1, from coordinate 15,781 downwards.
GCCCAGTAGCGCAGGGCGGTGGCGTAGCTGCGGGTCGTATTGGCGGCCGCGGCTTCGGCCAGCAGCTCCTGCACGGCCTCGGCGGCCTGCGTCGCCAGGCGGGCGGGATCGAGCGGCTGTAAATCCGCCGGCGCGGGAACCATTGTGTTAGATTTCATATGTCGTATGTATGTTTCGATACGAAATAGGGTATCTACTGCCGATAACTATCCCTTATCGGCAGTAGGCGGTCAACGGAGTAGGGCGGCGGCGTAGGAGACCGATATGGCGCGCACCGGAGTCACTTTCGCGGACGTCAGCGCGGCCGCCGACCAGCTGCTGCACGCCGGCGAACGCCCCAGCACCGAACGCGTGCGCGTGGCCTTGGGCCGCGGTTCGCCGAACACGATCGGGCCGCTGCTCGAGCAATGGTGGGGAAAGCTCGCGCAGCGCCTGGCGCAGCAGGTGGCGCTGCCGCAGGTGCCCGACGCCGTCGCGGCCGCCTTTGCCCAGGCTTGGCAGGCCGCTCTCGCGGCCGGGCACGCGCACGGGGAGGCGCAAGTCGCCCCCGAACGCGCGGCGCTGGCCGAGGTCCTGGCCAAGGCCGACGCCGCGGTCGCCGGCGCGCGCGACGCCTACACGGCCCTCGAACGCCAGCTCACCCAGGCCCGAGGCGAAGCCACGGCGCACCAGGCGGCGCTGGCCATCAGCGACCAACGCAACAGCGATCTGCACCGTCAGATCGGCGCGCAGCAAACCGAACTGCAGGCGCTGGGCGTGCGCCTGGATGCCACCCTGGCCCGCCACCACCTGGTGGTGCAGCAGGCCGAGGATGCACGCGCCGCCGCGGCGGCCGAGCGCGAGGCGCTGCAGGCGCACGCGCGCCAGGTGGAAGATCGCGCCTACGGCGAGGTCGATCGCGTGCGACAAGAGCTCAAGGCGCTCAAGGCGCAGGTGGCCACGCAGACCCGTGAGCACGCGGCAGCAGTGCGCACCAGTGAGCAGCACCGGCGCAGCGCCGAAGCCGCCTTGGCGGCCGCGCAGCGCACCGCCCCCCGTCCGGCTCGCCGCGCCGCCACGCCCACGAAGAAAGCGGCCAAGCCGAGCGCGCCTCGACGGCCCCGCGCCCGGCCGACCAAGGCCTGAATCACCGCGCGGATCGTGCCGTTTCGCCGCCGCGCACCAACCGTATGATGGCCTCCAGCCCATGACGCCCCCGCCGATGCTGCGAACCGTTCTCCTCACCGGACTGCTGGCGCTGGTCGCGCCGGCGGCGAGCGCGACGACGACGCCCACGCTGTCGTTGTCGCCGTCGCCCACGCTGGCATCACCGGCGGCGGGGATCGACCCGGAAGCGCACGAAAAAGCGTTGGCCGCGGCGTCCGCGGAACTGCGGCGCGTGGCGCACTGGGTGATCGTCTCCGGCGACAACGCGGGCCTGCCGTTCTTGCTGATCGACAAGGTCAGCGCGCGGGTGTTTGCCTTTGACGCGGCCGGCGAACTCCAGGGGTCGGCGCCAGCCTTGCTCGGTCTGGCGCGCGGCGATCGCTTGCTGGCGCCCAACGAAGCGACCATGGCGCAGATGCCGCCGACAGTGCGCATTACGCCTGCCGGCCGCTTCGTCTCGCGCTTGGGCATCGACGCGGACGGCAAGCAACTGCTGATCCTGGACTACGACGCCGCGATCTCGTTACATCCGGTGGTCAAAGGCACGCCCGAAGAACGCCGCGCCGAACGCTTGGGCAGCGCCACCGCCGACGACAATCGCATCTCTTATGGCTGCATCAATGTGCCGCCGGAGTTTTTCGCGACGATCGTCAGCCCCAGCTTCACCCGCACGCGCGGTGTGGTTTATGTGTTGCCGGAAACCAGCGCGGCCAGTGCGCTGTTCGGCTTTGATCCGGTGAGCGCCGCGCCGCCGGCGCCGCGTCCTGCGCCGGCGCGCAACACGGCGACCGCGCCCGCGATGCATGGCCCCAACCCCAAACGGTCCTACCTCGCGCCGTGACGTCAGTCGTGGTGCGTTGGCTCCGCGGCCGCCATCAGTACCAATGCCTGGGACCAGTCCGGCTGGACGCCGCGTGCGTCCAGGATCGGTGTCAGCACGTGCCGCCAGCGACGCAGCGAGCGCTGCTTGGTGCCGGACACCACCAGCACGCTCGGTCCGTCGCCCTCGGGTTCGGTGAAACTGACCCGACCCAACGAATTGCGCTCGAGCGCATGGATGCCGTCGGTCAGGGCCGACGCCACACCTTCGGGATCGTGCGCCGGCGACGGCAAGGGCACGGTGACGACTTTGCCGCGAACGATGGACGAGGGATGGGCCATGGCGTCGGTCCGTGGAGCGAAGAGGCTTAGGATCGTCCCCGCTGGTGCGACCGCTCCTGAACGCGCCGGACGCAGGCGTCGCACAATGGCGTAGATTGGGCTGCATCGCCTTGTTCGGAGTCGCTATGGAATCGACCTGGCCCGAAATCGTGCAATGGGACGTGACCGTCGCCTTGCGCGATGTGTGCATTGAAATGCTCGAATACCATTCCAACGGCCGCGCGGCCGATCCGGACACCGTGCGTCGTTGGCATGAGTGGATCCACAAGGCCCACCGGGCGCACAACGCGCTGGTCGATACCTGCGAGGACCTGGTGGAAGACGGCGTCACCGACGAGCGCTTGGCGGCGATGAAAACGGCGCTCACGCACGCGATGGGGCAGGACCAATACTGGGCGCGCGCAGACCGTTGGTAAGGTGGCGGCCTCAATCGACAGGAAGATCGCGATGGCGACCACCGACGGCTTCGATCCCGCTCCGCTCGCACAGACGATTCGCGGGCTGCAGGACGAATTGACGGCCGCGTCGGTCGCGCTGTGGCGCGTGCTGGCCACCATCGAACCCGACCTGCTCCACGCCCAGCAGGCGCTGGGCTGGAGCGATTCAGACGTCGCGCATTGGCTGGCCGGCGAAGTCAGCACCACGCTGGAGCCCGTCGACTGGAACCGCCAGGTGCAGGCGTGGCTGGGTCAGCTGCGACGCACCGCGCACGGCTTTCCCGGCTGACGGCACGGCGTCGAGAGGGTGGGGGCGACTCAGCGCCCGGCGCGCCAAGAAGGCGAGTCCGCTCGCCGAGACCGGCCAGCACCAACCCAGCAGAACGGAGCCCGGGCGAATCTGGTCAACCTCGATGAAGTCGTGTTGCCCTATGTGCTGCGCGAGACTGATCGTGCGCGCCAAGCGCCGCCGACGGTCGGCCAGCGTCACGATCACGACCGTCCCGAGGGGATACTTGGCATTCCATGCCGCAGCGTCCATGCACCGCATTGTCGCGGATGCCGTATCGAAGTTTGATACGGTGCCGCGGCACGATCACGCATCACCTTCCGACTGGACCTGCATGCACATCACCACGCCTTCTCAGATCAGTCCGGCGGTGCACCGTCTGGTGGCCCGGGTCAGCCCCGGCGCCACGCCCGTCTATCTGGACGTGCGCGCCGAACCCGACGCCGTTGTGAACGAGTGTTTTCCCAACGTCGACGCCAAGATCGCCCGGCACGGTGGACGCATGCTGTGCGGGTGGCAAGTGTGGGAATGGCCGCATGTGATGATCGAGGCGGAGTTCCACGCCATCTGGGTGTCGCCCGCCGACGAGTGGGTGGAGATCACCCCTAAGCCCGGGGGCGAAGCGCGGATCTTGTTCGTGCCGGCGCCGGGGCGAACCTATTCGGGCCGGGCCATCGACAACGTGCGCCTGCCGCTACGCGATGACCAGATGATTCGGCACTTCATTCGCGTGGCCGAATTGAAGACCAAAGTACTCAACCGCGGCGAACGCGCCGAGCAGTACGGGCACGTGTCCGTTCCGGCTCACGAAATCGAGCCGCTGCTGGAGATCCAGCAAGCCCTGGGTGAAGCGCTGTACGCCAAACGGCGCGATCACGACCCGTGCCCGTGCGGCAGCGGCGGCAAATACAAGCGCTGCCACGGACGGCAATGGCAGGCGCTGCTGGGCGACTAACCGCAGCTGGGGGTCGGCACCTAGTTCGGTTCGTCGTCGCGACTACCGTCGACGAAGATCACCTCGGAGAATCCGTTCCCCGGCAGCGTCAACAGCATGCGAAGCTTTACCATCAGCATGCAGCCGGTGTAATCGTCGGTTTCTGACTCCATCCACGCCCAAGCCCTTTGCCCGGTGTCCAGGGCAACAACGAAGTCAACGCGTCGAAAGTCGTGCGCCATATTTCGCACAATACGCGCCTGCACCTTGCCTGCAACCGTAACCAAGCGTGACGTGTGGTGACGACTTTTCCATCGGACGGTCGCGCGCGCATCATGTGGTCTGAAGGTACGTGATGACGACGCTGACTCTGTTTGAAGAGCGGCCGCCAAGCGGGGGTTACGACGCGCCGCTGGACGACGAGACGTTGACTAGTTGGGTTGCGCGCCATCCGTGGGTAGGCCTGAAGTCAGACGACGCCGAACGCGAATTCGGCGTCTTAGATATCCGCTTGCCGAAGGCGTCTGTGTTGCTTCGCCGCCGGCTCGCTCAATCGGCACGACCTCCGGCTGCCTGGGTCCTACCGCGCGGGCACCGCTGGCAGTCCTGTCCACGATGCGTCGCGGAAGACTGGGTGCGCGGGTTGCCATCGCACGAACGGCGGCAGTGGCTTGTGGCATGGCGTACAACTTGTCCTCGCCACGGTCCGTTGCGCAGCCGAAAGTACGGAGAATTGACGTGGGTCCAGGTCGTGCGTTGGCCGGATTCGGGGCCGAGTACTCTCTCTGCGCGTGACGGCCTCAAGGGGCCCGTGAGTTTTTCGATCGGTCGCGAGCGCCGTGCGATCTACCTGGAGGGCATCCTCGCTGGTTCGCCCCTAGGGTGGCAGCCCAAGGGCCTCCGAAAGGGGAGGCTGCAGGTGCTTTATGAAGAGCTGCTCCACGCCTTGGCCCCTTCCTTTATCGGAGCGACTCGGGCGGATTGGGATCCCTGCAGCGCGTTTCAGACCGCGCCATGTGAAACCCGCCACCTGATCAACACACTGATCGAGGCGATCCTGGCCGTTGAGACCCGGTCGCCCTTGCCGTCGCCGATCAACGCGTTTCGAACTCAGGCGCTGGTTCGAGCGGTGGGTTGGAGTGCAGACGCCGTGCGGCGCCATCCCGACGACATTCTGATCGAGTCGGTCCACTGCGCAGTGTCCGGACTCGGAACCGTTCGGAGCCGATGGCTTGAAGCTGTACACGCCAAGGTCGGCTCGCGGGGCTCGGGGGATGTGGCGCTGCTTAGCGTGAACGAGGCCCGGGTGCTTGGCCTAGACACGAGTGGCTTAGACGGTCTTTTCGAGCTGACGCGCGTCGGCCGACTCGGGCGGCTGGACAGGCGGCGCGGCCGACTACACCAAGTCGCGAATCCGGTGCCGTTGTCCAAGTACGAGTGCGCTGCGCTGAGGCGCATGCCATTGTCGTTGCCGAAATGGGCAACCGGCGGAGACGACGCCAACGCGCGATTCGGCTTGCCTCGCGCCTGGGAGATTGGTCCGGTAGGGTACTAATCTCTTAGAAATCAATCAGTGGCGCGAACATCTGCGTTTGGCCAAGAACTAAAAAACCTGACTGTCGGGCCGCGGCCCGTACCACGACAGTATTACATAAGATACATTATGCGAAGTATTGACTTGGTGCCCAGCAGGTCCCCAACGCCTCAGCCAGCCAGGAAAGTTCTTCCGTTCCCTGTCGCCCGAATCCCCAGGTGCGCCGCCAGCGTGGCGCCGATGTCGCCGAAACCATCCCGGATGCCGATGCAGCCCGCAGGCACGGCGGCGCCCCAGGCCAGCACCGGGATCAGTTCGCGGGTGTGATCCGAACCGGCCCAGCTCGGGTCGCATCCATGGTCCGCGCTGAAGACCACCAGGTCATCCGGGCACAGCGCATCGAACAGTTCCGGCAACCGCCGGTCGAAGGCTTCCAGCGCCGCGCCGTAACCCAGCGCATCGCGCCGGTGCCCGAATTCGGTGTCGAAATCCACGAAGTTGGTCGCAACCAGGCTTCCGTCCGGCGCCCGCGCGAGCGCCGCGAGGGTCGCGTCGAACAAGGCCATGTTGCCGTGCGCCGGGATAGCGCGGCCGACGCCGCGGTGCGCGAATATGTCGTCGATCTTGCCGATGGCGATCACGTCCCTGCCCGCCTCCCTGGCGTGGTCGAGCAAGGTCGGGCCCGGCGGCGGCAGCGAGTAGTCGTGGCGGTTGCCCGTGCGGGTGAACGGCCCTCCGGGCGGCCCGATGAAGGGCCGGGCAATGACCCGCCCGATGTTCCAGGGTTCCAGCAGCCGTCGCGCCAGTGCGCAGAGCGCGTACAGGCGCTCGAGCCCGAAACGCTCCTCGTGCGCGGCGATCTGGAACACCGAATCGCCGGAGGTGTAGACGATCGGGCAACCGCTGCGAAGGTGCTCATCGCCGAGCCGCTGCAGGATCTGCGTGCCCGAGGCGTGGCAGTTGCCGAGCACGCCAGGCAGGCCGCCTTCCGCGACCAGCGCGTCGAGCAAGGCCTGCGGGAAACTGTCCTCGCGCCGCGTGAACAGGCCGAAGGGCGCCTGCATCGTCACGCCCATCGATTCCCAATGACCGGAAGGCGTGTCCTTGCCCGGCGAACGTTCGCGGGCGCAACCCCAGGCGCCTTCGGGCGCGGCCGAGTGTTCGAAGCCGGCGGCCGCGCGGCCCTGCGCGAGCGCATGCGCCTGCGGCAAACCCAAACACGAGAAATTCGGTAGCTGCAAAGGCCCGCGTGAAGCCCTGGCGCAAGCCTGCGCGACGTGGCCGAAGGTGTCGGCCCCTTCGTCGCCGAATTGCGCGGCATCGGGCGCCGCGCCGAGGCCGAGCGAATCGAGCACGAGCCAGATCGCGCGGCTCATTCGCGTGCGCCCTTCGGTTCGTGCCAGGAATACAGGGAGGCAATCGCGGGCGCCTGCGTTCCGATGTGCATCGCTCGCTGCACGGCTTCCACCGCACGACGCGCTTCCACTTCGCCCGGCGCGTGCACGATGGCCAGCGGCTGGCCGGCTTCAACCGATTCGCCGAGCGCCACCACACTCGACAGGCCGACGGCCGGATCCACCTCGTCCTGCGGGCGATGGCGGCCGCCGCCGAGGTCCACGACCGCCCCGCCGATGCGGCGCACGTCCACCGCCGTGATGACGCCCGTGGCCGGCGCCGGGACCGCGCGCAGCACGGGCGCCTTCGAAAGGTGCAGGTCGGGCCGCTCGAGCAGGTTGCGTGGTCCGCCGAGCGCCGCCACCATGCGGCCGAATCGTTCCGCGGCCTCGCCCTGCTCGAGCGCCCGCTGCAGCTTCGCCCGCGCCTCGGTTTCGTCCGCGGCCAGCCCGCCCATTACCAGCAAGGCGGCCGACTGCGCCATCGCCAGCTCCAGCAGTCGCGCATCGCCGCCGCGTCCGCACAACAGGTCCAGCACGGCGCGGACTTCGATCGCATTGCCCGCATCGCGTCCCAGCACCTGGTCCATGTCGCTGAGCATCGCGCGCATGCGCAGGCCGCTGTTGCCGGCCACCGCGAGCATGCGTTCGGCGAGCTGCAAGGCGGCGCCGATGGAAGGCGTCTGCGCCCCGTTGCCGATCTTGATGTCCATCACCAGCGCCTCGGCGCCGCCGGCCAGCTTCTTGGACAGGATCGAGGCGACGATCAGGGGCAATACGTCCACCGTCGCGGTGACGTCGCGCACGGCGTAGAGCGTGCGATCCGCCGGCACGAGGTCCTCGCTTTGCCCGACGATCGCACAGCCGATCTCGCGAACCACCTGTCGCAGCCGCTCGGGCGACGGGAACACGTCGTAGCCATGCAGGGACTGCAGCTTGTCGAGCGTGCCGCCGGTGTGGCCGAGCCCCCGGCCGGAAATCATCGGCACGAAGCCGCCGCAGGCCGCCACCAGCGGCGCCAGCAGCAGGCTGACGGCGTCGCCGACGCCGCCCGTGGAATGCTTGTCGAGGGCCGGGCCCGGCAGGTCGTGCCAGCGCAGCCGGCGTCCGGAATCGCGCAGGGCGAGCGTGAAGCGACGGCACTCCTCCTCGCCCATGCCCTGCCACGCAACGGCCATCGCGAAGGCGCCGACCTGGCCTTCGCTCCAGCGCCCGCTGGCGATGCCCTGGGCGATTTCCGCCAATTGGGAAGCGTCGTACTCCCTGCCCTCGCGCTTGTGCCGCAACAAGGCAGCGGCGGCCGAGTCACTCATGCATCGGCTCCGAGCGCGGCACGCAATTCCGTGAACAAGGCGCTGGCGCCGATGCGGAAGTGCGCCGGACCGATCCAGTCCGCGCCCATGCGCGATTCGACCAGCGCGAGGTAGGCGCTGGCGTCTTCCAGCGAGCGTATTCCACCGGCTACCTTCAGCCCACATCGCCCGCCTGCCTCGGAGATCGCAGTGAGCATCTCGCCGGCGGCCTCGAGGGTCGCGTTCACCGCCACCTTGCCGGTCGAGGTCTTGAGGAAATCCACGCCGGCGTCGAGCCCGATCCGGCTGGCGACGCCGATGAGCTCGACGCCGCGCAGCTCACCCGTTTCCAAAATCAACTTCAGGCAGACCCGATCGCCGCAGGCGTCCCGGCATGCGCGCACCGCGGCTTCCGCGTCGTCGACCCGACCGGCAAGCAGGGCTCGCCAGGGCAGCACCATGTCGACTTCGTCCGCGCCGGCGGCGATCGCGCGCCGCGTTTCGCGGGCGACGCGCGCGGCATCGTCTCCACCGTCGGGAAAGTTCACGACCGTGGCGATGCGGACCCCGCTGCCGACGAGTGCCCGCGACGCGCCGGTGACATGCTCGGGATACACGCAGACCGCTGCCGGACGCGGATCGATCCGCAACGCCGACTCGCACAGGCGGTCGATGCCGGCGGGTGTGTCGTCCTCGCCCAGGCTGGTCAGGTCGAGCAGCGGCAGCAGGCGCAGGGCCAGGCGGCGGTGGGCGGCGGAAGCGCTCAAGCTTCATCCCGGATTCGGCGTGGGGCGAGCATTGTAATCGCCCCCTGAGGCCCGCCGCAGGAAACGGCCGGTCGGCGGGGGCACCGGATGCCGCCGACCTCGGTTGGCATGCATCTTGCGACGAGAAACCGACTCACCCACCACGCAAGGACGCCAGCATGAACAAATCCACGTTGCACAAAGCCGCGCTGCCCCTCGCCTTCGCCGTGGCCTTCGGCCTGGGCGCGTGTTCGCAGAACGCCTCCGACCAGCCGGAGAACGCCACTGCCGATGCGCCCAGCACCGCCACTCCGTCGGACACCACCGCGGACATCAGCTCGCCGTCGGCGAATGACTCGGCGAACGCCACTGCCACCGGCAGCCCGACCGATCCGTACGCCACGACGGACATGGGAACCACCGGCGACAGCGCCCTTGGTGACACCGCCTCCGGAGTCTCGGGCTCCGACACGTCCGCGATGGGCGGCACGTCCACCGGCAGCAATGTCTACAACGCCAACCTGCAGGAGGAACTGCAACGCTGCGACCAGCTGAGCGGGGCCGAACGCGACACCTGCCGTACCGATGCGCAGAACCGTTACGAGCAGAGCGGCACGCCGACCCAGCCGTGACGCCCGCGGGCGGGCAGCCAGCCCGGCTGCCCGCCTACTATTTGTAGTGCTTCAGGTGGCGGGTTTCAGGATGCTTGAGCATGTAGGCATTGGCATAGGAGCATGCCGGCACCACTGTCCAGCCTGAAGCTTCGGCATGGGCGAGCGCCGCCTTCATCAAGCCTGCGGCGATGCCGCGGCCACCGATCTCCGGGGGCACGCCGGTGTGGGTGATGTGCATGACGGTGCCGTCGAGTCGATAGTTGAGTTCGGCCTGGTGGCCCTCGACTTCCGTGCTGAAGCGACGCGCGGCGTCGTCGTGGTTGATCGCCAGATCATTGTTGGAATCCATCGAAGGGCCTCTCGCATTGCAGTGGTTCCAGCGTAGCGCGCGCGCTGGGCCAGCGGATGAACGGCGCGCGTCGCAGGGTCGCGACGCAAGCGGACGACTTGCATCCGGCGTGCCGGATTGCCGATAGTAGCGGCCATATGCCGCCGCGCGCCCCGCCCCGCCTGCCCGACGACCTGCACTCCCTGCTGATGGAGATGGCCAACGAGGCCGTGGTCGTCCATGCGGACGATCGCATCGAACTGGCCAATGCGTCCGCGGCGCTGCTGCTCGGCCTTGCCAGTCCCGACGATCTCGTAGGGATGCGTGCAAGCGAATTCTTCCCGACGCCGGCCAAGGCCCCCCGCGCCTATCCGAGGCGCCGCAGCGTGGAGCGTTCCGTACGTCGCGCCGACGGCGTCGAGCAGACGGTGCTGTGGTGCGAGCGAACCTGCAGTTACCGGGGACGCACGGCGGTGCAGGCCGTCTTCCGCGCTCCCGCGCCCTCCGCGGTGGATGCCCTCCTCCCGGACCAGCTGACCGAACTGCCGGGTCGCAGGCACTTCCGCACGCACCTGCAGGGCGCGATCGACCGCGCCATCCGCAACCGCCACCTGGTGTGGGTACTGTACGTGGACCTGGACCGGTTCGCGGCGGTGAACGCCAGCCATGGCCACGCGTTCGGCGATCGCGTGCTGGCGGAAGCGGCGGTCCGCCTGCAGCAATGCATCCGTCGCACCGATTTCCTGGCCAGTGCCGGAGGCGACGAGTTCCTGATCGCGCTCGAGGGCACCACCGACCTGGAAGGTGCGCGCGTCGTCGCCGCGCGTGCGCTGCAGGCGCTGGCCGCGCCCTTCGCCAGCGATGGCATCGAGGCGCGGTTGGGCGCCTGCATCGGCCTGTCCGCCGGCCCCACCGACGGCAGCGCGTCCGACGCGCTGCTGCGCAACGTGGATATCGCCCTGGCGCAGGCCAAGGCGGCGGGCCGCGGTCGCCTGGAGGTGTACTCGGAAGAGATGGACGACCGCCAGCGCCGCAGCGCGCTGGCCCGCGAGGATACCGAACGCAAGCTCGCAAGCCTCACCCCACGCGAGCAGGAAGTGCTCGACCGTCTGGTCGCGGGCGAGGCCAACAAGATGATCGCCTACATGCTCGGTGCGAGCATGCGCACCATAGAACACCACCGCGCCCGCATCATGGACAAGATGGCGGCCGGATCGCTGCCGGAACTGGTTCGCATGGTGATCGGCCGCAACGACGCCTGAGGACGAAGCTCAGCGCGTGGCGCACCAGGCTTCGATGTCCTGGTAGCCAGGAAAGGCCCGGCCCGGGGCGCAGACTGCGCAGTCCGGGTCCGGCGCCAACCGCGTTTCCCGGAATCGCATCGCCAGCGCATCGAAATGCAACAGGCGCCCGCTGAGCGTCGTGCCGATGCCGAGCAGCAGCTTGATGGTTTCCGCCGCCTGCAGCAGGCCGATGATTCCAGGCAACACGCCGAGCACGCCGGCCTCCGCGCAGTTGGGCGCGTCCTCGGCACGGGGCGGCTCCGGGAAGAGGCAGCGATAGCAGGGGCTCGCGCCGCGCCGGCGTCCGGCGTCGAAGACGCTCGCCTGGCCCTCGAAACGATGCACCGCGCCGTGCACGAGCGGCTTGCGCAGTTGCACGCACGCGTCGGAGAGCAGGTAGCGCGTCGGGAAATTGTCCGCGCCGTCGAGCACGACATCCACGTCCTGCAGTAGCGCTTCGACGTTCTCGGCGGTGACGCGCACCGGCATGGCTTCGACCGACACCCGCGGGTTGAGCGCCGACAGCGCGATGGTCGCCGATGCCACTTTGGGCATGCCGATGCGCGACTCGGCGTGCAGCACCTGTCGCTGCAGGTTGCTGCGATCCACGTGGTCGTCGTCCACGACGCGCAGGTGGCCGACCCCCGCCGCGGCCAGGTACAGGCCCGCCGGCGAGCCGAGACCGCCCGCGCCCACCAGCAACACCCGCGACGACGCGAGCGTCTTCTGCCCCTGCAGGCCAACCTGTGGCAGGCGCAGGTGGCGCGAGTAGCGCTCGAGGAAATCGGGGTCTTCCTCGGCATCGACGGGAAGACCCGCGGCCTGCCAGGCGGCGTAGCCGCCGGCGACCGAGTGCAGCCGCCGCAGGCCCTGCGCGGCGAGCGCCTCCGCCGCCAGTCGCGAGCGCTTCCCGCTGCCACAGATCAGCAACAGGTCGCAGTCGCCGGCCATTGCGGGCGACGGATCTGCCTCGAGTCGCGCGCGTGGCAGCGCAAGCGCGCCCCGCGGAACGCCCAGCGCGTGTTCATCGGGCTCGCGCACGTCCACCAGGCGCGCACCCCGGGCCATCAGTGCAAAGGCTTCCGCCGGAGTGACGTCGCGGATCTCGTCCATGCCCACCAGTCTAATCCCGCGCCAGCGCAAGCACGTCCACGACGCGGCCGGCGGCGAACCGGCGCTCCTCGGCCGGCAGCACGATCAGGGCGTTCGAGGCGCTCGCCGCGTGCAGCCGGTGCGAGCCGTCTGCCGGATTGGGCAGCACCGACAGACCGCCCTGCCCGTCCGGGTCCAGCCGGCCGCGCAGGAATTCGAGTCGATCGTGGCGTTTCTCGAAGTCGCAGGAAAGGCGCGCCTGCCAGCGGGTCCGCGGGGTCCTGCGCGCCTGCAATCCGTCGAACAGGCAGCGGCCGAGCGTGAGGTAGGTTGCCAGCACCGACACCGGATTGCCGGGCAGGCACAGCAGTTGCGCGCCTCCGAGCCGGCCGGCGAGCACCGGCATGCCGGGGCGCATCCGGACCTTCCAGAAATGGATTTCGCCCGCCTGGGCGAGGAAGGCCGGGAGATGGTCCTTCTCGCCCGCCGACACCCCGCCGCAGGTCAGCACCACGTCGAAGGACGAGGCGGCGTCGCCGAGCGCGGCCGCGATGCGTGCCGGCTCGTCGGGAAGGACGGGCCAGGCGACCGGTTCGTAACCGTCCGCGGCGAGCAAGCCCATCAGCAGCGCGCGGTTGCTGTCGTGGATCTGACCGGGCAGCAGTTGCCCGCCCGGCGGGACGAGTTCGTCGCCGGTGGTGAAGACGGCCACCGTCGGTCGGCGACGCACGGGCAGCGTGGGCTGGCCAAGTGCGGCCGCCAGCCCGAGCGCGGCAGGTCCGAGCACGGCGCCCGCTTCGAGCGCCGTGTCACCTTCGCGCAGGTCCTCGCCGGCACGTCGCAGGTGCTGGCCTGGCATGACCGCGCGCGCGAGCCGGATCGCTCGCTCGCCTGCCGCTTCGGTGTCCTCCTTCATGACCACGGCGTCGGCGCCCTCGGGCATCGGCGCACCGGTGGTGATGCGCACGCATTCGCCAGCGCCTACCCGCAGTTCGAGGCGGGCGCCGGCGAATTGCTCGCCCACCAGCGCCAGCGTGGCGCCTGGGTCGGCCGCGTCCGCCGCACGCAGCGCGAATCCGTCCATCGCCGCGTTGTCGAAGCCGGGCAAGTCGCGTGGCGCGACCAGGGCCTGCGCGAGCACGGCGCCCAGGCAACGCGACAGTGGCTGATTTTCGACGGGCGTCGGCGCGCCTGCGGCGACCGTGGCGAGGATGCGCTCGGCGTCGTTGAAGGAGATGCGCGTCGGATACACGGGACCTGTCATTTCGTCGGGTCGAAGTCGGCGGGAGTGTTGAGGTTTCCCAATTCACGGTCGCCGAAGTCGAGCACGGGCAATCGCAGCGACCGTGCGAGGTACTGTACGGCACGCTCCCCTGCCGCCAGGGCATCCTCCGCGGCGGAAAGGGCGTCGCGCCGGGGCCAGAGCGCCACCAGCGGCTGCAGGCCGTCCGCGTCGCGGGCCACGGCGCCCTCCGTCGCCAGCAACGACTCGACCATATCGCTCGGCACCTGGCGCAGGTCCACCGGCAAGCTCAGCAGCCAGTCGCCCTGGGCCGCGTGCAACAAGGCATGCAGGCCCGACAGCGGTCCCTCCCCCGCCGCAACCCGGTCGGCGACGAACACGATGCCGCGATCCAGCCAGGCCTTTCGTGCCGGGTTGCGTGGATCGTTGTGGCTGACCAGGCGTTGGCCGAAACCGTCACCTGCGGCCGCCAGGACGCGGTCCAGCATCGGCTCGCCGCAAAAGTGCAGGAAGGCCTTGTCCACGCCACCAAGCCGGGCGCCGCGGCCCCCGGCGAGGATCCCGAGGCTGACCCGCGCGCGCGCGGGCACTACCGGCGCTTGACGTGGCGCATCAGCCGGCGCCGCTTCGCCTGCTGGCGCTCGTTGAGTTCGTTGCGGCGGCCCTCGAAGGGATTCTCGCCTTCCTTGAAGATGAACTTCACCGGCGTGCCGACCAGCTTGAAGCGCTTGCGGAAGAAGTTCTCGAGGTAACGGTGGTAGCTGTCGGGCAGGTCGCGCAACCGCGTACCGTGGACGACGAACAGCGGCGGATTCTCGCCGCCCGGATGGGCGAAGCGCAGCTTGGCGGGATGTCCGCGCACCACCGGCGGCGGGAAGGCGACGATGGCCGCTTCCAGCGCGCGGTTGACTTCCGAGGTGCCGAAGTTCCGCGTCGCCGAGGCATGCGCGCGATGGATGGCGGCGAACAACTCGCGCATGCCGGTGCCGTGCTTGGCGGAGATCGTGACCTGCTCGGCCCAGGGGCAGAAGGCGAGCTTTCGGTCGAGCAGCGCGCGCGTCTGGTCGCGCTGGTACTGGCTCTGCCCGTCCCACTTGTTGACCGCGACCACCAGGGCGCGCCCGGAGTCGAGCACATGGCCGAGCACGGTGGCGTCCTGCTCGGTCACGCCCTCGCCCGCGTCGAGCATGACCACCACGACTTCACTTTCCTGGATCGCCTGCAGCGTCTTGAACACGCTGAACTTCTCGACCGCCTCCTCCACCTTCGAGCGGCGGCGCATGCCGGCGGTATCGACGAGGCGGTACTTGCGCCCTTCCCGGTCGAGATCCACGGCGATCGAATCGCGCGTGGTGCCGGGAACCTCGGAGGCGATGACGCGTTCCTCCCCGAGCAGGCGGTTGACCAGCGTCGACTTGCCCACGTTGGGCCGGCCGATGAAGGCGATGCGCATGCGGCCGTCGTCCGGCGCGGGCTCCGCAGTTTCGTCGGGATCCGGGAGCCGAGCCTGCACGGCTGCCAGCAGGGTCGGGATGCCGCGCTGGTGCGAGGCGGCGATGGGCATCACGGTCTCGGCGCCGAAGCGCGCGAACTCGGCCACGCAGGCGGCTTCGTCGAGGCCGTCGGTCTTGTTCACCACCAGGAAGTACGGTTTCCCTGATTTCCGCAGCCAGGCCAGGATGTCCTGGTCGAGTGGCAGCGGACCTTCGCGCCCGTCCACCACGAACAGCACCAGGTCGGCTTCCTCGGCCGCGGCGCGGGACTGCTTTGCGGTTGCACCCGCCAAGCCGCTGTCGTCGCCACTGAGCCCGCCCGTGTCGCAGACCGCGAAGGGCCGCGCTTCGTCGAGCCGGCAGATGCCGTAATTGCGATCCCGGGTGACGCCCGGTTCGTCATGAACCAGGGCGTCGCGGCTGCGGGTCAGGCCATTGAACAGCGTCGACTTGCCGACGTTGGGTCGTCCGACCAGGGCGACCAGCGGCAGCATGGCTCAGTTGCCCAGGCGGAAGGCCGCCAGCTCGCCTTCGTTGGATAGCGCGTACAGCACGCCCTCCGGCGAGACCTGCGGCGTGCCGCGCACGGCGGCGCGATCGATGCGTGTACGGCCGACCACGTCGCCGGTGTCCAGCTTGATCCAGTGCAGGTAACCCTCGAGGTCGCCGACCACGGCATATTCGCCATGCACGACAGGCGTCGTCAGCTGGCGCCGCTCGAGCAGGTTCTGCTTCCAGGCGGGGTTGCCGCTGTTGCGGTCCAGCGCCCAGACGTTGCCGCCGCGATCGCTGAGC
>NZ_CAMPJD010000023.1 GCF_946886695.1 uncultured Pseudoxanthomonas sp. | reverse complement strand
GCGTGGTGGGGGACGCGGACATGCAGGACTCCTGAAATGCAGCACGCCCCATCAGGGGCGTGCCGGGTTTACAGGATGATGGTAACCGCGTTTGCGTGAAGATGATCGCAGCGGGTCAGCTTGCCTTCTTCTTCGCCAGACGCAGCCAGGTATCAACCACGGTATCCGGGTTCAGCGATACCGACTCGATGCCCTCGGCCATCAGCCATTCGGCCAGATCGGGGTGGTCGCTGGGGCCCTGACCACAGATGCCGACATACTTGCCCTTGGCACGCGCGGCCTTGATCGCCATCGAAAGGAGCTTCTTGACGGCGGGGTTCCGTTCGTCGAACAGGTTGGCGACGATGCTGGAATCGCGGTCCAGGCCCAGCGTCAGCTGGGTGAGGTCGTTGGAGCCGATCGAGAAGCCGTCGAAGATATCCAGGAACTCGTCGGCCAGCAGGGCATTCGACGGCACTTCGCACATCATGATGATCTTGAGGCCCGGCTTTCCGTCGGTAGCGCCATCGCCCTGGCGCAGGCCGTGTTTGGCCAGCACGTCGATGACCTTGCGGCCTTCCTCCAACGTGCGCACGAACGGAATCATGACCCACAGGTTGTCCAGGCCCATCTCGTCGCGCACGCGGCGCACCGCCTGGCATTCCAGCGCGAAGGCCGGCTCGAACGATGGATCGACGTAGCGGCTGGCGCCGCGGAAGCCGATCATCGGGTTCTCTTCGTGCGGCTCGTAGCGTGTGCCGCCGATCAGGTTGGCGTACTCGTTGGACTTGAAGTCCGACAGGCGCACGATCACCGGGTGCGGCGCGACCGACGCGGTGATGGTGGCGATGCCCTCGGCCAGGCGATCCACGTAGAAGCTCACCGGATCGGCGTAGCCGGCGGTCTTGGCATCTATCTTCTTGCGGACGTCCAGGTCCTGACGGTCGTATTCCAGCAGGGCCAGCGGATGCACGCCGATGTGGCTGGCGATGATCATCTCCAGGCGTGCCAGGCCGATGCCGGCGTTGGGCAGCTGGCCGAAATCGAAGGCGCGCTCGGGGTTGGCGACATTCATCATGATCTTCAGCGGCGCCTCGGGCATCGCCGCCAAGTCGGTCGTGGTGCGCTCGAAAGGCAGCTTGCCGGCGTAGATGAAGCCGGTGTCGCCCTCGGCACAGCTCACCGTGACCTCGACGCCGTCTTGGATCAGGTCCAGCGCATTGCCGGTACCGACGACGGCGGGCACGCCAAGTTCGCGCGCGATGATCGCGGCGTGGCAGGTGCGGCCCCCTCGGTTGGTGACGATGGCGCTGGCACGCTTCATCACCGGCTCCCAGTCGGGATCGGTCATGTCGGCGACCAGCACGTCGCCAGGCTGCACGCGTGCCATGTCATCCAGCGAACGTACGACACGCGCGACGCCACTGCCGATCTTCTGGCCGATGGCCCGGCCTTCGGCGATTACCTCGCCGCGTTGCTCCAGCGCGTAGCGTTCGATCTGCGTCGCCTTCGCGCGCGACTTCACCGTTTCCGGGCGTGCCTGCACGATGAAGAGCTTGCCGGTCACGCCATCCTTCGCCCACTCGATGTCCATCGGGCGGCCGTAGTGCTGTTCGATCACCAGCGCCTGCTTCGACAGTTCCTGCACGTCGGCGTCGCTGATGGAAAATGTGTTGCGGAGTTCCGCCGGTGTGTCTTCGGTCCGGACGCGTTCACCGGGCACATCCGAATACACCATGCGCAGCGCCTTGCTGCCCAGCGAGCGGCGCAGGATGGCCGGCTTGCCCTGCTTCAGCGTGGGCTTGTAGACATAGAACTCGTCCGGATTCACCGCGCCCTGCACGACCATTTCGCCCAGGCCGAAGCTTGAAGTGACGAAGACGACGTCGCGGAAACCGGATTCGGTGTCCAGCGTGAACAGCACGCCCGACGCGCCCACGCCCGAGCGGACCATCAGTTGCACGCCTGCCGACAGGAACACGTCTTCGTGCTTGAAGCCATGGTGTACGCGGTAGGCGATGGCGCGGTCGTTGTAGAGGCTGGCGAAGACTTCCTTCACCTTGTGCACGACATCGTCGGCGCCGGTGACATTGAGGAAGGTTTCCTGCTGGCCGGCGAACGAAGCGTCGGGCAGGTCCTCGGCGGTGGCCGACGAGCGCACGGCCACCGCGATGTCGCCACCGCCGTTCTCGCCGGACAGCTTGGCGTAGGCGGTGCGGATGTCGGCATCCAGATCGGGTTGCAAGGGCGCGTCGATGACCCAGCCGCGGATTTCCTTGCCGGCAGCCGTCAACGCCGCGACGTCCTCGACATCGAGCGTGGCCAGCTTGTCGAAGATGCGCTTGGACAGGTCGTTGTGCGCGATGAAGGCCTTGAAGGCCTCCGCCGTGGTCGCATAGCCTCCCGGGACCGACACGCCCAGATTGGCCAGGTGGCCGATCATTTCGCCCAGCGACGAATTCTTTCCGCCCACGCGTGCCAGGTCGGCCAGGCGCAGCTCGTGCAACCACAGGATGTTCTCGTTCAAGCGCAATGCTCCGAAGCAGGCCGCGCCATGCCGATGACCACCGGCGTGGGGGCCGTGTCCATGGGGAAAGAGGCGCTATGATGCAGTGCATACCAATTGCAGACAAGCTTGATCTGAAGGGGATTTCCATGGTGAAGCGGGGAACGGGTGGCCATGTCTGAGTTGCGCCCGGTGTTCTATGTTTCCGATGGCACCGGTATCACCGCCGAGACCATCGGCCACAGCCTGCTGACCCAGTTCGCCGGCATGCGTTTCCAGACGGACCGGCTGTCCTTCGTCGATGACGAAGAGAAAGCCCGGGACGCCGCCGATCGCATCCGCCGCATGGGAGAGAAGCTCGGCAGCCGGCCCATCGTCATCAATTCCTGCGTGGACCCGTCGCTGAGCGCACTGATCGCGGAGAGCGGTGCGTTGATGCTGGACGTCTTCGCGCCCTTCATCGAACCCTTGGAGCGCGAACTGGGCCAGCAGCGGCAGTCTCGGGTGGGGCAGGCGCATGGCCTGGTCGATTTCGAGACCTACCATCGCCGCATCAATGCGATGAACTTCGCGCTGACCCACGACGACGGCATGGCGGTGAACTACGACGAGGCCGACGTCATCCTGGTGGCCGTCTCGCGCGCCGGCAAGACACCGACGTGCGTGTACCTGGCGCTGCACTACGGCATCCGCGCAGCCAACTACCCATTGACCGACGGCGACCTGGAAACCGATCGCCTGCCTGCGCGCCTGCGTCCGTATCGCCGCAAGCTGTTCGCGCTGACCATCGATCCTGACCGCCTGCACCAGATCCGCCAGGAGCGCCGGCCGAATTCGGGCTATGCGAAGATGGAAACCTGCAAGCGCGAAGTGGCCGCGGCCGAGGCGATGTTCCAGGTGGAGCGCCTGCCCACGCTGAGCACGACCAACAAATCGATCGAGGAGATCTCGAGCAAGGTCCTGTCCACGCTGGGCTTGCAGCGCGATATGTACTGAGGGGAGGGCGCTTGCGTGGGCCCGGAAAGCAACGCCGGGGAACCCTTAACTTAGGCCGCACGCCACGGGTCGTCAATGCTGCCGCGCGCGCGGTTCGGCGTGTAGGATCGACCCATGTCCCAGGCCCTCGCACGCACCGCACGCATCCCCCGGCTGAGCCGCTTCGGCTGGCTGATGGCGCTCTACGCGGAGAACCATGCGCGGCTCACGCGACTGTTCGCGCCGGAGCACCTGCAGCCGGGAACCTACCTGTCCAGCATCGGCGACGGGCTGGACGTGCGCCTGGAGGTCATCGAGACGCACCGCTACACGGTGGAACTGCGACTGACCTATGACCTCTGCGACCCGCTCACGGGAGAGCCCGATCCTTCCGCTTTCGTGCGCCTGTACCGCGACGCGCACCAGGCGGAAGCCACGCACTGTTATGTCGGCAGGCGCTGGCAGGATGTCATCGGTCTGTATCCGCCACCGGCGGAAGTGATCAGCCATCGCATGCGCATGAATACCTTCCTGGGCAAATGGCTTGAATACCTGGCGGGACAGGGCCACGGCGTGGCGACGCTGCACCCGGTCAATGTCACGCGCGACGTCGCCTGACGCGCAACCTGCCCAAGCCTGTGCTCAGGCCACCCGCATGAAGCGGATGGCATTGAGGCGGCGAAGTCCGTTGTTCGCGTCGCGCGACAGGTTCATCACGTCGACAGCGCCCAGTGTTTCGAGTTCGAGCAGGCGCTGGGCGACGGCGTCGAATGCGGCTTCATCCAGGCCAAGCGAACCCGCGGTCCACCGCGTGTCGCGGTTGATCGGGAGCTGGGAGATCAACTCGTCGGCAAGGGAATCGTGGGTCATGACGGCAGGCTCCGGCAAAGGGGCACCAGCTTCGACTGCACCTACTGAGTACACACGCCTGCCCATCCATTGCGAGGGAAGGAAGCGTGGAGTCGCTTCTACGCCGTTTGCGGTGAGTTTCTTGTAAATGCCTGCGAAAGCGGCATTACGAACTGTCAGCCGGGCGAAACACAAAAAAAGAGGCCCGGTTTCCCGGGCCTGCAAGATAGTTGGCGTCCCCACGGGGATTCGAACCCCGGTCGCTACCGTGAAAGGGTAATGTCCTAGGCCTCTAGACGATGGGGACACACGTAAAAATGTTGCCAGGTTTTTCATTCCGGACGGCCTATTGTCCGGATGTTGGTGGAGCCAGGCGGGATCGAACCGCCGACCTCCTGCATGCCATGCAGGCGCTCTCCCAGCTGAGCTATGGCCCCAACGTGCTGGCAGGAGCGAAATGATAGCCAGCCTGTTTGCGATGCGCAAGCATCCCTTACGAAAAAATTCACAACTGGCGAATCTCCGGGCATGCGGGTGAAATAGGGCGATTCGGAATCGGCGGGGCTTTGCGCGACGGATGATCGGTTTCTCAGTGAAGGAGTGGAGCGCGTGGGCCCCCGGACTGGTGGACCACGACGCATGGCGCGCTTGGGCCATGGCGCCCTGGCTGCCGGTGGGGGACGACACGCCCGCGCTCGAAGAAGTGCCGGCCATGCAGCGCCGTCGCATCGAGCGGCTCGGTCGCATGGCGATCCAGACGGCATGCTGGTGCCAGCGCGCAGAAGAGCGTGGGGTTCCGATGGTGTTCGCGTCCCGGCATGGCGACGTGGCGCGCTCGATGGAGCTGCTCGAAGCACTCGCGGCTGAGCAGCCGCCGTCGCCGACGACGTTCGGCCTGTCGGTCCACAACGCGATTGCCGCCCTGTATTCCATCCTCCGGCGCGAGCGCGGCAATTACATAGCGCTGGCTGGCGGCATGGTGACTGTCGAGACCGCATGCGTGGAGGCCGCCGCGTTGCTTGCAGACGGCGCACCGGAAGTGATGCTGGTCGTCTACGACGCTCCGTTGCCGGCGATCTATGCGGGGTTCCCGGATGAACCGGATGCCGGCTTTGCCTGGTGCTGGCGGCTGGTGCCCGCCGATGGCCCTGCGTCCACGCTGCGGCTCGGATGGGAAAGCGAAGGCACTGCCATTGAAGCGGAACTTGAGCCCGCCCGTTTGCCGCATAGCCTGGATGTGCTGCGTTTCCTGCTGTCCGGTGCCCCTTCGCTGCGCTGGATCAGCGACGGAACCACGTGGCAGTGGCGGCGCGATGCGTGACCGGTTGGATCATGCTTGGCGGGTCGTCGGTACGGGGCTGAGCTTCCTCGCCTTCGGCATCGGCGGGTTGTTGCTGGGCGCCTGCGTCCTGCCGCCCCTCCTGTGGCTGGTGCGCGCCCCGGAGCGCCGCCGCCGGTGGTCCCGCCGCCTCGTACAGCGCAGCTTTGCCGCGCATGTCGAGCTGATGCGGCGGCTGGGCGTGATGACGTACGAAATCCGCGGACGCGAGCGCCTGGCGCGCGACAGCCTGTTGGTGCTGGCCAACCATCCCACCCTGATCGATGTGGTCCTGCTGGTGTCGCTGCTACCGAACGCCGACTGCGTGGTGAAGTCCGCGGTCGCGCGCAACCCGTTCATGCGCGGGCCGGTACGGGCCGCAGGTTACGTATCCAACGACGACGGTGCGGGGCTGGTCGAGGACTGCATCGCCGCAGTGCGGGCGGGGGGGGCGCTGGTCATTTTTCCCGAGGGCACGCGGACCACGCCGGGGCAGCCATTGAAGCTGCAGCGCGGCGCCGCCAACATCGCGGTGCGCGGCAGACTGGACATCACCCCGGTACGCATCACGTGCTCGCCACCGACGTTGGGGAAAGGGGATAAGTGGTATCGTGTGCCGCCGGTGCGGTTCCATATGGTGATCGATGTTCAGGAAGACCTGCCGATCGCCCCGTTCCTGAATGGAACGGAGGGGGCGGACCCGTCGGCGGGGGGAGAGGCGCTGGCAGCCCGGCGGCTCACGGAACATCTGGCCATCTACTTTGCGGGAGATCCATCGCGTGCAGGCACTTGAGCACGAGATCAAGGAATTGATCATTTCTTCGTTGTCGCTGGAGGATATTTCCCCGGACGACATCGACACCAGCGCGCCACTGTTCGTGGAAGGCCTTGGCCTGGATTCGATCGATGCGCTCGAACTGGGCCTGGCGCTGCAGAAGCGTTATGGCGTGGCGCTCTCTGCCGACTCGCAGGAAACCCGTCGGCATTTCGCCAGCGTGCGCGCGTTGGCGGATTTCGTCGCCTCGCAGGGCAAGGCCTGAGCAGGCACGGTAGGACTGGCAAGATGACCAAGAACGAACTTTTCGACCGGATCGTCACGATCCTGCATGACAGCTTCGAGATCGAGCCTGTGCGCATCACGCCCGAGGCCCGTCTCTACGACGACCTCGACATCGACAGCATCGATGCGGTGGACCTGATCGTGCAGCTCAAGCCGCTGCTGGGGCGCAGCCTGCAGCCGGATGCCTTCAAGTCGGTGCGCACGGTGCAGGACATCGTGGACGTGCTGTACGGCCTGATCCGCGACCAAGCCGCCTGAGCGCAGGCCGCCTCCGCGTGTCCCGCATCGGCGCGATCATCTTCGTGGCGTTGTCCGTGGCGTACCCGCTGATGGTGTACTGGGCCATGGGCCGCTTCGAGCCACGATGGTTGGCCGTCCTGCTGCTGGTGCTGGCCTTGCTTCGCGCCGCCGCCACCCGGCAAGCAGTGTGGCTGGCCGCTGCGGCAGGGGCCGCGGTCCTCGCGGGGCTGGCCACGGTTTTCAACCAGGCGCTGCCGTTGAAACTCTATCCGGCGCTGATCAACGCGGTGATGTTGCTCGTGTTCGGTGCCAGCCTTGTGTTTCCACCCTCGGCGGTGGAGCGTATCGCCCGCCTGACGGAGCCCGACCTGCCGCCTGCTGGTGTGGCATACACGCGTCGGGTGACGCAGATGTGGTGCGGCTTCTTCATGCTCAACGGCGCGGCCGCGCTGGTCACCGCGCTGTGGATGTCCGATCGCGCATGGGCGCTGTACAACGGACTGATCGCCTACGGACTGATCGGGCTGTTGTTCGGTGGCGAGTGGCTGGTGCGCCAGCGCGTGAAGGCGAGCCATCGGCATGGCTGAGTGGCGCAATCTGACTGATGTGGCCGTGCAGGCGCTGCCTGGCCGTGTGTTCGTGGTCGCGGGCCGTGAAGCACGTGACCACGCGTACTTCCATCGCGAGGTGCTGCGCTGGCATGCGAGCTTCAAGACGCAGACCGGCACGACATGGGCGCTTCATTTCGATGATGCCGCGCGCTTCGCCGCAGCGTTGTACGGAGCATGGCACGCGGGCAAGACGGTCGTGCTGCCGGGCGATGCCCTGGCCGGCACGCAGGCACGCTTGCGCACTCGCGTGGACGGGTTTGCAGGCGACTGGCCGGATGCATCCTTGGCATGCGCCGATGATGATGAGGGCGAGACCCTGCTTTCTCCCCTGGATGCCAGGACCACGCGCCTGACCGTATACACCTCGGGAAGCACTGGCGAACCCGTTGCGATCGAGAAGTGCCTTGCCCAGTTCTGTGCCGAAGTCGAGGCGTTGGAGACCGCGCTGGGTGCGGGTCTGGAAGGGGCGGCGGTGCACGGCACGGTGTCGCACCAGCACATCTACGGGTTGCTGTTCCGCGTGCTGTGGCCACTGGCCGCCGGCCGCGCCATCGTGCCGCGCGCGTTTTTCCCGGAGGACCTGCTGGCGGCGATGGAAGACCACGACGCCGTGCTGGTCGCCAGTCCGGCACACCTGAAGCGCCTGCCGGCCCAGCTGTCGTGGTCGTCGCTGCATGGGCGGTTGCGTGCGGTGTTCTCCTCGGGCGGCGCGTTGCCTGCCGAAGCCGCGCACGCTGCGGCTCAACTGCTCGGCGTGCCGCCCACGGAAATCCTCGGCAGCAGCGAGACCGGTGGCATCGCGTGGCGCCAGTGGCGGGAAGAACAGCCGGCATGGCGACCGCTCCCAGGGGTCGATTGGCGGATACGGGACGGCGCGCTTGAGGTGCGTTCGCCCCACTTGAATGAAGATGTCTGGTGGCATAGCCAGGATCGCGCAGAGCCGGATAGCGCCGGCGGCTTCCGCTTGCTCGGTCGCGCTGACCGCATCGTCAAAGTGGAGGAGCGGCGGGTGTCACTGGACGCGCTGGAGCGTCAGATCCTCTCGCATCCTGCGGTGAAGGACGCGCGCGTGCTGTTGCTGGGAGGCGCACGCAGCACACTGGCGGCGGTCGTGGTGATGAACGACGACGCGCAGGTGCCGGACGACCCTTCGATGCGGCGCGCGCTTTCGCAGACCCTGTCGCGCCACCTTGCCGGCCATCAGGATGCCGTGACACGACCGCGCCGCTGGCGCTTCGTTGCGGCACTGCCGGTGAATGCGCAGGGCAAGGTGACCGAAGCAGGCTTGACGGCGCTGTTCCGTCCCGAGCGGCCGGCCGCGCACTGGATCCTGCGGGAAGTCATGCATGCGAAAGTCGAGTTGCCGCTGGATGCTTCACTTGCGGTGTTCGACGGACATTTCCCGCAGGCTGCCATCCTGCCGGGCGTCGCACAACTGGATTGGGCGGTGCAGCTGGCGCGCGAGGTGTTCGCAGTGCCACGACATTTCCTGCGCATGGAGGCGCTGAAATTCCAGCGTGTCGCCCGGCCAGGGGATGTGGTCCGGCTTGATCTCGAATGGCACCCGGAGCGCGGCACACTGGTGTTCCGCTACACCTCCGTGCACGGGCCGCATGCGAGCGGTCGCGTGGTGTTCGCCGATGCTGAGTGATCCCGCGCCCATGTCGTCCGCGTTCCGTCCCCTGGTGGTGATCCCGGTGTTCGATCACGAGCACGCCATCGCGACGATGGTGGAGGGTGTGCTGGCATCGGGTGTGCCGTGCCTGCTGGTGGACGACGGCTCCGGTGTCGCATGCGCAGCCGAACTGGATCGCCTGTCGGCATCGCATGCGCCGCGCGTATGCCTGCTGCGGTTGCCCGAGAACCAGGGCAAGGGCGGCGCGGTGTTGGCCGGTTTCCGCTGGGCCGGCGCCAATGCCCACACCCATGTCCTGCAGATCGACGCGGACGGCCAGCACGATCCCGCCGATATCCCCGCGTTCCTGGCGATGGCGCGGGCGCACCCTGATGATGTGGTCTGTGGCGTGCCGCTGTACGACGACAGCGTGCCCAAGGGGCGGCTGTATGGCCGTTACCTCACCCATGTATGGGTCTGGATAAACACGCTGTCCTTTGCCATCCGCGACTCGATGTGCGGGTTCCGCGTATATCCGCTGCCGCCGGTGCTGCGGCTGATCGATGAGGAAACCATCGGCCGTCGCATGGACTTCGACGTGGAAGTGCTGGTCCGGTTGTTCTGGCGTCGCGTCGCGGTACGCAACCTGCCCACCCGGGTAACGTATCCGCTCGATGGCGTGTCCCACTTCGATGTGTGGCGCGACAACGTGCGCATCAGCCGCATGCACGCACGACTGTTCTTCGGCATGGTGCGCCGCCTGCCACGCCTTCTGGCGCGCCGCGCCGTGGACAGAGCCGCATGAGCCAGCGCGGGCAGCACTGGGCCGAGATCGGCGAATCCACTTCCGTGCGCGGCATCCTGCTGTTGTGCGCGGTACACCGCTGGCTGGGGCGCTGGCCGTTCCGTCTCTGCGTGTATCCGGTGGTGTTCATCCACTGGCTCGCCAACGGCACGGCGCGCCGCGCGTCGCTGCAATTCCTGCAACGGGCGCATGCGTACCAGGCCATGCCGCCACGGCGGCCGGGCATGTGGCACAGCCTGCATCACTTCGCGATGTTCGCCGAAACCCTGCTCGACAAAGTCCTGGCGCTGGGCCAGCGCTACCCGGTGGAACGGGTGCGGATGGAGCGGAAGGATGTGCTGGCGCGCGTGAAGGCAGGCGAGGGTGGCCTGATCGTCACCGCGCACCTGGGCTGCCTGGAGCTGTGCCAGATCATGGCCGACCAGGTGCCCGGGTTCCGCCTGACCGCGCTTGTTCACACCGCGCACGCCGAGCGCTTCAACCGGCTGATCCGTCGCCTGGATGCCGGCAGTCGAGTCGAACTGCTGCAGGTCACCGACCTGGGACCTGCCGATGCGGTGAAGCTGGCCGAGCGCGTGGCGCGCGGTGAATTCGTCGCCATCGCGGGCGACCGGGTGCCGCTGCGCGGTGGCCGCAGCGTGAGCGCGCCGTTTCTGGGGCATGACGCACCGTTTCCCATCGGGGCCTACGTGCTGGGCGCTGCGCTGAAGTGTCCCGTGTTCACGATGGCCTGTACGCATGATGGCGACGGGTACCGCGTGCGTCTGGAGGCCTTCGCTGAACGCATCGAACTGCCGCGTGGCTCCCGCGACGCCGCCCTGGCCGGCTACGCTGCGCAGTTCGCGGCGTGGATGGAACGGCAGGTCCGCCTTTCTCCCTATGACTGGTTCAACTTCTACCCCTTCTGGGATCAGGTAACGCATGACGCCCGCAATGAATGAATCCGTGGCCCCGGTCTTCGGCGATGCCCCTCTTCGCATCGAGGACGTGGTGGCGCTCGCCCGGCGGCAGGTGCCCGCCGTACTGTCGGAGGACACGGAATTCCGTGCGCGGATCGCGCGCGGTGCGGATTTCCTGGATCGACTGCTGGACGAGGACGGTGTGATCTACGGCGTCACCACGGGCTATGGCGATTCCTGCACCGTGAACATTCCGCCGGCGCTGGTCGCGGAACTGCCGCACCATCTGTACACCTACCATGGCTGCGGTCTCGGCCGTTTCCTCGATGAAACCGAAACGCGCGCAGTGCTCGCGGCGCGCCTGGCATCGCTGGTGCGCGGAATGTCCGGGGTCAGCCTGCCGCTGCTGCAAGGTCTGGAGGCGTTGTTGCGCCACGACGTGCTGCCGCTGATTCCCGCTGAAGGATCGGTGGGCGCGAGTGGAGACCTGACGCCCCTGTCGTACGTGGCGGCGGTGCTTTGCGGCGAGCGCGAGGTGATGCATGCCGGCCGGCGCAGACCGGCCGCCGAGGTGCTGGCCGAGATCGGCCTCAGGCCGCTCACGCTGCGCCCGAAGGAGGGCCTGGCGATCATGAACGGCACCGCGGTGATGACGGCGCTGGCGTGTCTCGCGTTCCATCGCGCGGAGTATCTTTCGCGGCTCGCCACCCGCCTGACTGCGTTCAACGTGCTGGCAAGCAACGGCAATGCGCACCATTTCGATGCGGTGCTGTTCGCGGCCAAGCCGCACCCGGGCCAGTCGCGGGTGGCCCAGCGCCTGCGCGAGGACCTCCACAGCGACCGCCCTCCGCGCAACGAACAACGGCTGCAGGACCGCTATTCGCTGCGCTGCGCGCCGCACGTGATCGGCGTGCTGGAGGACGCGCTTCCGTTCTTCCGCCAGTTGATCGAAACCGAACTCAACAGTGCGAACGACAATCCGCTGATCGACCCGGACCGCGAGCAGATCCTGCACGGCGGCCACTTCTACGGCGGCCACATCGCCTTCGCGATGGATTCGTTGAAGAACACCGTCGCCAACGTGGCCGACCTGCTGGATCGCCAACTGGCTCTGATCGTCGACGCCCGCTACAACCATGGGCTGCCCGCCAACCTGTCCGGTGCGACGGGGTCGCGCGCCGCCATCAATCATGGCCTGAAGGCGTTGCAGATCAGCGTTTCGGCGTGGACGGCCGAAGCGCTGAAGCTGACCATGCCGGCCTCGGTCTTCTCGCGCTCGACCGAATGCCACAACCAGGACAAGGTCAGCATGGGTACGATCGCCGCGCGGGACTGCCTGCGCGTGATCGAGCTGACTGAGCAGGTGATGGCGGGGATGCTGGTGTCGGCACGCCAGGCGCTCGAACTGCGCGAACGCGTCGGCCTGCAGTCGACGCTGCGCGATGGTCCTGCCGCGATGTACGCCGACCTGCGCGAGCGCATCCCGCTGGTGGAAGAGGACCGGGCACTGGATGGCGAGCTTCGCCAGTTGCTGGCCGATATCCGCGAAGAGCGGTGGAACGTCTATGCCGGTTGAGCAGCATGATCATCTGGCCATCGAAGTCGCGCTGAGCCCGGCCTTCCATGACTGCGACGCGATGCAGGTGGTCTGGCACGGGCACTACTTCAAGTACCTGGAGATCGCCCGGTGCGCGCTGTTGCAGCGCCTGGACTACGACTATCCGCAGATGCAGGCGTCGGGCTATCTCTGGCCCATCGTCGACACACGCGTGAAGTACATCCGTCCGCTGCGGTACGCGCAGCCGCTAGTCGTGGCCGCGCGCATCAGCGAATGGGAGAACCGGTTGAAGCTGGACTACGAGATCCACGATGCCGCCAGCGGCGAGGTGATGACACGCGCGCACACCATCCAGGTCGCGGTCGACGCGGCTTCAGGCGAGATGCTGTATCTGTGCCCGCCTGTCCTGTGGCAGCGGTTGGGAGTGGAGGCGCCATGAAGACGGTCCGCAGTTTCCTGGCCGCGTCCCTGCTGGCCCTCGCGGCGGGCGGCAGCATCCTGCCGGCGGCAGCGGCCGATCCGCTGGCGCAGGTGCAAGGGCAGATCGCACAGGTGCCGCTGCTGCGTGGCGAGTTCGCGCAGGAGAAGCAGGTCGCCGGCTTCAGGAACCCGTTGCGCTCCAGCGGACGCTTCCTGCTCGTGCGCGACAAGGGCGTGGTCTGGACCACGACGGCGCCGTTTCCCTCCGAGACCGTGATCACGCGGGACCGCATCCTCAGCCGGCAACGCGACGGTAGCCGGCGGGTGGAAGTGGATGCACGCCAGCAGCCCGGTCTTCGCAGCGTCAACGCGATGATGTTCGCGCTGATGAGCGGCGACATGAAGGCATTGACGTCAACCTTCGACGTGAAGGCCGAGCCTGCCGCCGGCAAGGGGTGGCGGATGACGCTGGTGCCGCGTTCGCGGCAACTGGCTCAGGCGTTCACGTCCGTGCGCCTGTCCGGCGACCGGTACGTGCGTGAGGTCGAATTGCGTGAAGCCAGTGGCGACGTCACCCAGCTTCGCTTCAGCGCGATGAACGAAAATCCGGCCACCCTGTCACGCGACGAGGCGACCCGGTTTGAATGAGCCGTTGCTCCATCTGCCTGCGGCGCATCCGCTGCGGGGCTGGCGCTGGCTGGCACTTGCATGGGTGCTGGTGCTGGCGGCGGTTGCCTGGCACCAATGGCGGTTCTGGCACGCGCCGGCCATAGACACCGACGTGCTTGCGTTGTTGCCCGCAGAAGCCGGCGACCCGGCGATTGCCGATGCCACGCGGCGCATCGCCGGGAACAGCGCGCGCGACGTGGTGGTGATGCTGGGTGCGGATACGCCGGAAACGGCGCTGAAGGCGCGCGACGTTTTCGATGCCTTCGTGCAGACGTCTGCGGCAGAGCAAGCATCGGCGCTGCTGGTTTCTGACCGATCGCCGGACGACTGGTTCGCACAGGCGCGCGATTTCTTCGCTCCGTATCGTGACCGGCTTCTGACGCAAGCGCAGCGGGAGGCGCTCGCACAGACGCCCGCCGATGCACTGGCCGAATCCGCGCTTGTCGCCCTTTACGGCCCCATGGGAGCGCCCCGCCTGACCGAGTGGCGCCGTGATCCGCTGGGCTTGTGGCCGCAGTGGTGGCAGGCGCAGGCGGCTTCCTTGGGCCTGGCCCTGGATGCCGATGGCCTGCTGCAGGCGGAAGGCCGCCATTGGGCCGTACTGCAGTTCACCCTGCGCGAATCCGCGTTCAAGCTCGACGGCGAACGCCGGTTGCAGGATCTTCTGGATGGCGCGGCGTCCGCGGCGACGACCGCCGCACCCGGGCTGCGCGTGCTGAAGGCCGGCGTGCCGCTGCACGCGGAATCCGCGGCCGTGCAGGCCAGCCGCGAGGTCAACACCATCGGCTGGGGGTCACTGGCGGCGGTATTGCTGCTGGTCTGGCTGGCATTCCGTTCGCTGCGCCCGCTGCTGCTGGTGGCGCTGTCGTTGCTGGTCGGTTGCGCGGTGGCGTTGACCGTCACCGTGCTGGTGTTCGGGAAGATCCATCTGCTGACGTTGATCTTCGGCGCCAGTCTGGTGGGGGTCGCGGAGGACTACGGCATCCACTGGTTCGCCTCGCGCCAGGGGGTGGCCGCCGAGCGTCGCTGGTCATTGCTGCGGCACCTGCTGCCGGGCTTGTGGCTGGCCTTGCTGACCAGTGCCATGGCCTACCTGGCGCTGGGGCTCGCGCCGTTCCCCGGGCTGCGGCAGATGGCGCTGTTCTCGGTGGTCGGGCTGACGGCCGCATTCCTGACGGTGATCCTCGGGTTTCCCTGGCTGGATGGGGGGCGCATGGGCACCACCGCATTCTCGCGCTGGCTGGGCGGCACGCTCGCGCGATGGCCGCGATTGGCCAGCCGTCGTGCCTTTGGCGTGCTGGCGGCCGCAGTGCTGCTGGTCGCGGTACCCGGGCTGATCAAGCTGCAAGCCAACGATGACCTGCGCGGCCTGCAGTCATCGCCGCCGGCACTGATCGCGCAGCAACGCGAAGTGGGGCGATTGCTGGGAATGCCCAGCCCGGCGCAGTTCTTCCTGGTCCAGGGGCGCGATGCCGAGCAGGTGCTGCAGCGCGAGGAGCGCCTGGTCGCCCGGTTGCGCCAGGTCGAGGCCGGCGGGTCCGTCGGCGGCCATCGCGCCCTGAGCGACTGGCTGCCATCGCAGCGCCGGCAGGATGAGGACGCTGCACTGACCTCGCGTGTCGAACAGGAGGTGCTTGCGCACTTGTCGGCGACCACGGGAGAAACGCTGATGCGCGGGGAGTTCGCTGCATCGGCGATGGGCATCGATGCCTTCCTGGCGTCGTCCGCGTCGCGGCCCGTGCGCCATCTGTGGTTGGGACAGGTGGGGCAGGGCGTGGCCTCGGTGGTGATGGTCAACGACCTGTCGCGCCCCGATGCGCTGGCCATCTTCGCTGCGCAGGCCGAAGGGCTGGATGGCGTGCGCTGGGTGGACCGTACCGCAGACATTTCACGCCTGCTGACGCACTACCGCCACATGATGTCGTGGTTGCTGCTGGCGGGCGTGGTGGTCGTGTTCGTCGTGCTGGCGCTCCGCTACCGCGGGCAGGCGTGGCGCGTGATCACGCCGACACTGCTGGCCGGCGTGCTGACGGTCGCACTGCTGGGCTGGCTGGGTCAGCCGCTGCAGCTGTTCAACGTGCTGGCGCTGATGTTGCTGCTGGGCATGGGCATCGACTACGGCATCTTCCTGGTCGAACATCGCGGCGACGCGAGCGCATGGCTCGCGGTCTGCGTGGGCGCGGCCAGCACGTGGCTCTCGTTCGGCCTGCTGGGCCTGTCGGCAACACCTGCGCTGCGTGCTTTCGGCCTGACCCTGCTGTTCGGCATCGGCCTGGTCTGGCTGCTGTCGCCCCTGTTCCGGCCACTACCGGATGATTCTTCTTTGCATGGACACACTTCGGAATGAAAACGGAACGCACGGAAATCCTGATCATCGGCGCGGGCCCCGCCGGCTCGGTCGCCGCGGCGATGCTGCGCCAGCAGGGACGCAAGGTCCTGATCGTCGAGCGCGAGCAGTTCCCGCGCTTCTCCATCGGCGAGAGCCTGCTGCCGCAGAGCATGGAATACATCGAGGCGGCCGGCCTGTTGCAGGACGTGGTGGAAGCCGGCTTCCAGTACAAGAATGGTGCGGCGTTCGTGCGCGGCGAGCGCACCACCGAGTTCGATTTCCGCGACAAGTTCTCGCCGGGATGGGGCACCACCTACCAGGTGCAACGCGCCGACTTCGACCACGTGCTGGCCAAGGGCGCCGAGCGCATGGGCGCGGAGGTGCGCTACCGGCATGAAGTGCTGTCCGCCGAACCCGGCCAGACGCCGCGCGTGACCGTGCGCTCGCCGGAGGGCGAGGAATACGCCATCGAAGCCGACTTCATGCTGGATGCCAGTGGCTTCGGGCGCCTGTTGCCGCGCCTGCTGAAGCTGGAGTCGCCTTCCAACTTCCCGGTGCGCGGGGCGATCTTCACCCATGTGCGCGACCACATCGCGCATGACGCCGGGTTCGACCGCAACAAGATCCTGATCACCACGCATCCCGAACACGTGGACGTCTGGTACTGGACGATCCCGTTCTCCAATGGCTGCTGCTCGCTGGGCGTGGTGGCGGAGATGGATTTCCTCAACCGCTACCCGGGCACCGAGCTCGAACGCCTGCAGGCCATCGTCGGCGAGGATCCGAACCTGACCCGCCTGCTGAAGAACGCCGAGTGGGCGGTGCTGCCGGTGCGCCAGATCACCGGCTACTCGGCGAACGTATCGTCGCTGTGGGGGCCGGGCTATGCGCTGTTGGGCAACGCGGGCGAGTTCCTTGATCCGGTGTTCTCGTCGGGCGTCACCATCGCATTCAAGTCGGCGCAACTGGCCAGCGAGTGCCTGGCCCGCCATTACGCGGGCGAAACCGTGGACTGGGAAGCGGATTTTTCCGTGCCGCTGCGGGGCGGCGTGCAGACCTTCCGGCGTTTCGTGGAGTCCTGGTACGCCGGTGGTTTCCAGCGCATCATCTTCCACCCCGATGCACAGCCTGACATCCGTCGGATGATCTGTTCGATCCTGGCGGGCTACGCGTGGGACAGGAAGAACCCCTATGTGGCCGACACGCAGCGTCGCCTGCATGTCCTGGAGCAGCTGTGCACCGGCTGATCGCCTGCTTGCTGATGGGATTGTTGCTGGCCGCGTGCGCCACGCGTCCGGCATCGCCTGCGGTCGTGCTGCCTTCGCTGCGCCTGGCACCGGCAGCGCTGGGCCAGCAGGTCGCGGTCCAGCAGCGCCTGGTGTTTCATTTTGGCGAACACGTGCGCGAACTCGACGCATTGCTGGAAGTCGACGCCGATGCGGTGCGTCTGGCCGTGCAGGCGATGGGCCGTACCGGCGTCCGCCTGCACTGGGACGGCACGACCTTGTCCGAAGAACGTGCGGCGTGGCTGCCTGCGGCGGTGCGGGGTGAACGCGTGCTGGACGACCTGCAGTTCAGCCTGTGGCCCGCGGACGCCGTGCGCGCCGCCTTGCCCGTGGGCTGGGAACTGGTCGAGTCCGGCGACAAGCGCGAACTGCGCAAGGATGGCCACGCATGGCTGGTGCGCGAGCGCGTGGATGCGACCACGTTGCGGGTTCACAACAAGGCGGACGGCTATCATCTGACGATTGAATCGATGGCCGGCGGAGCTCCGATCCCGTGAGCGGCGACGCGATCTTCCTGAACGATCTCGGGCTGGTATGTGCACTCGGCGCAGACAAGGCGTCTGTGCGCGAAGCCCTGTTCCGTGACGATGCCCCCTCGGGCGTGGCACAGAACGACACCCTGGTGCCTGGCCATCGCCTCGCGATGGGCACCGTGACCACCACGCTGCCCGCGCTCGACCACCATCTGGTGCAGCTCCGTGGGCGGAACAACGCACTGTTGCGCGTTGCCTACCTGCAGATCCACGACCAGGTGCAGCAGGCGATCGAACGCCATGGGCCTGCACGCGTGGCCATCGTGGTCGGCACCAGCACCTCGGGCATAGGCGAGGCGGAACAGGCGATGGTGCATTGGCATCGCCATCAACAGTGGCCCGAGGGGTTCCACTACGTGCAACAGGAGATCGGTGCGCCTTCGCGTTTTCTCGCGGCCGAATCGGGCGCGCGCGGACCGGCCTGGACGATCTCCACCGCATGTTCGTCCAGCGCCAAGGCAATGGCATCCGCGGCGCGGCTGCTGCGTGCCGGACTGGTGGACGCCGTCATCACCGGTGGCGCGGATTCACTGTGCCAGTTCACCGTGCGCGGCTTCATGGCGCTGGAATCGGTGTCGGCCGAGCGCTGCAATCCTTTTTCGATGAACCGCCATGGCATCAACATCGGCGAGGGTGCCGCGCTGTTCCTGATGACGCGCTCACCCGGGCCGGTGCGGCTGGCGGGGTGGGGTGAAACCTCCGATGCCCACCATATTTCCGCGCCCGAGCCGCAGGGCATCGGCGCCATCGACGCCATCGGGCAGGCACTCGCGCGGGCGAAGCTGTCGCCCGCGCAGATCGACTACGTGAACCTGCACGGCACAGCCACGCCGCAGAACGATGCGATGGAAAGTCGAGCGGTGGCGGCGGCACTGGGGTCCGAGGTGCCGGTGAGCTCCACCAAGGCACTGACGGGCCACACGCTCGGCGCCGCGGGTGCCGTCGAAGCCGGCCTGTGCTGGCTGGCGATGGTCGATAACCCGCAGCGCCGGTTGCCACCGCACTGGTGGGATGGCGTGCCGGATCCGGCCTTGCCGCCCTTGTCCTTCGCGCCGCCGGGAAGCACTGCCAAGGGCCCGCTGCGCCATGTGCTGAGCCAGTCGTTCGCGTTTGGTGGCAGCAATGCAGTGCTGGTATTCGGAGCTGAGTGAATGGGTGAGTTGTACGACATCGAACGTGTGGTGCCGCACCGGGGAACGATGCGGCTGGTCGATCGCCTCGTTGCCTGGGGCGAAGACAGCGTGGCAGTGGAGGTGCGCGTGCCCGATGAAGGACCGTTCTGCCATGCGGAAGGCGTTCCTGCCTGGGTTGGGGTCGAATACATGGCGCAGGCCATCGCCGCGTGGGCGGGCTGCCACGCCCGCACGTCCGGCCGCGAGCCGTCGATCGGCTTCCTGCTGGGCACGCGCCGCTACGAAAGCCGGGTCTCGTGGTTCCGCACGGGCGCATTGCTCCGGGTAGAGGCAACGCGCGAGCTGCTGGGCGACAATGGGCTTGGAATGTTCAGCTGCCGCATCCTGGGGGACGGCGAAGAACTGGCGACTGCCAACGTGTCGGTGTTCGAACCACCGGACGCGATGGCGTATCTGGAGAGTACGCAGAAATGAGTGGAGACAATACGATCCTGGTCACCGGGGGGAGCCGGGGGATCGGGCGGGCCATCGCATTGCGGTTGGCGCAGGACGGATTCGACATCGTCGTGCATTGCCGCAGCCGCATGGATGAAGCCGAAGCCGTCGCCGGCCAGGTGCGCGAGCTGGGCCGCGAAGCCCGCGTGCTCGCGTTCGACGTGGCCGACCGCACCGCGGCAGCACAGGCACTGGAGGCCGACGTCGGAGAACACGGCGCCTACCATGGCATCGTCTGCAATGCCGGCATAGCGCGCGACACTGCGTTCCCGGCCATGAGTGGCGACGACTGGGATGCCGTGCTGCGCACCAACCTTGACGGGTTCTACAACGTGCTCAATCCCCTGGTCATGCCGATGGTGCGCCGACGCAAGCCGGGGCGCATCGTGACGCTGTCGTCGGTGTCCGGCCTGGTCGGCAACCGTGGCCAGGTCAACTACAGCGCGGCCAAGGCCGGCATCATCGGCGCCACCAAGGCGCTGGCACTGGAACTGGCCAGCCGCGGGATCACTGTCAATTGCGTGGCGCCCGGCCTGATCGATACCGAGATGGTCAGTGGCGAGGTGGTGGACGAAGCATTGAAGATGATCCCGATGAAGCGCGTCGGGCGGCCGGAGGAAGTCGCCGCCGTGGTGGCGTTCCTGATGTCGCCGCAGGCGTCGTACGTCACCCGGCAGGTGATCTCGGTCAATGGAGGGCTGGTCGGATGAGTCGCAGCGATCGACGCGTGGTGGTCACTGGCGCGGGCACGATCAGCCCGCTCGGCCACGACTGGGCCAGCGTGCATCTTCGCCTGCGCGAATGCCGCAATGCCGTTCGCCACATGCAGGACTGGGACAAGTACGAAGGCCTCAACACGCGACTGGCCGCGCCCGCCGAACCGTTCGAGTTGCCGGCGCACTACAACCGCAAGACCACGCGCAGCATGGGCCGGGTGGCCGTGATGGCCGTGCGCGCCACCGAGATGGCGCTGGAGCAGGCGGGTCTGATCGGTCACCCTGTCCTGAAAAGCGGGAAGGTGGGCGTCTCGTATGGCTCCTCCGCGGGAAGTCACGAAGCCATTGGCGACTTCGGCCGCATGCTCAATGCGTACACCACCGAAGGCATCAACGCGACGACCTACCTGAAGATGATGAGCCACACCGCGCCGGTGAACATCGGGGTGTTCTTCGGATTGACCGGCCGCGTCTACACCACGTCCAGCGCCTGCACGTCCGGCAGCCAGGGCGTGGGCTGCGCCTACGAAGCCGTGCGCAGCGGCAAACAGGTCGCGATGATCGGCGGTGGCGCGGAGCAGCTGGATGCCACGGCGGCGGCGGTGTTCGATACGTTGTTCGCCACCAGCGTGCGCAACCATGAGCCCGAGCGGACGCCACGTCCGTTCGATGCCAACCGCGACGGTCTGGTGCTGGGCGAGGGCGCCTGCACGCTGGTGCTGGAGGACCTGGAGCATGCGCAGGCGCGTGGGGCGACCATCCTGGCCGAAGTCGTCGGCTATGGCACCAACAGCGACGGCCAGCATGTCACCCAGCCCAGCGCCGACACGATGGCGCAGGCCATGCGCCTGGCGCTGGAGGATGCAGGGCTGGAGCCGGACGCGATCGGTTACGTCAACGCGCACGGCACGGCCACCGACCACGGCGACATCGCCGAGACCACGGCCACGGCGGCAGTGTTCGGCAGCCGCATGCCGATCAGTTCGCTGAAGAGCTACGTCGGCCACACGCTCGGGGCATGCGGCGCCTACGAGGCCTGGATCACGCTGGAGATGATGCGCGAGGGCTGGTTCGCCCCCACGCTCAACCTGGAGGAGCGCGATCCCCGCTGCGCGGACCTGGACTACATCACCGGCGAAGGCCGCGAACTGCAGACCGACTACGTGATGAACAACAATTTCGCTTTCGGCGGCATCAACACGTCGCTGATCTTCAAGCGTTGGAAAGACTGACGCCGGACATCCACAGGGGGATAGATGAAGAAGCGTTCCGTTTCGTTGCTGGTGGCGCTCGTGCTGTCAGCAGTCAGTCTGCCGGCGCTGGCCGGTAAGCAGGATCCGATGGTCGTGCCGGCGTACGAGCGGGTGGAGTCCACCAATGGCATTCCACCCAGTGCGGCGCGCATCAAGGCGGCCATCATCCATGCGGGCAAGGCTCG
This sequence comes from uncultured Pseudoxanthomonas sp., assembly GCF_946886695.1. The sequence goes on along the minus strand of NZ_CAMPJD010000023.1, from coordinate 38,499 downwards.
TGGCTGGGCCGTCGCGGACAGCGAGCCAGGCCGCGTCACGTTGCGCTACGCGCCACGTACGCATGAAGTCGTGGTCGCGGTGCGCTACGACGCCAACGGCTTCAAGATCGAGTATGTCTCCAGCAGGGAGATGAACTACGAAATCAAGCGCGGCGCACCGGAAATCCACGGCAACTACAACCGCTGGATCCGCAACCTGGCCAACGACATCCAGAATTCCCCGGTATTCCACCAGCCCGACGTCGCCGAGGCGACGCAGGCGGCTACGCCGTGAGGCGGGACATGCTCCGGCTTTTGCTGGCGGCATGGCTGGGTGTGCTCGCCCTGCCTGCGCTTGCCGATGATGTCATCCGTACCAGCCCGACGATTGCGCTGCGCGAGGGGTATGCCGGCTATCCGGAGTTCATGAAGGATTGCGACTGGACGGCGGAGCTGCCCGCGCATCTGGTCGGGTATTCGAAAGGACGGGTGGAACTGACCGACCATGACCTGGAAAGCCTGCCTGGCCGCACCCTGCGCATCCGCATCATGAACATGCGCACTGCCGACGGCGGCGGATTCTCCGGTCCCAAGTGGGCGATGATCCGTGCGGAACTGTTCCAGGACGGCAAGCTGATAGGGCAGTACCAGCCTTACCGGCAGACGATGACGCTGTTCCGGGGTGGCTGCTCGTCGTTGAGCAAGATCAGCGATGCGCTGGCGGCCGACACGGCGGCATGGCTGCGCCGCGGCGATTTCCGGATCCTGTTCGCAGACGAGCAGGCCGGGATCGAGATCGGGCCCGAGGAAGACGTGCCACCGATCCAGTGACGAGATGCGCCACGACTGGCGGTGCTGCGTTCGGCAGGCCTGCACGGCCTCCCCACGCCCGCCTCGGCATGCTTGACCATCACGGTGGCCCCGCCACCCTTTCCCCCGAAGGAGCCTGACCATGAAACGACTTCTGACTGCAACCCTGCTGACCTTGCTGGCCGTGCCGCAGGCATTCGCTGCCGATACCCGCCTCGAGCTTCCGTTGCGCGAACTGATCGACTCGCCACAGGCGAAGGCGGCAGGCATCGACGGCAGCGTGCGCTTCTTCCTGGCCGGCGAGAAGACACCGGCGGTGGTGACGCGGATGGGCGAGGATGTCACCAACAAGAAGACCAACGGCGTGGGTAAATCGGACGTGGAGTCCTGCAACTGGGTGGCGCTATCCGCACTCAAGGCGCTGCAGGAAGGCGCCAAGGATCGCGGGGCGAATGCCGTGATCAACATCACCAGCTATTTCAAGAAGAACGAGTTCCGCAGCGCCACCAACTACGAGTGCTACGCGGGCAACATCATGAGCGGCGTTGCCTTGAAGGGCACCTACGTCACCGTCAAGTAAACGCGCGGTACCGGTGACGGCACGGCCACCCGCGGGTGGCCGTGTGCGTTTCAGTCGACGGGAAGCCGGACACGGCGCAGCCGCAGTGCATTGCCGACCACCGACGCCGAGCTCAGGCTCATCGCCAGTGCGGCGAACATCGGCGAGAGCAGCGGGCCGCCGAACAGGCCCAGCAGGCCGGCGGCGACCGGTACGCCCAATGCGTTGTAGGCGAAGGCAAAGGCCAGGTTCTGCCGCATGTTGCGCACCGTCGCTTCCGACAGCGCCTTGGCGCGCGCAATGCCGCGCAGATCGCCCTTCACCAGCGTCACCTGCGCGCTGGACATCGCCACGTCCGTGCCCGTGCCCATCGCGATGCCGACATCCGCCGCCGCGAGGGCAGGCGCATCGTTGATGCCATCCCCGGCCATCGCCACGTGGCGGCCCTCCTGCTTGAGACGCGCCACCAGCGCGGCCTTGTCGGCAGGACGCACGTCACCGTGGACTTCGTCGATACCGAGGCGCGCGGCGACCGCTCGCGCGGTGCGCTCGCCATCGCCGGTGGCCATGACGATGCGGAGCCCGCCGTCGCGCAAGGCGCGCAGGGCGTCCGGCGTACTGGCCTTGATGGGATCGGCTACTGCGATGCTGCCGGCGGGTGCGCCATCGACCGCGAGGAACATCACGCTGCCGCCTTCCTCGCGGAGGCGGTCGGCATGTTCCCGCAAGGCATCGATGGATACGCCTTCTTCCTGCATCAGCACGGTATTGCCGAAAGCGATGCGACGGCCGTCGACCACGCCGCGGACACCGACGCCGCTGCTGGATTCGAAATCCTGCGCGGACGCGAGCGCCAGCCCGCGCCGACGCGCCTCCTGCACCACGGCGTGCGCCAACGGATGCTCGCTGCCAGCATCCAGGCTGGCGGCCAAGCGCAGCACTTCATCCTCGTCGAACGGTGCCAACGCATGCACAGCATTGAAAGCCGGGCTACCCTCGGTCAGCGTGCCGGTCTTGTCGACGATCAGCGTGTCCACCTTGCGCAGCGTCTCGATGGCTTCCGCGTCGCGGAACAGCACACCGGCCTGCGCGGCGCGCCCGCTGGCCACCATCACCGACATCGGCGTGGCCAATCCCAGTGCACAGGGGCAGGCGATGATCAGCACCGACACGGCGTTGAGGACACCGTACGTCCATGACGGATCCGGACCGAACAGACCCCAGCCCAGCAAGGTCGCCAGTGCGGCAGCGAGCACGGCGAGCACGAACCAGAACGACACCCGGTCCGCCAATCGCTGCATCGGTGCGCGGGTACGCTGCGCCTGCGCGACCAGCTGCACGATCTGGGCGAGCACGCTGTCGCTGCCGACCTTTTCAGCACGTATCACCAGGCTGCCCGCACCATTGAGGGTGGCACCGATCACGCTGTCGCCCGGCGCACGCTCCACCGGCATCGGTTCGCCGGTCAGCATGGATTCGTCGATGTGCGTGCGGCCTTCCAGCACCACGCCATCCACCGGCACCTTCTCGCCCGGCCGCACGCGCAGCCGGTCGCCGACGTGCACGTGCGAGAGGTCGATGTCTTCCTCATCGCCATCGTCGCGCAGGCGGCGTGCGGTCTTCGGCGCGAGGCCCAGCAGGGCGCGTATCGCGGCGGAGGTCTGCGAGCGCGCCTTCAGTTCCAGCAACTGGCCGAGCAGGGTGAGCGACACGATCACCGCCGCTGCTTCGAAGTAGACACCGACGTGGCCATGGTCGCGGAACGAGGGCGGGAACAGCTGCGGTGCCAGCACGGCGACCACGCTGTAACCGTAGGCGGCGGCCACGCCGGTTCCGATCAGCGTCCACATGTTGGGGCTACGATGTGCGATCGATTGCGCCCAGCGCTGGAAGAACGGCCACGCGGCCCACAGCACGACCGGCGTGCTGAGCGCGAATTCCAGCCAGGTGCGCGCGGTGGGCGGGATGACGTCGAGATACATGCCGCCCATCGCCAGCAGCAGCGTGGCCGCGCTGAAGGGCAGCGTCCACCAGAAGCGCCGGCGGAAATCGGTCAGCTCCGGATTCTCCTCCTCGTCCAGCGAGGGGAGCATGGGTTCCAGCGCCATGCCGCAGAGCGGGCACGTGCCTGGGCTGTCCTGCACGATCTCCGGGTGCATGGGGCAGGTGTACTGCGTGCCCGCAGGTGCCGGTGCGACATCAGCGGCCGGACGCAGATAGCGTTCGGGATCGGCAAGAAACTTCGTGCGGCAACCCGCGGAACAGAAATGGTAGGCCTGGCCTGCATGCTCCGCATGGTGCGAGGTGGTGAGCGGATCAACCTTCATGCCGCAGACCGGATCGGTGGCTTGCGTGTCCTCGTCGGCACGCGCCGTGGTATGGCCGCTGCAGCATGCGGATTTCGCCGCGTGTTGCGCCGGAGGGTGTCCATGCGCGTGCGGGGCGGGGCTCATGCCTCACCTCCCAGCGCTGAGAGGATGGGGCACTGGTCCAGCGCGCCATGCCCCGGGCATGCATCGACCAGCTGGCGCAACCCGTCACGCACGCGCGTCAGCTCCGCCAGGCGTTGTTCCACGTCGACCAGCTTGTCGGTGGCGGCGGAACGGATGGCCGCCATGTCACCGTCGTGGGCGCTGCTGAGCGCCAGCAGGTCGCGGATCTCCTCGAGCGTGAAGCCGAGCGCCTTCGCGCGGCGGATGAAATTTAGCCGCAGCACATCGTCCGCTTCGTAATGCCGGTAGCCGCTGGCACTGCGTGTGGGCGTAGGCAGCAAGCGCTGCTTTTCGTAGTAGCGCACGGTGTCGATAGGGACGCCGGTGCGGCGGGACAATTGGCCGATGTTCATGCGGGAACTCCTCGAAGTACCTGCAGTCTGCACCCTGGAGTACGCTCCAGAGTCAAGCGGTGGGACGGCGTCCGTGCCGTCCCCCTCGGTTCATGGCGAATGCGCGGCGTAGGGCGTGGTGCTGCCGTCGCGGTGCAGCGCGAGCACGGTGTAGGCCGGTGCGTCGACGCCTTCCACCTCCATTCCCGGCGAACCCATGGGCATGCCGGGCAGCACCAGGCCGCGGATGGCCGGCTTCTCGCGCAGCAGGCGACGGATGTCCGATGCCGGCACATGGCCCTCGACCACATAGCCCCCGACTTCGGCGGTGTGGCAGGACGCATGCTCGGGCACGATGCCCAGCCGTTCCTTCACCGGACTCATGGCGTCCTCGACGCGGTCGTGCACGTCGAAGCCTTCCTTGCGCAGGTGTTCGACCCACATATGGCAGCAGCCGCAGTAGGCATCGCGATGGACGATGATCTTCGGCATCGCGGCCACCGCAGTCTTCTGCTGCGTCGCTGGTACAGCCGTCGCCGCGAGGGCGCTGTCCACCGGCGCCGGCACCGCCTGCGTGCAGGCGGCGAGGGTGGTGGCGAGCAGCAGGACGGAGGCGAGGCGGGGCAGGGGCGTGCGGTAATTCATGAAGTCCTCCATCAGAACCAGACCCGGACGCCCGCGACGATGCGGGTATCGCGCGTGTCTTCGCCGTCTGCGCGGCGGAGATCGGCGGTGTCGCCCACGGCACGTTCGTGCACCACGCCGATGTAGGGCGCGAAACGGCGCGTCACTTCGTAGCGCAGGCGCAGACCCGCTTCGATGCCGGAGATGCCGCGCCCGACGCCGTAATCGGGATCATCCTTCGCTGCGATGTCCACTTCCACCAGCGGTTGCAGGATCAGGCGGTTGGTGATGCGCAGCGTGTACTCGGCCTCGACGTTCGCGACGACCTGTCCGTCTTCGCCGACGTACGCGGTTGCCGACACCTCGAAGCGGTAGGGCGCCATGCCCTGCACGCCGAACGCCGCCCAGCTGCGCGCGTGGCCGGGCTTGAAGTCGTGCTTCACGCCGGCCACCACGTCCCACCACGGCGAGACGCTGCGGCCGTACAGCACTTCCAGGTCGGCACTCTCGGTGTGGCCTCCCATGCGCTCGCCTTCGCTGCGCAGCCACAGGCGGTCGGTATCGGTGCCGAACCAGGCGCTGCCTTCCCAGGCCTGGCCGGTGCTTTCGTCCGTATCCCAGACTTCCAGCCGGTTGAAGGTCACCTTGTGGTTGAACGCCAGTGCATGCTGCATGGCGTGGTGGTCGATGTCGGGAAACGCAGCGGCCACGTCATCCGCGGTGATGGCGGGGATCGGTTCGCGCGGCGCAGCGGATGTCGTCGCCGGCGCTGCCTGGGACATGGCGCCGTGATCGTGATGCGCGTGCTCGTCCCGCGCCGGCGTGTCCTGTGTCTGCGTCGCAGGCTGTGAGTGGTCATGATGCTGCGCGATGGCAGGCGCGGCCACGCCCAGCACGACGGCAACGACGGAGGCGAGGCGGAGCGGGGCAGGGGTGAGGAAGGTCTTCATGCTTCGATCCTCACTTCGCGCATCATCCCGGCTTCCATGTGGTACAGCAGGTGGCAGTGGAAGGCCCACCGTCCCAGCGCATCGGCGCGGACGCGATAGCTGCGCCGCGTGCCGGGCGGCATGTCGATGGTGTGCTTGCGTAGCTGGAATGCGCCGTCCGCATCCTCCAGGTCGCTCCAGACGCCGTGCAGATGGATGGGGTGCTGCATCATCGTGTCGTTGACCAGCACGATGCGCATGCGCTCGCCGTACTTGAGTCGCAGCGGGTCGGCGCTGGCGAACGGGATGCCGTCGAACGACCAGGCGAACTTCTCCATGTGTCCGGTCAGGTGCAGTTCGACGGTGCGGCCCGGTTCGCGGCCATCCGGATCGTCGAACAGGCTGCGCATCGCGCCGTAAGTCAGCACCTGGCGTCCGTTATCGCGCAGGCCGATACCGGGATCGTCGAGTTTGGGTTCGCTGGCGGACGACTGCATGTCGACCAGCGGATTGCCAGTTTCGCTGGCGGGATGATTCGGCGCGTTCGACGTCGCGCCGTGAGCGCCGTGATCCATCGCACCCATGTTCGCACCGCAGCCGCCTTCGCCCATCATCGCGCCGCATCCGCCTTCCATGCCTTTCTGCGTGCCATGGCCGCCCATGTCGTGGCCCATGTCGGCCATCGTCAGCAGCGGACGTGGATCGCGCGATGGAATCGGTGCCTCCAGCCCGTCGCGGACGGCCAGCGTGCCGCGCGCGTGGCCGGTGCGGCCCATGTCCTGCGCGAAGATGGTGAAGGCGTCCTGGCCCTTCGGTTCGACGATCACGTCGAACGTCTCCGCCACCGCGATGCGGAACTCGTCCACGCTCACCGGATGGATGTACTGGCCATCGGCGGCAACCACGGTCATCTTCAGCCCCGGTATGCGCACGTCGAAATAGGTCATCGCGCTGCCGTTGATGAAGCGAAGCAACACCTTCTCGCCCGGTTTGAACAGGCCGGTCCAGTTGCCGGCGGGCGCCGCACCATTCACCAGATAGGTATAGGTGTGCGCGTTGATGTCGGAGATGTCGGTGGGCGTCATCCGCATGCGCCCCCACATGCCGCGATCCTCGACCGTCTCCGCCAGCCCATTGCGCTTCCCGTCACGTACGAAGTCCACCAGCGTGCGCTGGTAGTAGTTGTCGTGTTCCGGCATCTTCTTCATGCGCCGGTACAACGCGGCCGGATCAAGATCGGTCCAGTCCGACAGCAGCACGACATGTTCGCGGTCGTGGTGATACGGGGGCGGGTCGCGCGGATCGACGATCAGCGCACCGTACAGGCCGGCCTGTTCCTGGAACAGCGAATGGCTGTGGTACCAGTAGGTGCCGGACTGCTTCAGCTGGAAGCGGTACTGGAAGGTTTCGCCCGGCGCGATGCCGTTGAAGCTCAGTCCCGGCACGCCGTCCATGTTCGACGGCAGCAGGATGCCGTGCCAGTGGATCGAGCTCATGTCGCGCAGTCGGTTGCTGACGCGCACGGTGACGGTATCGCCTTCGCGCCAGCGCAGCGTCGGCGCCGGCAGGCTGTTGTTGACCGTGATCGCGGGCCGCATGCGACCGGTGATGTCGACCGGCATCGCGCCGATGCTCAGCGCAAAGTCGGTGCCGGTGACGAGCGCCGCGCCGCCGCGACGTGCGGGCGTGCCGGCCGAGGCGGGCATGCGTGCCAGGCCAAGGCCCAGCGCGACGCTGCCGGTGGCCAGGCCGGTGACGAACTGGCGGCGTGTGGGACGGAACGCGCCCAGGCGTCCCGGTGTGGATTCATCGTGGTTCATTGCAAGCATCCTGTGCATCGTCGGCACGACCGACCGCTGTGGCGGTGGCGTCCGTCGTGGTCGTGGATCCGGCGCGCGGCACGCGCCACCGGCCCTGCGGAAAGCCGCGGGAATGCGGCGTCAGGCCGCCAGGATGGGAGGCCGGTGACGGTGCGACAGGCGAACGGATGCGTGGGCATCGGCACGGTAGGCGGGAGCTTCTGCCTGCGGATACGGCAGCGCTCCCAGCGGGGTCGGCCAGGCCAGTGCAGGCGCGTGCTGGGCACAGAAGCCGTCGCAGCTCCCTGCCTTGCAGCAATCAGGCAGGCCGGCGTCGGCGTCGTGGTGACCGGAAGAAGCATCGCCGTCCACCGGCATCGCCATGTCCATGCCCTCGTGGCACGGTGGCGTGTCCTCGGCAGCCTGGACGGCGCCCGCCACGTCGCCCATCGCCATGCGCGTGGCGGCATGCGCGTACGCCGTGCCGTTGAGCAGCAACGCCAGGCAGAGCAGGGCACGGAGCAGGGGGGCGAACCGGGACATGCCCGCATGATACGCCATGACCCGTGGACGTACCTTTCCGTAGGGTGAGCTACGCGCCGTCCGCGGTCGGCTCACGCCACGATCGGACAACGACACGTTATCCTTGTCGCGCATTTCAGGCTTTGGGCAGCGTGGCATTCGCATGGCAGGCACGGTAACGATGGACAAGGTGCCGACAGGCGTTCCCGCAGCACACACGCAGGATGTTTCGCGTGCACGCATCATCGTCGCTGACGTGGGCGGCACGTATGCCCGCCTCGGCTGGATTGACGCCGACGGCAGCAACGACATCCACGATTACCGTCGCTACGCCTGCGCGGAGCATCCGGATCTCGCTTCCATCCTGCACGACTATGCGGCCGGCACGCCTTGCCATGGCGCGGTCGTGGCCATCGCCGGAGTGCTGGAAGGCGACCGTCTGATCAATTCGAACCTGCCGTGGGCGGTGTCGGTGGAACAGACGCGCGTGGGTGCCGGCTTGGCCTGGGTGCAGCTGATCAACGATTTCGAGGCGGTAGCGAATGCGGTGCCCACGTTGGCGCCGGATACGTTGTCACCGCTGACGCCATTGAACTCCGTGGCCACGTCGTCGCCGGCGCTGGTGATCGGCCCCGGCACGGGACTGGGCGCCGCCGTCTGGATCGAAGGCCAACCGCCGCGTGTGCTGCCGACGGAAGTCGGCCAGGCATCGCTGGCGGCCGGCAATGCGCTGGAGCTGGACATCGTGCGCCGGCTGTTGAGGGACCGTCCGTACCTGCACAACGAGCATGTGCTGTCCGGTCCGGGCCTGATGAACCTGTATCGCTGCCTGTGCGAACTGCGCGGGGCCACGCCCGTGCATGCGGATGCCGGTGCGCTGGTGGCCGCGGCGGCATCGGACGCGCTGGCACGCGAAACGCTGGAAACGTTCTGTGGCTGGCTGGGCAGCGTGGTCGGGGATCTGGCGATCATCTTCGGTGCCCGGGTCGTGTATCTGGCGGGCGGCGTGACGGCGCACATTCCGCAGTTCCTGCACGACGGGCGCTTCCTGCAGCGGTACCTCAACAAGGGCGTGATGACCGAGCAGCTGGAGCGGGTGCCGGTATGGCGGGTGGAGCATGGGCAGCTTGGGCTGCTGGGGGCCGTGGCCTGGTATCGGCAGAACCGTTTGGAGATCTGACTGGCGCCAGGCATTGTCTTTGACATAATAGGCATTATGCGAAATGGCTGGTTGGGCGAGATCGGCTGGTGGATCCGTTTGATCGGCTGGTTCCTGAAAGGCCCCAACCCTGCCGATTGCTGACGACCAACAAGTTCCAGCAGCCGAGGCCCTAATTTCCAGCAATCCCTGCCCATAAGTTCCAGCAGCGCTGAAATCTGGACTTTAATTTCCAGCAACGCTGCTCCGTGGGACGACAAATTCCTGCAGTTCTGCATCTGATTCATCGATCCGGTGACCGCCTCATCAACGATTCCGGCGATCGGCAATAGCCTGAATTGTTGCCTCAACCCGAGCCATGGCTTCCTCATGCGGTATTGAAGGCCGCGGGTCTTGCAGCGCACGCTGCACCTTGGCTCTGAACCAAGCGTCGTACTCGTCGTCTGGCAGGCCCTGAGCTGTCCCAGGTGCGTCCGAAGTCATAGATGTAGCCTCCGCCTCAGCTCTCAGGGACTTCACGGTTCGATCATGCATCTGCGTGTCAGACGGTTCAAGCGCCCCCAAATTTGGGGGCATGTGGTCTAACCAACATCGTATGCTGTTACTCGTAGTAATGCCCCAGAATTTGGGAGCGATGTTCCGCAGAGCTATTGATTTGTCGTCCAGACTTGCTAGATTCGCTGCCGTGAACATCCTTTGCCGCTCGCTCCGAATACTTGGCTGATCAGTCGACTGATCAGCCCCTGTAGCTCAATGGTTAGAGCAGCGGTTTTATAACCCGTCAGCGCCAGATAAGCGGCTTATGCCGGTTCGAGTCCGGCCAGGGGCACCATACCTCTCACCGGGGTTGCTTATGCCCGTCTTAGATCCCGACGACTACATCTCGCACATTGTCTATGACGAAGTGCGTGGTGGCTGGTGCCTGACTGAAGAAGGCCGGTGGCTTCTTGTCCAAGAGATGATTGCCAGGACCAAGGAGCTTGATCGCATGGATGTAATCGAGGGCCGAAAGCCTCCCTCCTATACACATTTCATCCAGCCGGAGATGGTTAAGGGGGCAACAGTGATCTGGCCGAAGAAGTACACGTCAAGCTGAAGCCATGACCTACTTATTCCTTGATACCGAATGGGCGGACCCGATCGGCTCCGAGCTAGTGAGTTTGGCGCTCATCACTGAAGACGGAATCCACCGGTTCTACGCTGAGCGCGATCCCTTGCCCGAGGTGGCCACCGACTTCGTGCGGTCGGTTGTCTATCCCCTGCTCGAACGTGGCAGATGGCGTATGACCGATCAGGCAATGACGACCGGCCTGCGCGCCTTCTTGGGCGCCATCCCTGAGCCGATGGTGGTGGCAGACTATCCTAACGACTTGGCCCTCTTACAGTACGTGATCGCTGGGTTCGACCTTTCAGACGATCAGGCAGCGGCATGTGGGCCGGTTCCGAATCCCGTCATGACGCGAATGCTGAAGGAAGGCGCCACGGGCATGTTGGTGGAAGACTATTTTGCGGGCCATCCTCGTGCCGCAGCGCGCCGCCACCACGCGCTTGTCGACGCGGAAGCCTTACGCATGGCGTGGCTGGTGGTTACGGGGCGTGTTCCGACGCCGGCATGGGCGCGAACTATGAAGATCCATCGAGTGCAACCTTAGATGGTCAGGCTTTTCCTAGATTCGGAGTGGGCCAATGATGCCCTCCGCGAGTTGGTAAGTTTGGCTCTGGTGAGCGAGGATGGAGCACATGTTTTCTACGCGGAGCGCGATCCTTTGCCCGGGATGCCTTCAAGCTTCGTAAGCAAGAATGTCTACCCTCTTCTGGATCGAGGTGAGGCTGCATTGAATGACCCATCCATGACGCAGGCTCTGCGTGCCTTCCTGGAGCCATTGGGTGTCATGGAGATATTTGCTGATGCACCTCTCGACTTCACGATGCTCAATAGAGTTTGGAGCGGACGACAACTGAGCCCTCCAACTCCTCCCTACCGCACAACGCTTGCACGGGAAGGTCTTCTGATGCAGAGGCTGGAGCGGTACTTCGAGCTCGATCCCGCTAAAGCGGCACGCCGGCACCATGCGCTTGTAGATGCTTTCGCATTCCGGACGGCCTGGCTGGACGAGCGGGCGAAGAAGCCTCTGGCTTGACTGAGGCGGAAGCTTTAAATATACTTTAAAATCAATAGCTTACTTCGCATAACATCCGTTATGTAAACAATCGAAACAACACTTAGCGCTCAGGGGTCTTCCTAGAAATGACAACTGTCCTGGCTGCGTTTGGATGCCACCGGCCCTCTCCCCCGGCAAAGTGAAGAATGCCGCAACTACTTGGCACGGCGCAACGACTTCAGGTCATCTGGTCGCTGACGCTGGTCAACTCGACTTCGCTAATCAAGTAGCGTTCACCCCGTCGAAGATCATCAAGAAGCTCTCGCAAAGTATCGTGATACATCCGGGGCGCAATGATTTCTTGGAGACACGACGCCAACGCAAGGTTGCCAAACTTACGCCACTCCCGTTCCATGTAGAAGTTTTCAGGATGGTCCTCCGGAAGATCCACATCCCAGAATTTTAGGAAGGCCTGAACATCACGCGTGATCAAGCTACTTGCCAGATCAGCGGCTTCTTGTACATCCCTTGCAGGGCTCCCCGCTATTCTTGATTGCTCCCATGGCGTGTCTGGAAAGAAGCGATCCAGCCCGTCGAGCACGGAGTTCACTTCAGCAGGAAATCGGGCGCCCCAACTACCGTGGGATTTTCTAGAAAAAGGAACATAAATAACGGGACGACCGCCCCATTGAGCGACGACAGATCGGTTAACTCCGATGCCGAATTGGCCATAGCGGCGAGCATGAAAGGGCAGATCCCTCCTCGGAATATCACACAAGCAGACCACGGACTGCTGAATGGGCTCGCCGTTGGTCACTGGACGACTGGGGTCGCGGAGCGTCCGGATCCCGCCACGCTCACCTGCAACTTCGCACGTCCGCAACTCCATCGATCGCAAGATTGCGCACAGAGTTTCGAAGTTCTCCGGGTCAGCGTCCGGATGTCCCGCACCCACCAAGTGATACAACCTTTGGCCAACAAATTGCTGCATCGGCATCTGTATCTCCTATAAGTTCCCTATAGCCGCTGCTGCTCCCTGGTCCGTGCGTCAACCATTCTGAGCGTCCGGTCTATGTCTGTCCTCGACTCGCTCTGAAGAGCGCTGTCTCGTCGTTCAACAGCACGCGGTATGTCGCTTTGTCAGAGCTGTCAGGGACGGCTCTGCTCTTCGTAAGCCACATCAAGAACTTGACGGTAGACCTCGTGCCCGTCTACCGAGACGTTCACCACATGGACACCAGGAGACCAAAGGCGTCTCCCGTCTGGGACGAAACGAAAGGTCTTGAAACTATCGCCGGATCGGGAGATATCTGCCGTTTGTTCGGCATCTCCCCACCCCATCATACCGGACATGATGCGAGTGGATAATCGAACGGGGAAGTCGGCCACACGTTCTTGAGCACTGTAGTGAACGGTCACTACGATGACTTCATCTGCAGAGAACTGGGTTTTCGGTGTGGCGAACTCGAACTCATCGCTGGCTTCGCCGATTTTCACTCCGGTGATAGCAAGAGGCAGCGTCACCTGCACGGATTCATGCTCCGGTGCAGCCGAAGGCGTAACAGTCGCCACAGGTATCGACTCGCCGGCCGGTTCGGGAGCACGCGATCGGGATGTAATCCACGCGGCCCCCAAGACGCCCAAGGCCCCAATTGCGGCCACGGCCAGCGCTGTCTTGCTATCCATCCTTCAGGCCTCCGAACGCCTCATCGCACCTGGTCGACCACAGCGCCACATCGATCTTCATCCACCCAGCGCTGGACATCGTCGGCATTGTCTACGACCACATGTTGGGTCGCGGGGTTGTCAGAAGTCGTCAATCCCTGAAGATTCAGATGACGTAACGTGTAGAAGAGCATCGCCTTGCGACACGCGAGCACGCAGCGGCCACGCACCATGCCGTAATCTTTAATTACCGCCTCTCGACGCGGGCCGGTGAGCTTTGGATGTGGCTTCAGGATGACGTCTACACGAGTATTCCAGCCTGCGTCCGTGGCCGGATCCACACGCTGCGCGTCAGAAAGCACGTCCAGGATGGCAAGTCGACCGATGGCGAAGTCGCGGAAGACTTTTCGGGAGTGGCACCAGGCCCGCACGTGCCAACGCAGCCCGTCAAAACCCAAGGCATGCGGCATCAGCAGCCAATGCTGGGGTTGATCTTCGTCCATGGACTGATAACGCACATGAAGCCCATGCGCATCACGAATTGCCCGCACGATGGTCGAAACTTCTGAGCTTTCAATCGTGCGCGCTGGTGTGGCCACCACACCGGTCGCAGGCACGAAGCCGATGAAGCTCTCTTCTTCGGAAATGACCTCGCGCGCTAGCCGTCTCAACTCGTCTAGATAGCGAGTTGCCGCAGAACGGCCGAATTGCGGAGCAAACGTGGGCAGCGCAACGTAAGTACGCAGTCGGGCGTCGTACTCCAGGTTGTTTGGGGCCATGGCTTGGTAAAGCGCCAGATCCGCCGATGCCTGTGGCACTGAAATGTCGAAGAAGGCCATTAGATCTTTTCGATTTATGCGCCCGTCGTACTGCAGGCGCACGTCGATAAAGGTTAATCGCCGGGCTTGGCCCCAACGGGGTCTCTCGGCCGCCGGGGCCGGTGCGGGTTCCATGGTCACCTCCTGCCCGCCACCCTACCATCCGAATAGTTAGTTGCCTATAAAGAAACTATACGCTATTGTGAGAATACAAAGTATTCGGTCCCATCGCTACGCTTGGTTCTGGAGGCCCTGAATGACCAAAAACCCGCCCCCCATTGACCTGCCCAAGGGCATACACCGCAGTGTTGCCCTGCCCGATCCGGCTCTGGGCGCGTTGTGGAGCTCGATCGTCATGGATGAGGAAAGCAAGCGCCAGCTGCTTTCGCAGGCCATCGTCAACTTCACGGTCCGGGCCAAGGTTGCCCGTACCGTACTGCCCTTGCATGGCGTGCTGCTATTGGTAGGACCGCCCGGGACCGGAAAGACCTCCTTGGCTCGCGGTTTGGCTCATCGGGTCGCCGAATCCTTCCCTGCGGGCAAATTCCGTCTGCTGGAGGTCGACCCGCACGCCCTGACCAGTGCATCCATGGGTAAGACCCAGCGGGCAGTGTCGGATCTGTTCTCCCAAGCCATCGCTGAAGCCGCCTCGCAAGGTCCTACGATCGTGCTGCTCGACGAAGTCGAAACGTTGGCCGCAGACCGCTCCAAGCTCAGCCTTGAGGCTAATCCGGTGGACGTTCACCGAGCCACGGATGCAGTGCTGGTGCAGTTAGACATGTTGGCTGAGCAGCACCCGCATTTGCTGTTTGTGGCCACCAGCAATTTTCCCCAAGCCGTCGACAGCGCCTTCAAGTCGCGCTGTGACTTGGTGATGGAAGTACCCCTACCAGGCAAGCAAGCCTGCAAACAGATCCTAACTGATTGTCTTCAGGGGCTGGCGAAAACCTTTCCGGGCGTCGCCAGGGTCGCAACGAGCGCGCAGTTCGATACCTGCGCCGCCGAGGCGGTCGGCTTGGATGGACGTGCCATTAGAAAAGCAGTCGCCAATGCATTGGCCACCGAACCGAACGTGGCGATGGATCCCAACAAGATGACCGTTAGCCACCTGTGTGCCGCCATGCGGACGGCCAAGCACGCGCGAACGGGGGGAGCGGTCAAATGACGACAGTGGCCAGTCGCAAGATTCGAAGTTCGCCCTTTCGCGATGCGACGCAAACGTGGCAAATGATCGTCGAATTGCTGACCCGAGGTGAGCAGGGTTCGGCGCGCAATGAACTGCAAGCAGCTGCAGGGATCGCCGCCAGCATCATTTCAGATCATGCCCCCAATACCGCTCCCATCATCGTGACATGCGACGGGCCTCGCACGCGGATCTACTGTCTGTACGAGGACGATGCGATAGAGGACAGTGACGCCAGCGAAGATCCCTTGGGATTCGATCCGCTCAAAGGGGATTGGGCTGTATCCCTGCCTTGCACGGACGAGGACCTGGCCTGGGTGCAGGCTTCGCTCAAGCGTCATAGTGCGCGCATCACCGCCCGTAGTCTGTCGGCCGGCATTGCCGTGTCGGGCAAAGCCGCGGCTTCAGCTGCGCCTGCTCCCGGCCTGACGCTGGACTTGGGAGGTTTCCTGAAGCCATGACAACCGTCGCCACCTACTCTCGCACACACTCCGTCACTTACGTGGCTGACAACATCCTCAAGAGCCTGAAGGACATCATTCTGCTCAGTGGACTGGACCCAGGGCACTTTGCAGACCGCTGGGAAAGCAACATGCGGGCGACCCGCACGTGGTTGGGCACCGAGGATCTGCGCAAGGTCGTCCTGGAAATCTATGACCCTTCTGACGATGGGTTGGTTTTCCGCTGGGATATCACGATCGAGTACGGCTGGTCGGGCGGCGACGGCAGCTTCTGGACCGATACCGATCAACTTCGCTATGCCATCAAAAAGGCTGGGCTGGTGCCTTCCCAGGCCAAGTATCGTTTGCTTATGGACACCAAGGATGGCCGACCTGATGTGGATGGCTGGTACACGACCACTTATCGCTCGACCACTGGCATGGTCAAGCAAAGCTTGGGCGCAACTGTCGAGCACAGTGGCTTGGGGGCGCACACGGGCTATTGGAGGAAGACCTGATGCTTACGATCGATGATGCGTTCCGCAAGTTCAAATCTCGCCTCGAACTGAATGAGCGCGAGCAAAAGAACGCCTCCCAGCGCCAGAACGAGGTGCGGGACTATCTTGAGACCAAATTCGATATCGAACGGAGCTTTCTCACCGGCTCCTACGCGCGGCATACCAAGACCAAGCCGCTCAAGGATATCGACATCTTCTTCGTCCTGAAGGCGACTGAGAAGCATTACCGAAGCAAGCCCGCCAGCGAGGTCCTCGATGCGTTCCACGATGCCTTGGTTCAGAAGTACGGTAAGGCCGCCGTCCGCAAACAGGCGCGGTCGGTCAATGTAGATTTCGGCATCGTGGTCGATAGCAACGACAACACCGACTACCGCGTGCTGAGCATCGATGCGGTACCCGCTTTCGATATTGGTAACGAGTATGAGATCCCGGATTCTGGCTCGGGCAAATGGATCAAAACCGATCCCGAAATTCACAAAGAAAAGGCTACTGCAGCCCATCAAGCCTATGGCAATGAGTGGAAAGGGTTGGTCCGCATGGTCAAGTACTGGAATAACAACCCAGCGCACGGAGAACTCAAACCGGTCAAGCCATCATTCTTGATCGAAGTGATGGCGTTGGAATGCCTGTACGGCGGTTGGGGCGGCGCGTTTGATCGCGAGTTGCAGGGTCTCTTTGCTACCTTGGCTGACCGCATCCACGATGTCTGGCCAGACCCGGCGGGCCTAGGTCCCCCCATCAGCAACGACATGGACGCCGCGCGAAAGGACCGCGCACGCTCATTGCTCATGGCTGCCAGCAAACAGGCCTCTATCGCCATCGACCACGCCCGACACGGCAGAAACGGCGATGCCTTGAAGACCTGGCGGACGTTGTTTGGCCCCAAGTTCCCCTTATCCTGAGGCAAAGAGACCGACATGAGTGAATGGTCCCTCCCCCAACTACTGTCGTCGCTGCACGATGATATCGAGCAGCGCTTGACCACGGTCCGGCGCGCCTTCGGCCATCCTGGCACCAAAGGTGATGGCAGCGAAAATGTCTGGATTGAACTGCTCAACACCTACTTGCCCAAGCGCTACCAAACTGCCAAGGCGCATGTTGTCGACAGTCAAGGAAATTTCAGCAATCAGATCGACGTCGTGGTGTTCGATCGTCAGTATTCGCCATTCGTTTTCACGTTCGAGAATCAAATCATCGTACCGGCCGAAAGCGTGTACGCGGTCTTCGAAGCCAAGCAGACCGCTGACGCGGGCATCGTCAGCTACGCGCAGCAGAAAGTAGCCACGGTCCGCCGCCTGCACCGCACTAGTCTGCCGATCCCCTACGCCGATGGAGTCTACCAAGCAAAACCATTAACACCGATCCTCGGTGGCCTACTAACCCTTGAGAGCCAGTGGAAGCCTCCGTTCGGGCCTGCTTGCCAGGACGCGCTGACGGCGGACACGCAGCAGGGCCGTCTAGACATCGGCTGCATTGCCTCACATGGTCACTTCCACTTCGATCCAACGGCCGGCGCATATCTGTTCGCGACTGAGAACAAACCTGCCACCGCGTTTCTTTTCAAACTTATCTCGCGACTTCAGCACAGTGGAACTGTGCCCATGATCGATGTAGAAGCCTATAGTCGCTGGCTCGTGAAATAGGCTGCTGAGTCTGTTCTGATCGAGGCCTTTTCAGAACGAAGTAGAACTCAGATCCGCTTGTCCCGGAAGTTGGCGTTGACTCTTCGACTGGCTGTAGCACCTGCTCCGATCGTTGCCTGGAGATGCCGTTGGCTAGGGTGGACGCGTGAACAAGTCATTGAAGAGCCCGTTGGGTTCTTCGGGCAGATGTACTAGACGCATCCCCGTTCTGGTCCTGCCATTAAGGATTTCCCTTGGGCGAAAAGTGTGCGCCGTGCACGAGCCTTGTATGACTTCGCTGCTTAACGTGGTCACCGTGATATCAAGAAGCCGCGAAAGCTAAACGCGAGATCATGTCTTCGCAATTTTAGTGCGAGCTTTCGACTTGTTCGTAGATGTCAAGGTTGCCTGCTCTATTGGCAGACTCTTGTTTTTTAACGCCTGTAACTGTTCTTCAGTCAGGTCGAACTGATCTTTCAGAATAGCCTCTTCTTTCTCTTCCGAGAATGAAATTTCTATGTCTGCAGGCTCAAGAATAAGCGTTGGGATCTTGGCTGCATCGTACGGCCCTCGCTCAGTGAGATTTACGATCATCTCGCGCGCCGTCGAGTACAGTAAGCGCGCGATGTTGACGCCAATAACCGCAGGATTGAAGTGATTTCTATAAGCCGCTTTGCATCCATCTTTATCCAAAGTGAAAGTGGCAAAGGCAGTCACTTTCACTACGTAGGGATAGCTATCGTCTGCTTGCTTCACTGTTAGCATTGCGAAGTGACTCCCATCTTCATCGTAGAAGATCTGAGAATCTACGGTGACCGGAAGGTTATCCTCCCGGAGCTCTCTGTCGATTTCTGGAATAGCTCTGACGGAGACTTCGGTATAGACAACGGGTCCTAGCTGTAGTGGGCTAAGCTTCATGGCAGATTACGCGGCCTCTGCATAGTAGTCATCGCACGCGCTCTCATTGGCCACCGCATCAAGCAGGCCGTGAGCAACGCTGACTGACACGGCCACGCCTCCGTGATTTCGTTGGATCCAAGGCGCAATAGTCTTCTGCTTCGCATCTTCATCCTGGCGGAGCTTCGTCTCCGCAAACCCAGCGAAGTACTCTCTTGAGTTGCGCTTGCTACTGATCGCACGAAATGCCCGTGCAGATGAGTCCACGGGTTCTATTGCATAAACGCAATCGCCAATCTTTGCGCCAAGGTGCGGGGCTCCGCCAAGCGCTTTCACATAGCGAAAGAAGGTAGAAACCAACATGTCTCCTCGGCTCTCCATTTTGGAGACCGCAGCTTGACTTATTCCAAGCGTGCTAGCGAGAAAGGCCTGCGAGACATTGCAATCATTCCTCATTGCCCCAAGAGGAAAAGCCTCCAATAGAGAACGAAAGCGCTCCTCAATGGCATTCTTGATCTCAGGGCTCTGTTCCGCAAGCAGATCATTGAAATTGATTGTGCTCATCTGGCTCTCCTTTTTTCCTTCTTTCCTTGCTTCTTGTCGACTTTTTTTGATTCATTCTTCATCGCAATCTGTGCTTCATGCTTCTCGAGAAGCTCCTTCGCTTCCTTAATAAATTTGGGGTACCAGAGCTTCTCTCCAAGAGGAACTTTGTCGCCACCCACAAGCAATATTCCGTTACGTTCAGAGTCGAAGGCGTAGAGAATTCGGAATTGTTTTTCTTTGTAGGGAATGCGTAGCTCTTTGAGCTTGGAAATGTCATCGTCACGCAAAGTGCCTGAGTGAGGACGGGGCAGGTTCGGGCCAAATTGCTCGAGCAGTCTGATGACGGCATAGACCTCGACGCGCTCTGCATCTGTCAATTCTTCCCTTAGAAATTGACCAACCTCCGGAGTGGCTTCGACCGTCCAGGTCATGAATTATAACCCCTGAGTTATGCCAAAGTGGGCAAATGGGGGCATGCTGCCGATACATGAAGCCATGCGTGCGATCATCTTCCTGAATGACGCGCCCCACATTAGCACTTTGACTACTCGGTCAACCTGCCCGGTCTCATGATCCCATGAGACTATTTGCTGCCGTCCCTCCGTACCATTAATCATGGCGCGAGAGCGACCTCCAGCGCTTGAGGGTCGGCTTGGTCATTGTCTTGGTAGCCGGCAGCAAGCCCACCGGACCGGCCGCGAGATGTCGCGCATTCATGTCCAGCATCAGCGCAGAGTCCAGCGGCGGCAGGCGCACCGGCTCGGTGTGGCGGCAGCCTGAAGCATAGCTAACGAACACCGGCTGCTCTCGCAGGCGATCAGCGCAGGCATCGGCCTGAAGCCGCTCCGCAAGATGGCTGGTGGTGATGTCCGGTGTGCGTGGTGACAGCGAGACGCGGTGCGTCGTGGCCGTGCACTCCACGCGCACGAAGTAGTCTCCGGAGTACCGGTAGACCGTATGCGAGATGACGTCCTTCGAGAAAAACTGGGCGTCGAGCTCCAGCTCGATGCTTTCCATGGCCCCACCCCCGTGCGCCCCTGCTTCTATGCTGCGCCGGCGTTGGGGGCGACTTCAAGCCCTCGGCCTTAGGTGCTGACGAGCGCGTTGACGTAAATGCATGAACTTGGATGGTTACTTGCGGCGCGACTTTCGGGTGGATGCCATCGGCGTGGTTGCAGCGGTCTTGGCCGTGCGGGGCACCTTCGTTTTCGGGCGAGGTGCATGTATGGCCTGCAATGTGGAAGCGCGAGCCTCGGCGGCCGCCGCCAAGGCCTCAGCACCACGGAGTCGCTCCTGCAAATCGGATGCAGCCGAGGTGAGGCGTTCCAAGGCCTTGTCTCGCTGGACAACCAGGGCGGTTTGTCGTGCCGCTTCTTGGCGCGCCCGATCCACCTCCTGCAACCACCGATCCTCAGCCGCGCGATGTGCTTGCTCGCGCTCGACGCGTTCTGCGTTGGCGGCAGTCGCCGCTTCATGGGCGGCCTTCTGCGCAGCCAAGAGCTGCCCCAGCAAGCTTTCACGCTCGGCGTCCATCTGGGCGTGTTGACGCTGCAGTTCGTCCAAATGCCGGCCCAGTGCTTGTAGATGGGCCTCAGAGTCGGTGATTCCGCGCTGTGCCAAGTCGCGTGCGTGGACCAATGCCGATCGCTCCTCTGCCCAACTGATGCGTTCATGGCTGATCTGCGCCTCGCTCGTGGCCAAGGCCTCGAAGCGCGCCTCCAGTTCCGTCCGAGCCTCTGTCAGGGCTTGTTCGGCAACGGTGTGTGCGTGGCTGACCGCCAGTCCCCACCACTGCTGCGCGAGCTCGGCCAGGGTGGCGGGCGGCTCTCCGGCCGATAGAGCTGGCGGCGCAGCCTGAAGCCGATCGCTTAAGCGCTGCCACCAGGTTTCGAGCCATCGCGTCACCGTGTTCGGCGAGCCGGTGCCCAGATGGGCACGAATTCGCTCCACAGTTGGACGCTCGCCTCGCGCCACCAGCGTGTCGGCTGCTTGGTGGACGTCGGTTTCGGAAATGCCCTTCGGCATTGGGGGTCTCCTGGATCTGGCGAGGGTCGCTTCTGGCTGCTACCTTCGATAATTGAAAGTTATCGTCGGTAGGGATCCAGAAACGTTTATTTCACTACATAGTACATATGATAAAGAACGAATTACGGCCGTTGGTCGATCTGCCCTCGCTGGATCCCCATGTGTTGGCGCGCGAGGCGGCCACTGCTGCGCGGGAGCTGCTGGCCGAGGCGGCCGCGGCCAACACCACCCGCAGCTACGCCGCCGCGCTGCGCTACTGGAGCGGTTGGGGCCAGGGCCGTTATGGACGCGCCCTGCCTTGGCCGGTCCCCGAACCGGTGGTAATCCAGTTCTTGGTCGATCACCTGACCCGGCGGACCGCCCGCGGTCAGGTCTGCGACCTGCCGCCGGCGCTGGATGCCGCCCTGGTCGCCGCCGGCCTCAAGCAACGTCTGGGTCCACTGAGCCGTAATACCGTCGTGCACCGGCTGGCGGTGCTCTCCAAGATCCACCAGCTGCGCGAGCAGCCCAATCCCTGCGCCAGCCCCGCTGTTAAAGCCCTGGTGACCGCGGCCCGCCGGGCGGCCGCAAAGCGGGGCGAACGCCCCCGGCAGAAGACCGCCCTGCCCCGCCCCGCGCTCGAGGCGATGTTGGCCATCTGCGATGACTCGTTGATCGGTCGGCGCGATCGCGCCCTGTTGAGCTTCGGCTTTGCTAGTGGCGGCCGCCGCCGTAGCGAGATCGCCGCGGCCGATCTGGCCGACCTACATCGGCTGCCGGAAGGCGGCTTTGTCTACCGCCTGCTCCACAGCAAGACCCAGCAAGAGGGTCCGGCCGCCGGCGCCACACCCGAAAAGCCGATCTTGGGCGCGGCCGCCCTTGCCTTGGAGGCCTGGCTGCAAGCGGCCGGGCACGTCACCGGGCCGATCTTTCGACGGGTCTGGGGCGCGTCGCGCCTAGGCGAGGGGCTTTCGCCCG
This sequence comes from uncultured Pseudoxanthomonas sp., assembly GCF_946886695.1. Next base: position 16,521 of record NZ_CAMPJD010000023.1, on the reverse strand, counting down.
CGGCGGTGGCCGCGATCGTCCAGCGCCGCGCCCGGGCAGCGGGTTTGGAGGGTGACTTCGGTGGGCACAGCCTGCGCTCGGGGTTTGTCACCGAAGGCGCCCGTCAGGGCATCGCCCTGCCCGCGTTGATGGCCATGACCGACCATCGGGCAGCAGCCAGTGTGCTGGGGTATTTTCAAGCAGGCAGTAGCGCGCACAATCCAGCCGCGCGGCTACTGGACGCTGACGGATCAGCCGCAGCCAATGACTCAGGGATGTAACGGCATGAAATCATCGACACCGCCCTTGGCGCGCACCTTCTATACCTTGCCCGAACAAGACTCGGGGTTGGATAACCACGCCGAGTGGCTAGCGTACGGACTGGGCCGAAAGCTTGGATGGAACGATCTCCTGCAGTCATCCCGCATCCTGATTGTCTCCGAAGCTGGAATGGGAAAGACCTACGAGTGTCAGCAACAGCAGCGCGAGCTGTGGGACAAAGGTGAGCCGGCGTTCTTCATCGAACTGATGAGCCTGGTAAATGGCGATCTGCGCACGGCGTTGAGTGATGATGTGGTGTACGCGCGATTCGAAGCATGGCGCGAGGCACAGACCGAGATCGCCACGTTCTTCCTTGACTCGATCGATGAGCATGCCCTGACCCACCGCCGCTTCGACCAAACGCTGAAGCAGTTCTCACAGTATCTGCGTGGCCGCCTCGACCGAGTACGGATTGTGCTCACGACACGGCCGGTCCCAGTCGACCTGGAGTCCGTACAACGGTACCTGCCTGTGGTGAAGGTTGAGCCTGTGGTTGATCCACAAACCCTCTTTGCCGACGTGGCAATGGGCGTGCAGAAAGGAAAGAGTGATAAGAAGGAATGGCAAACTGTCAGGCACGTGGCGCTCGCGCCGTTGGAAGAGCCACAGATGCGGGCGCTGGCCAAAATCAATGGCATTTCTGATGCGAGCCCTTTACTCGATGCCATCAATCGCCAGCACGCTCACGATTACGCCAAGCGTCCACTGGACTTCATTGCACTGTGCGGCGATTGGAAGATTCATGGAACCCTGCGTACGCACCGCGATCAGGTCGAATCCGACGTCACTAGGAAGCTAAAGCCACGCAGCGCAAGTGATCGGCAGGACCGCACCAACCTATCCACCTCCAAAGCACGCGAAGGCGCTGAGCGATTAGCATTGGCGGCACTACTCACACGTCGTTTCACGTTCTGGCACAGCCAAGACGTGGATCTTTCGCGAGGCGATGATGCGCTTGACCCGGCGCTAGTCTTGGAAGGTTTAACGCATGAAGAAGTTTGGGCACTCTTGGAGCGCCCCCTATTCGGGTTGGCAACTTATGGCCGAGTGCGTTTCCATAATCGATCCGTGATCGAGTATCTGTCTTCGTGTCTGCTGCTCAATCTCTATCGCGCGGGGCTGCCCATGAGCACCCTCAAGCGCCTGCTATTCGTTGAAACGCCAGTTGGAACCAAAATCGTCAAGCCGTCAATGAGGCCCGTGGCCGCTTGGCTGGCGAGCGACGTCCACGAAATCTTTGAGGAGCTTCTTCGGCGCGAGCCCGACGTCTTGCTGCGTCACGGGGATCCTGCCCAATTGCCACTGTCAGCCAGAGCGCGGGCCGTGCGATGCCATGTGGAAACTCACGGAGCAGGAAACTGGCGTGGGCAAACGCTGACGGCCCTTCAGATTCAGCGATTCTCGACGGCTGATCTCGCGCCCACCATCAAGGAGCTGTGGAGTAAGGGTGTTCAGAATCCAGAGGTGAGAGAAACGCTACTGCACGCTATCGGAGCCGGTGGAATGCTCGAATGTGCGGACATCGCGCATCAGGCCGCCTGGGATATCAATGCGCCAGCAAGCGAAAGGCTCAACGGACTGACCGCCCTGGCTGATCTGCAGGATCCTCGCCTTGCAGATGCTTTGGCAGAGATGTCTGTGGATACGCCGCAATGGCCTCAAGCTTTGGTTGAAGGCGCCATCGTTCGTCTGTTCCCTATTTATATGACAGTACCTCTGTTGCTAGGTGCTCTCAAACGTCTCCAGTTCAAGAAGCGAAGGTACGTCGGGGCCCTCAGTGTGCTTCCCCGCATTTGCGAACGGGAGGCTCTCAGGCCCGATCAGCTCACCGAGCTGCGACAAGGTGTCTTCGCGCTGATAGAGCACTCCTGTCAGTGGGATGCGCCCGATCATCGGTTGAAAGCCGGCCGTGCTGATCTGATCACGACCCTGCTAGTGCTGTGCCGCCTCGAGATCCAGCAATGTTCGGCTGCCGCCAGCCTGGCAGATGCCATCTCGCTGGCTTTCCACGTGGCCAGTGAAGAGCACGCGGACAGTGATGAAATCCAGTCCCTGCACGAAGCGATGAAGTCTGCGCCTGTCTCATTGCGCCGCGAGGTTTTCTGGTCGCACGATGCGCTGATGCTGCGACGATTTCCCGCTAAGGAGCAGGAACCCCGATCCCGTCTCTTCCGATTCCATCATCACCAACCATTCAGTCCAGACCTTCTAGCCGACGAAACCTGGATCAAGAGCGATCTGCAAGACCAGTCACGCCCGTTGACCCAGCGAGCCGTTGCCCTGGAGCTGCTTGTAATGCTTGTCGTAAATGCGCATGACGCGGAAGCTGCAATCGGCCATTTGGCGGAATACTTGCCACTCGTTGCTGACAGTCCGGCTCTCACCGGATCGCTGGCCACCGAAATCGAGAAAGTGCGCCAGCCAGCTGAAGAGCCGTCGTGGGCCAGAAGATCGCGAGAACATCAGGAAACGCAGCGCCGCAAGCATGCTAAGGACTACGCCAGCTGGTGCGGACTGTTCCGAGAACTGAGAAATGATCCGACGTTAGTCAACAGCGAAGAGCGGCAAGCCAACATTGCTTACAATCTATGGCGCGCAATGCGTCGACTGGCAAGTAGTACTGGAGAGCCAGGTTGGAACAGAGGCTTCCTAGAGCGTGTGTTCGACGAACAGACCGCCGGCCGCGTGAGGGAGGCGTTGATGGCGCGTTGGCGCAGCTTGGAGCCTGCGCCGTCTCTCAAGTGCGAACGAGAGCCAGAGCAGAGAAATCTGTACTGGGATGTCTGGGGGATGGGTATCGCGGGTCTCTATGCGGAAGCCGAGAAGCCTGGATGGGCTGCCCGTCTTTCGTCCGAGGAGGTAGAGCGAGCTGTCCGCTTTGCGATGGTCAGCAATGGGCTCCCCCCTTGGCTGGATACCTTGGCTCAGGTGCATCCTGCTACGGTGCTTGCGATCGTGACCAAGGAACTCGAGGGTGAGTTGGGAAGCCCGACGAAGCCGGCCAACTATTCCATGCTCTTGCAGTCCATGGAGCACTCGGGCAGCGAGTGGATTGGCGGTGCGATTGATCAGCTAAAAGCGTGGATAGTGGAAGTCCTCGCGGGCGAAGATCCCTCTTATGCGCATGCGGCAGTTCTCAAGCAGGCCATACAGGTCGTGCTGAGGCATTGCAGCCCCGCCGAGCGAGCCTGGCTGGAGGGTCTTGCGGAGAAGCACCTGGTCTCTAGCTCATCTCAAGACTCCATCCTTTTCTGGCTCCGCATGTTGTCGCAGCTGAATATCTCGCTGACGGTATCGAAATTGGAGGCCTTGGCAGCAGATCTGGATCCTGCTAACCATGGAGCCGCGACAGAGTGGATCGCAGAACTTTTCGGTGATCGCCATACAGGCGAGGCGATCTATTGGGAGGAGCTGAAAAGTAGTCCTAGCCTTCTCTTGCGACTCACACTGCTTGCTTACCGATACGTAAGGGTCGCTGACGATGTTCTTCGTGAAGGATGCTTCAGTCCCGGGCCACGCGACACAGCGGAGCGTGCACGCAGCATTCTGTGTAATGCACTTTTGTCGGCGAAGGGAATAGATGCCTGGGAGGCCAAACGAAAGTTGGCGGCGGATGGTTTGATGGACCATCTGCGCGATCGGGCTGTGGCGCTAGCAAACGAAGCCATGGCGGAGGAGATTGATAGCCCGCAACTGGGGCAGGAGGCGCTGATCGCGCTGGAGAAGCGGAACGATTTTGCCCCTCGCATACGGGCCGACATGGCCGCCTTGCTGGCTTCAAGGTTGGATGACTTGGACGATTTCATTCTACAGGACGAATCTTCGCGGCAGTTGTGGTCGACTACAAACGTAGAAGCCTTGATGCGTCGCGAGTTATCTCGATTCTTTAGGGATCGAGAATATGGGGCCTATGTCGTTATTCAAGAGGCGGTAACCGCGGAAGAGAAAGAGACCGACATAAGACTTCGCTCCACAGCTAGCAATCAGGAAGCTGTCATCGAACTGAAGATTGGAGAGAATTACTCTGTTCGTGAACTGGAAGCGGCTCTGCGTACTCAGCTGGTAGAGCGCTACTTGGCTCCAGAGAATCGGCGCGCTGGGTGCTTGCTGTTCACAGTAAGAAGAGACAAGCACTGGGTGGATCCGGAAAGGGGTTCCTCGCTCACGGCACAACAGGTAGTTGAGTATCTTCGGGCGATAGCTGACAAGTTGGTTGTAGAGAGCGGTTATCAGATGTATCTGACCGTAAGGGCGTTGAACCTTGTTTCGCGGCTGCACTAGTGGAAGCCAGAGCCCTCCGTACTGAGTCAGGTTCGGGCGTTAACACGTTCGAGCCTGATACGGTTCGCAGCGAGCGGTCAAGCAGTTTCAGGCCACAGCTAAAGCGAATTAATCCGCCCGACCGTTCTGCGAGCCCTGCGACAGAGTCGCTTCCCGCTGTTTCGGTCCATCTACGGCAGACCCTTTGGCCATGAATTGCGTTGGGCGAAGGCCAGTAGCTGCGCGGAATGATCGACAGAAGTGACTATGGTCGAAATAGCCCAAGTCAGTTGCGACCCTCATCAAGGGGTGCTTCCCTGCAGCTAGAAGACGTTCCGCCTCCACGAGGCGGCGCCAGCGGACATACTGCATCGGACTTAGTCCAATGTCCTCACGGAACACTCGTGAGAAATGGAATCTACTCAAGCAGGCAACGTCGGAGATGTCTTTTAGAGATAGATTCTGGCGAAACTGAGCCTCGATGAATACCACAGCCTTGGCCACTGCTCGTACACGAGCGCTCCTACGTCCAGACAATCGCTGTTGAAGAATGGCGTTTGCCGCGTGGCCACAGGCTGATGCATCGAGAGCGCGAAGTCCATTTTGTCTAGCAGATTGAACGCACATGACTAACTCCTCCAACAGGCGAGCAAGCGCATTATTTTTTGGTAATGCACTGTTGGCTGAACTAAGGAACCAGCAGTCGTAGATCCTTTGTAGTCAACAATCGTTGCCCACCCTGGGTTGTAAGCTGCCCTTATCTCCAGCTCCACCGTAGTCATCAATGGCAAAGATTCGCACCGCGCAGCGGGCGCGAAAGACAAACGCTCGCCCGCAACGCTAACCTTGAACTGCGAGCCTCTCGACTAGCTCAGTACTCGGAGATCTTGACGTAGCCTTCCTGCACGAGCTGGGTCGTTCGCGCCATGGCGTCGGTATTGATCTTGATGCCCGGCAGGATGTCACCGTTACCCCAGCCATGGGCCTGGGCTGTTGCCCCGCACAGCTCGACGCTCACTCCGCGGGCCATCAGCTCCTGGACCAGTCCCTTGTACGGATTGCCGGTGCTGATGTTCCGATCAGCGTTGTAGATCTTATCCGCCAAGGTCACGTGACCGGCATTGGTATGGAATACAACGATCACCGACGACTTTGCCTTCCAAGCGGAGACGTCGTCCATGATCAGGCCAAGGTGGAACAGAGAGGCGGGCAAGTCCCCCTCGAAGGAGAGGGCCGCGACGCTGAAGACGCTCTTTACCTCGGAGAGCACAACCGGAATATCGATGTTCAGGACGGGATTCTGAGCAGACATAAATCACCTCAAGGACGGTAGTGTGTCTAGCCTCGATCAGTCCGCTCGCTTGGGCGGCATCTTGGCTGCAAACTCGGGGCGTGTTGTGGGGTGGCCGTCGATCATCTCGAACATGTGCTTCGACCGCTGCAGCGTCTCCATAAGCGATTTGGGTCCTTCGAAGGGTCTTCCCCCGATGTGCCAGCCATCGGTGTGAAGTTCTTCAATCAGCACCCAGACGACCTCGCGAAAAGCTTCAGAGCCTTCACAGCGCACCATGACGTCGGTGATCTGTCGAGCCATGTCATGCTTCTGCTCCGGCGTAAAAACGCCATCTACCAGTTTTATGTTGACGAAAGGCATTGTTCTAGACCTCGATGTGTTTGGGGGATGCCTCAACCGACCCGGGATCGGGCGCGCGTCGCTGACTCAGTGCGAGGCAGATGAAAAATGGTGGTGGAAACCCAGCTGCTTGGGTATCTCTGCAACTTCGAGCCCACCGCGCTCCAGCCATGCCTGTGTGGCCACGTGAGCCCGGCTGATCAGTTCGCTTGTTTCTGTAAAATCGTACGGCGATGTTCTCAGTGGACAGATGCTCGGTACGATCCTCAGTTCGATGTGGCTGTTGTACCAATGCTCGGCATCACGTAGGAGTTGCGATGCAATCAACATGCTGATGGCATGCATGGCTCTGGGCACCACGCCTTCCGCGCCCGCCCTCCTCGCACACGCGAATCCGGTCGGCAGGACGATCACGCGCTTGGCACCCTTGGCGACCGCAACAGAAATGGGGGCATTGTTGGATAGGCCGCCGTCTACAAGGAGATGTCCATCGATCATCACCGGTGAGAACACGCCTGGGATCGCGGTGCTGGCGAGCACCGAATCGATCGCGCTACCTCGGGAGAGAACAACTTCACGTCCGGACACTACATCGGTCGCGACCACGTGAACCGGGAGCAAAGCCTCCTCCAGGCGTGAATAAGGCAGATGCCGTCCTAGCAGATGGCGCAATCCTTCGGAACTGACCAAATGGCCGCTACTCCCGAAAATGCCGGAGACCACGCCACTGAGCTTCACCGGAAATACGTCGCGACGACGTACGCCCTGCCAGATCGATGCCATCCGAAGAACGCCATCCAAGGTGGGCTGCGCGGCAAAGAGCACCGCATTGATGGCACCAGCCGAGGCTCCCACCAGAAAAACCGGCCTTTCACCCCACTCCATGAGGGCCAGGAGCATGCCCACTTCGACGGCGCCAAGACTGCCGCCACCGGCGAATACGAACGCCGTCACCGGTTCGGGCCTTGTCTCCGCTACGTCCATGCCGATCTCCATCCTTAAGACATCGAGCGGTGGAGGCTGCCCGCCACAGCAACCTCCCTGGCCGCCTAACCGTATCCCGAGCTCAAAGTCCGCTATAGACCAGGTGCACGAAGAAATCCGGGTTGATGACGAAGTTGCCCCACTTGGCGTCGTATGCAGCAGTGGGCTTTGCGGCGATCGCGTCCTTCTCGCTATTGCCCGACGCCTTCAGTGCGGAGACGTTGTCACGAATGGTCTGTAGCATCGATCTGAAAGCGACCAGGTCCTGCTTGTTGCCCGCCGGTCCGTGGCCTGGAACGATGATCGTGTTGGGCCCGGCGACCTTGAGGCCGACATCCACGGCACGAATCATCCCGTCGATGCTGCCGCCATGCTCATTGTCAATGAAGGGGTACACCCCATTCCAGAACGTGTCACCTAGGAAGAGTACATCCGCCTTCTTGAAGTAGATGTACAGGTCGCCATCGGTGTGGGAAGGCGGCAGCGCCACCACCTCGATGCCTTCGCCGCCCAGCTTGTACGACTTGTGATGATCAACAAGGTCCTTTGGTTGGCCAGATGCCGCGAGTGGTTTGAACGTGTAGTTCCAGTCATCCACGCGCTCAGTCTGAGCGAGGTAACGTGCGGTGTTCGGGTGGGCTACCACCACGACATTCTTCCCCGGCAGCCACGGGTTGCCGTCAGCATGATCCCAATGCCAGTGGGTGTTGACGACATGACTGATCCTTCCTGGTCCCAACCCTTGTAGCGCGCGGGAGAGCTTGTCCTTGGAGACGGAAATGCCCGCGTCGACCAAGAATTTCGTGTCTTGTCCTGCCAGAGCGCCGATGTTGCCTCCCGAGCCTTCCAGGAGGTACACGTTGCCCCTTAATGGGGTCACCTTGATCTCCGCCTTCTCGGCTTCGGCATTGATCTTGATGACAGGACTTTCCTGGGCCAGCGACAGTCCGGGAGCGAGCACAGCGGCGATCAGAAGCAGCGTCTGGTAGACACGCGCAAGGTAGCGTGGCAGTCGGTGATGTGTGTTCATGGGGGGTCTCAAGGGCATGCGACTGACAAGGTCAGCCGCGGATGAAGGTCAGGACATCGGCAAGGAGCCGATCGCGATAGGTATCGACCAGGCCATGCGGCGCTCCTTCATAGACCAGCAGCTTGTTGTCCTTGACGAGCTTGGCTGCTGCCTCAGCGGCCGCAATGATCGGCACGACCTGGTCTTTGGATCCATGCACCAGAAGCGTCGGTACATCGAATTTCTTCAGGTCTTCGGTCAGATCGGTCTCCGAGAACACCTTGATGCACTCATAGGTGTTCTTGTAACCGCCCATCATTCCCTGGAGCCACCAGAAGTCGATCAAACTCTGTTGGGGCTTCGCGCCGGGTAGGTTGAAGCCATAGAAGGGGCCAGACGGGACGTCGCGGAAGAACTGAGAGCGGTCGGCCAGAAACGCCTTGCGCAAGCCATCGAACACTTCCATTGGAGTCCCGTTCGGATTGGCCGGTGTCTTGAGCATCAGCGGGGGAATCGCCGAGATCAGTACGGCCTTCTTGACGCGCTTGGTTCCGTGCCTACCGATATAGCGAGCGACCTCGCCCCCGCCGGTCGAGAAGCCGACCATCGTGGCGTCAGTGATGTTCAAGTGCTCCATCAGCTGCGCCAGGTCATCGGAGTACGTGTCCATGTCATTGCCACCCGAAGGCTGGCTGGAGCGGCCATGTCCTCTGCGATCGTGCGCGATGCAGCGGAAGCCTTGTGAGGCAAAGAAGAACATGTGGGCTTCCCAGCTGTCCGACGACAGCGGCCATCCATGGCTGAAAGTGATGATGGGGCCCTTGCCCCAGTCTTTGTAATAGAGGTTCGTGCCATCTTTGGTGGTGAAGGTGCCCATGGCTTTACTCCAGTGTTCTGTGGGTGTGGGGGGTGCTTCGCTCGTCGCCGCCGGTTGGCGGCTGCAGCCAATGAGCGGGAGCTGCAGGCCGACCGCGACGATGCCGCTGGTCACAATGAGAGATCGGCGCCGAAGATCGACAGGGCCTTGGGGAGGGGGGGACGTTGGCTGCATGGCGAGCTCCAGGGGGACGAGCGAAGGCACCAGGGAGATGCGGAGAGTCGGCGAGGCAAGGCATCGGATCGCCATCCATCAGGACGGCGAGAAACCCGGTCGAAGGCGCATTAGCCGGTTACATCTTCGACGGTGCTAGGACACGCCCGGGCGCGTCGTCCGTCAAGATCGTTTTTGGTATCGCCGACTCAAGATCGCAATCGCGAAGAATCCGACCACAATCGCACTAAAGCCGACCTGCCAGGCAGGGCACTACAAATGTGTCGCCGTGAATAATCGCAATTACAAAACTAGTTCCGGCGCAAATTCTTGTACGCCCGAGGGGAGAGCCCAGTGAATCTGTGGAAGGCTGTAGAGAAGGAGGCGATAGAGCCGTAGCCCACCGCCACTGCGACGTCTCCGATCAGAAGCTCGGTTCCTCGCAGGAGGCCGCACGCCATTTCCATGCGCATGCGAGTGAGATGCGCATGAGGTGCGGCACCCGTGGCCTTCCTGAAAGCCGTGCAAAAATGAAAACGGCTCATGCCAAGGATGTTGGCGAGTTCTTGTAGGGTCAGATCCCGTGTCAGGTTGTCGCGCATGTACTGCGTGACACGCTTGACTTGCCATGGGGCGAGTCCATGTTGGCGATTCTGTAAGGGTCTTGAGAGCGAGGTATGCGCCCTGAGCAACTGTAAACACAGCAGGTCCACGGCTTGCTCGATAAACAGGCGTGAATGCAAGCCTGGCTGATCAGCCTCGTCCGCGATCATGCGCATGATCGCGAATGCACGCTCATCGGGATAATGGATGCGATCCATAAGATCAAACGAACGCCCCTCAGCGAGATGATCCGCGCAGCTCTGCAGTCGATCGTGACCCAAGTAGATGTTGGAGGTCGTATTGGCCGTGCACCGGTAGGTTCCATCAAAGCCTCGGGGCAAGAAGGTGATGGTCCCCGCTCTGGCCTGCGCGCGCGTGGTCTTGCCCTCGATGCTAGAGGTCGCCCAGCCGCTGCCTTCGTAAGTCGCGGAAAGCACATGCTCCTGCATCGGAGGTACATAAGCCTCGAAGGCACCGTGCTGCCATCGGCCCGTAACCCGGGTTTCGCCCTGGAGGATCTCTGCCAAGACATTGGGGACACTCGCCGAGATGCGAGTGACTTCTTCCAGGGAACTACTTAAACGAGCGTTCGCCATAGGGAGCCTTGCATGCCCAGATGTCAGTGTGCAATGCCGTGACGCTACCGAGAAGACACGTCACGTCAATGACCTAGCGGCCAGTCGAAAACACGATCGCAATGACGCGAAAGCCATCCGCAAGCGCGCAGAAGACTGCAATGCGCAACGAATTGTGCGCTCTCTATACTCGCCCCTTCGAAGCGCAGCCGGCTCATAACCAGGGTGCTGCGCTGCCCTACTCCGTCGCGGAGACCCCCATGACAACCGACCTCTCCAGACTCGGCTTTACGTCCACCACCCACGATGTACTTGAAGGCGTGGATCTCACCGGACGGCGCATCCTCGTAACCGGGGCCTCGTCAGGGATCGGCGCGGAGACCGTGCGGGCTTTGCACCAGGCAGGTGCGGACGTCGTCCTGGCCGTTCGCGATCCCAGCCGTGTTCAAGACGTGGTGGACTCATTGTCTGGCGTCCAAACCCCCGGCTCCTTCCACATCGAGCGGCTAGACCTCGCGGACCTGCGCAGCATCTTGGATTTTGTGAGCCGCTGGACGGGACCATTGAACGTGCTGGTGAACAATGCGGGCGTGATGGCGCTTCCAGCACTGGCGCGAAACGCGGACGACATGGAGGCCCAATTCGCGATCAACTACTTCGGCCACTTTGCTCTGACCCTGGGGCTGTTGCCTGCACTTACACAAGCAGGTGGCGCTCGCGTCGTCTGTCTGAGTTCAAGCGCTCACCAGTTCAGTCCGGTCATCCTGCAGGACCCGGATTTCAAGTTCCGTCCCTACGATCCGATTCTGGCTTACGGGCAGTCAAAAACCGCCTGCTCGCTGCTTGCTGTCGAAGTGACTCGCCGGTGGGGACGTGAGCGCGGCATTTTTGCCAACGCGGTCCATCCGGGCGCTATTGCCACGGCGCTACAGCGTCACACTGGTGGCTTGCGCACGCCGGCTCATCGACGAAAGACCGTCGAACAAGGCGCTGCGACATCGGTTCTGCTTGCAGTGTCACCCCTCCTGAAAGAGGTGGGTGGTCGCTATTTCGAGGACTGTCAGGAGGCGATAGAAGTGGCATCACGCACGGATGATCTAATCGGCGTCGCGCACTACGCGCTAGATCCGCTGAATGCCCGAGAGCTCTGGGATCACTCACGTGCCCGGCTTCACCGCCTCAACCTGTTTGATCGTGCCACGCGTGATCTCTGAGCAAATGGGTCATGTCGCCGCCTATCATCCCGGCTTCCTTCTTCGGCATCGTTCTAGGACTGGTGGGGCTTGGCAGTGCGTGGCGGGCCGCCACCAGGCTGTGGGGATTGCCTGCTGCTATCGCAGAATCATTGATGGTGTTCGGTGCCATGGTCTGGACACTCCTCTTCATCCTGTACGGGATGAAATGGCTGTTGGATACGGAGGAAGCGTTGGCCGAGATCCGTCACCCCATTCAGTGCTGTTTCGTCTCGCTGGTACCCGCCACTACAACGCTGATGGGGTTGGTGGTCTTTCCCTATCTGCCCACGATCGCACTCCTGCTTTGGGTTATCGGAACGGCTGGCCAACTCGCCTTTGTAACGTGGCGTGCTGCGGGTCTTTGGCGCGGCGGCATGAACCTGGACTCGGTCACTCCGGTCCTCTATTTGCCAGCAGTAGCGGCCAATCTCATTAGCTCGATCGTAGCCGGCGTCCTCGGGCTTACCGAGTGGGGAAAGCTGTTCTTGGGTATGGGCGTCCTGAGTTGGCTGGCGATCGAGTCCGTGTTGCTCTTCCGGCTATGGATGGCTTCGCCCTTGCCGACCGGCTTGCGCCCGACCCTCGGCATTCAAACGGCTCCGCCAGTGGTCGCTGCCGTTGCCTACCTAGCCAATGCGCCCGTCCCTGAGGAATTCATCGTCTCGGGCCTTTGGGGTTACGGATTGCTCCAGTTGCTTTTCGCTCTCCGTCTCCTGCCCTGGGTGTTACAGCACCCATTCGGTGCCAGCTACTGGGGCTACAGCTTTGGTGCGACCGCCATCTCCGTCGCTGCATTGCAAATGGCATTTCGAGCACCCAACGGTATCGGTCCGACAGTGGCTCTTCCCACCTTCGTGTTCAGCAATCTAGCCATCGCCCTACTGCTATCAGGGACGGTGGTGAGATTGTGGCAGAGACGTCTTCTTCCTGCGCCCCTTACGGACAGCCGTAAGGCCACAACACCGATACAACGATGAGCATCATTAGCGAGGTGCGCGATGGAACTAGAAGATCGCAACGGTATTCGTGCAGCGAAGGCCAGGTACTGTCGATTCCTTGACGTCAAGAATTGGCGTGACTTTGAAGCGTTGTTTACACATGAAGCGAAGATTTCTATTTTTGATGTCGACGGCAACGCATTGGTCAGCTTTAGGGGCGGCGGTGAGTTCTCGGAATCCGCACAGCGCTTTCTAACTGGCGCGCGCTCCATTCACCAGGTGCATAACGAGGAATTCTCGTTTGAGTCGCCCTCTGCGGCATCGGTCATCTGGTCGATGGAAGATTACATCGTCTATCCGGATGCGCGTCGCGGTGAGCCGTCCTCGATACATGGCTACGGCCACTATCTCGAGCGCTGGGAGGACCGCGGAAACGGGTGGCAGATCTCGTCGCTTGAGCTTCGCAGAACCATCCTTGAAACCATCACTAGGAGCTAGCATCATGGCCTTCGATCCGATACGCGTCGGGATCATTGGGGTTCATCCCGATCAAGGCTGGGCATCCTCGGCACACATTCCTGCCCTCAAGGCGCTGCCCCAGTACAAGCTGCAGGCCCTCGCTCATCATCAGGAGGACGTCGCCAAAGCGGCGGCGGAGAAGTTTGATATCCCAAACTACCACCTCTCCACGCATGATCTGGTCAATGATCCGGAAGTGGACATGGTGGTCGTCACCGTCAAGGTGACGCGGCACCGTGATGCCATTAGCAAGGCCATCGATGCGGGCAAGATAGTCTTCTCAGAGTGGCCACTAGGCGTCAATCTTGCAGAAGCACAGGCATTGCGTGATCTGGCACAGCAAGCCGGGATTTCGAACTTCATTGGGCTCCAGACGCGCTCGGCACCCGCTTTCAGAACGATGAAAACTCTAATCTCCGAAGGCTTCGTGGGTCGTGTCCTATCTGCAACGATGATCGGCTCCGGTATCGTGTGGGGTCATGAGATGAGTGACGGCTTTGAGTACACATTGGATCCTGACAACGGCGCCGGCATGTTGCAGGTTCCGTTCGCTCATTCGATCGACGGGCTACTAGATGCGCTAGGTCAGCGCGTTGTTGATCATGTCTGCACGTTAAGCAACTCGCGTCACACGATCAGGTTGAGCAACTCGGGGCGTGATGTTCCCCTCTCCGTCCCTGACCAGATCCTGCTATCGGCCCGTTTGAGCGATGGTACGGCCCTCATGAGCCACTTCAGAGGAGGCTTGTGCCAAGGGACGAATTTCCATGTTGAAGTGAATGGCACTGAGGGTGATCTGCTTCTGACAAGCCCCGTTGGCTACGTCGGCATCGGAGGCACCAGGCTTCAAGGCGCAAGGAACGGGGCGCCTTTGGGGGATCTGAACATTCCACCCGAACACGATATGCACGCGGCCGTCGGATCACCTGCTCAAAACGTCGCCATTCAGTACGCTCGCATCGCGAATGATTGCTTCAGAGGCACTCGAAACGCGCCCACGTTTGACGATGCGAGGGACTTGCATGCCCTCATAGCCGCCCTGGCACGGGGTGGTTCATGGCACTAGGGGGCGCTCCATGAGATCTATCATGATGATGCGGGATGGAGGCAACGAGGCGCTGGCGCTTCGTGAGGGTCCCAATTGTCGCCCTGGGCCGGGTGAGGTTGCAGTTGAAGTCAAAGCGGCGGGCGTCAACTTCATGGACATCGGTGTTCGTGAAGGAAGATTTCTGAGGGAAATCCCTAATCCGAAGACGCTGGGCGTCGAGGGCGCGGGCGTGGTACGCGCTCTAGGTCCGGGTGTAACGCGGGTCCGTCTCGGGCAGCGGGTAGCCTGGGTGTTCGTGCCGGGCAGCTATGCAGATTGGGTATGCGCCTCGGAAGAGGCGCTCGTCCCCATTCCCGAGGGTGTCAGCGATCAAGAGGCGGCATCGATCATGATGCAGGGCCTGACCGCCAGTCACTTCGCAACTGAATTTTATCCAGTTCGAACAGGGGACATCGCCCTCATTCATGCCGCTGCAGGCGGCGTCGGGACATTGCTAACTCAGATCGTACGCATTCGTGGAGGAAGCGTCATTGGCCGAGTCTCCAGTCCGGAAAAGGTGGCCGTGGCGAAAGCTGCAGGTGTTGACGACATCATCGTCGATAACACCGGACACTTTGCGAAGAGAGTGCTGGAGCTGACACAGGGTCGAGGCGTCGATGTGGTTTTTGACGGTTCCGGTGCCGAAACCTTCGAGGACTCGCTGGCCAGTCTGAAGAACGGCGGGACGCTGTGTTGGTACGGTACGGCCTTGGATGGGCTTCGACAGATCGATCTTGTGGCGTTACCCCGTAGCGTCAAGATCGGCTATGCCGTCTTCTTGGATCACATCCGCACGTGGGAATTGCTACAGCAGCGAAGCAAGCAGCTGTTTCAATGGATGATCGACGGTAGGCTCCACGTCCACGTCGGGCAGATCTATCCACTGGATGATGCTGGTGAGGCGCTGGCACAGCTCGAGGCCAGACGCACCACTGGCAAGCTGTTGTTGTTGCCATGACCTCCGGCTGGCTAGCTTACCCATGGCGGCTTGGAGCTGTTCTGTCTCGGCTACCGACTCGTGTCGTTGTTCATTCGAATGTGGGTCGTTGGGAAAGTTGGCCTCTGGCCGACGGGGCCGCGGCAACTCCCTCAGCTCATGACAACAGGAGTGGCGGCCGCGCTTGCCAGCAGGCCGGGAATCTCCGCCTCCAAATGACTGATCAGAGAGCGAAGTCGCGGCAGCTCACGAAGATCCTGGTGATAGCCGAGCCAGATGGTTCGTGCAGGCGGTTCTTCTTGCACGCTGATACGTCGAAGACCAGGGAACCTATTGGCCAGAGCCAAGGGCAGGACGGCCATGCCGACCCCCTGCTGGCATGCTCGCGCCTGGATTTCCCGGCTATTGCTTCTGAAGACTATCTTCGCCTCCGGCACATGCTGGACGAGCCATCGCACATCGGGCAGATCCTCGAAGGCTGCATCCATAGTGATGAGACGAGGCTCCGGAAAGCCCCCGGACGCAGCGCTGAAGAGGCCATAGTCGAGTTGGACAAACCGCCGGGACACGATGTCGCCGCCTGTGAATGGGGTCAATCTGAAGGCCAGATCCGCCTCACGCCGTGTCAGGTCATAGAGTCGACTGTCCGTCAGCAGCTCAACCTCGACCCTTGGATGAAGAACGCAAAAGGATGCTGCCGCAGGGGCAATCACATGGGAACCAAACCAGTCAGACGAGGTGATGCGCAGCAATCCTGCGATCGAGTGCGCGTCACCCAGCAGATGATGTTGAAACGCCAAGGCTTGCGCCTCCATCGCCTCCGCTGCCGCCAGCACCCTGAGTCCTTCTTCCGTCAGTACCAGGCCCCGATGCGAACGCTGAAACAGTCGTGCGTGCGTGGCCTGTTCCAAGGCTGTCACCCGCCGACCCGCAGTCGGCTGCGTAATGCCCAACTGGCGTGCAGCGCCGCCTAACGAGCCTGTGCGCGCTACCGCCAGGAAGATCTGAACATCGCTCCAGTCCATGACGCATTCAAATTTGTATGTGCAGCATTAGATTCTAAGTCTACCCAAACAAAAATGCGCCATTACCCTCCCCTCTGTTCCTCAACTACGGATCACGCCGATGAAAGCGCATTTCTCTCCCATGACGATGAACGCCGCCCTCCTGGTCAATGATGGCGAACCCTTGCAGCTCATGGATGTGCCCATTCCCGAGCTGCGTCCAGGCCACGTCAAGGTACGTGTGGCAGCCGCGGGCCTGAATCCGCTGGACACAAAGATCCGCGCAGGGAAGGCGTTGCACGCACAACACCCCTTACCCGCGGTTCTCGGGATCGATCTGGCCGGCACGGTCGAGGCGATCGCCGAGGACGTGACCAGCTTCGCCCGGGGCGACACCGTGTTTGGCA
>NZ_CAMPJD010000022.1 GCF_946886695.1 uncultured Pseudoxanthomonas sp. | reverse complement strand
GCGCTTGCCCCTCATCCGCCCTACGGGCACCTTCTCCCCGCGAGCGGGGAGAAGGATTCAACTCGTGAAACCCGCATCGCCTCGACATCGGCTGTTCCACACAACATTTGGTGTTGACGCTTCCATACACCCCCACTATCTTGTGGCCGTCGGTTCCAGTGGTCGCAAGCCACGGGATTAAAACGGGAAGCCGGTGACGCGTTCGCGCCACTCCGGCACTGCCCCGCAGCGGTAATTGGGAACGAACCCGCCACCAGCACTGGGGCCTTGCCCTGGGAAGCGGCGGACGTAGGAAGAAGGCTCGCCCTTCGCGCCCATGAGTCCGAAGACCTGCCGACAGCCGCGCGTTGCACACCGCGCGGTGCCGGCCGCGGATTCTCCGGGGGGAGAGGGCTGGCGAAGCAGGGCACCCGCAGTCCGTCTGCGTGGTCGCGCTCCCTGCGACGCCGCTTCCCCACTGTGATCCTCCATCCGGCCTTGCGCTGCCCCGCGAGGGACGGGCCGCCGCGTGCACCACGCATGGAGGAATCTCGTGACCCAGATCGACAGCGCCGTCGCCGACGCCGGCACCACCCCGTCCCAGAAAGACGCCTTTTCGCTGACCCCGCCGCCCACCGCCACCGCGATGAGCGTGACCAAGCGCAACGGCGGCCGCGAGCCGGTGGATCTCAACAAGATCGTGCGCGCGGTGCAGCGCAACTGCGAAGGCCTGCACGCGATCGACCCGATGCGCGTGGCCACGCGCACCATCTCCGGCCTGTACGACGGCGCCAGCACGCGCGAGCTGGACGAACTGTCGATCCGCACCGCCGCGCTTCTGACCGGCGAAGAGCCTGAGTACAGCCGCCTGGCCGCGCGCCTGCTGGCCGGCTACATCGTCAAGGAAGTCACCGGACAGGAGATCCATGCGTTCTCGCAGTCGGTGACGCGTGGCCACGAGGTCGGCCTGATCAACGATCGCCTGCTGAACTTCGTGCAGACCAACGCGCGCAAGCTCAACGATGCGCTGGACGCCTCGCTCGACCTGCACTTCGACTACTTCGGCCTGCGCACGCTGTACGACCGCTACCTGCTGCGCCACCCGCACACCCGCAAGGTGATCGAAACGCCGCAGCAGTTCTTCCTGCGCATCGCCTGCGCGCTGAGCGAGGACGTGCCGGAGGCACTGGCGCTGTACCGTCGCATGGGCAACCTGGACTACCTGCCCAGCTCGCCGACGCTGTTCAACAGCGGCACCACCCACGAGCAGCTGTCGTCGTGCTTCCTGCTGGACTCGCCGCAGGATACGCTGGAATCCATCTACGCCAAGTACGGCGACATCGCGCAGCTGAGCAAGTTCAGCGGCGGCATCGGCGTGAGCTACACGCGCGTTCGTTCGCGCGGCTCGCTGATCAAGTCCACCAATGGCCACAGCAACGGCATCGTGCCGTGGCTGAAGACGCTCGATTCCTCGGTCGCGGCGGTCAACCAGGGCGGCAAGCGCAAGGGCGCGGCCTGCGTGTACCTGGAAACCTGGCACGCTGACATCGAGGACTTCCTCGAATTGCGCGACAACACCGGCGACGAGGCGCGCCGCACGCACAACCTCAATCTGGCCAACTGGGTGCCGGACCTCTTCATGAAGCGGGTGGAGGCCGACCAGGAATGGTCGCTGTTCGATCCGCGCGTGGTGCCGGAGTTGACCGACCTGTACGGCGCTGCATTCGAGCTGGCGTATACGCAGGCCGAGACGCAAGGCAAGGCGATGAAGACCATCTCCGCCCGCAAGCTGTACGGCCGCATGATGCGTACGCTGGCCGAGACAGGCAACGGCTGGATGACGTTCAAGGACAAGTGCAACGCCGCCAGCAACCAGACGTTGCGCACCGGCAACGTCATCCACCTGTCGAACCTGTGCACCGAGATCCTGGAAGTCACCTCGGCTGAAGAGACGGCGGTGTGCAACCTGGGCTCGATCAACCTAGCCCGCCACTTCGACGAGGATGGGTATTTCGATTTCGACAAGCTGGCCGAAACCGTCCGCTTGGCCGTGCGCCAGCTGGACCGTGTGATCGACCTGAACTTCTATCCGATCGAAACCGCGCGCCGCGGCAACCTGCGCTGGCGTCCGGTGGGTCTGGGCTGCATGGGCCTGCAGGACGTGTTCTTCAAGCTCCGCCTGCCATTCGACAGTGCCGAAGCGCGTGCGATGTCGGCGAAGATCGCCGAGACCATCTACTTCCATGCACTCGAAACCTCGGTGGAACTGGCGCAGGAACGCGGCCGGCATCCGTCGTTCGCCGACACCCGTGCTGCCAATGGCGAACTGCAGTTCGACGCCTGGAACGTGGTGCCCGAGAACGCAGAGCGCTGGGACGCCCTGCGCGCGCGCATCAAGGAGCATGGCCTGCGTAACTCGCTGCTGATCGCCATCGCGCCGACGGCGACGATCGCCTCGATCGCCGGCTGCTACGAGTGCGTGGAGCCGCAGGTGTCCAACCTGTTCAAGCGCGAGACGCTGTCGGGCGACTTCCTGCAGGTCAACCGCTACCTGGTGGACGAGCTGAAGAAGCTGGGTCTGTGGACGGCGGAGACGCGCGATGCGATCAAGCTGGCCGAAGGCTCGGTCCAGGGCATTGCCCAGATTCCCGAGACACTGCAGCAGATCTACCGCACGGCGTGGGAAATCCCGATGCGCTCGCTGATCGACATGGCCGCCGGCCGCGGCGCCTTCATCGACCAGTCGGCCTCGCTCAACCTGTTCATGGAAAGTCCGAACATCGGCGCGATGTCGTCCATGTACATGTACGCGTGGAAGCAGGGCATCAAGACCACGTACTACCTGCGTTCGCGCCCGGCGACGAAGATCGCGAAGACGACGGTCAGCACGGTCGCAGCCACCGAGCCCAAGCGCGAGTACACGCCGACCGAAGCCATCGCCTGCTCGCTGGAGAATCCGGAAGCGTGCGAGGCGTGCCAGTAAACCGTCTCCCACGTCGGGCTCCCCGACGGATCACGGCATACGGACGTGCCGGGCGCAGGGATGCGCCGACCCCTTGATTCGAACCCCTCTCCCACCGGGAGAGGGGTTGGGGTGAGGGTACGGCGACATCAGGATGCCTGACCGCCGCTGCCTTCGCCGTACCCTCATCCGCCCTACGGGCACCTTCTCCCGAGGGGAGAAGGAGAACCACGAGAACACCGCACCATGTCCGCACACCCCAAGCAGATGCTGCTAGACCCCGGTTTTGAACTGACGCTGCGCCCGATGCGTTACCCGCAGTTCTATGACATGTACCGCGACGCGATCAAGAACACGTGGACGGTGGAAGAGATCAACTTCCAGATCGACATCACCGACCTGCATTCGAAAATGACGCCGGCCGACCGCCACCTGATCCACCGGCTGGTCGCCTTCTTCGCCACCGGCGATTCCATCGTGTCGAACAACCTGGTGCTGAACCTGTACCAACACCTCAACGCGCCGGAAGCGCGCATGTACCTGTCGCGCCAGCTGTACGAAGAAGCGCTGCACGTGCAATTCTACCTGACCCTGCTGGACAACTATCTGCCCGACCCGTCGGAACGCTTCAAGGCGTTCGCCGCGGTGGAGAACATCCCCGCGATCAAGAAGAAAGCCGACTTCTGCTTCAAGTGGATCGATTCCATCCAGGACATGAAGCGGATCGAGACCCGCGACCAGCGCCGGCAGTTCCTGCTCAACCAGATCTGCTTCGCCGCCTGCATTGAGGGCCTGTTCTTCTTCGCCGCGTTCGCCTACGTGTACTACTTCCGTTCGCGCGGCCTACTGCCGGGCCTGGCCAGCGGCACCAACTGGGTGTTCCGCGACGAGAGCTGCCACATGGAGTTCGCGTTCGAGTGCGTGCGGACCGTGCGCGAGGAAGAGCCGGACCTGTTCGACGACGCCATGCAGCAGCAGGTCTACGACATGCTGGAGGAAGCCATCGAATGCGAAGTCCAGTTCGCCGAGGACGTACTGTCCGGCGGCGTGGCCGGCATCTCCACCCGCGACATGCGCCAGTACCTGCAGCATTGCGCCGACCAGCACTTCGCCAAGCTCGGCATGCCCAAGCGCTACGACGTGCGCAACCCGCTGCCCTTCATGGAGCTGCAGGACGTGCAGGAGCTGACCAACTTCTTCGAGCGCCGCGTCTCGGCCTACCAGCTCGGCGTGCAGGGCGAGGTGGGCTTCGACCACGCGTTCTAGCGCTGGCGTTTTGTGGGAGCGACGTGAGTCGCGACCACGCAATGAAAGCCCCGTGGCGCCGCACCGTCCCGGGAACGTCGGCGACAGGCCCAGCGCCGTCGCGAAGCCACCGGGCATCCGGGCCATTCGCTCGTGTGGTCGCGACTCACGTCGCTCCTACACCGGCATGACATCCCGGCGCGCTATGCTGCCGCCGGGAGCACGCTAACCGGAGTACCACCATGACCGAACTGGCCAACGCCGAAGTGCGTCCCCTCGAGGCGCGCCTGCTGCACATGGTCTTCCCCGATCACACCAACCACCTGGGCACGCTGTTCGGCGGTCAGGCTCTGGCGTGGATGGACATGTCGGCCTTCATCGTCGCCTCGCGCTATGCGCGCAGCACCGTGGTCACCGCACGCTCGGAGCAGGTGGATTTCAATCAGCCGATCCACAAGGGCGACCTGGTGGAAGTGGTCGCCCGCGTGGTGAAGGTCGGCCGCAGCTCGATGAACGTGGACGTGGAAGTCATCACCGAGAACCTGCTGACCGGCGAACGCAAGCTGTGCACGCGCGGTCACTTCGTGATGATCGCGCTGGATCCACTGGGCCGGCCGACGCCGGCACCGCCGTTGCCACCCGCGATTGCGCAGGACTGACCGCCGCGACGTTCAGAGGGTGGATGTCGTCTCGTTGCCCGCCTGCGCCAGGATGCGCTCGGCCTCGCGCTTCTGCTCGGCCGAGAGTGCATGGACCACGACCGCCGAGTCGCCTTCGCGCAACGCGCCGAGCACTTTCATCACGTAGGCGTCGTGGTCCGGACGAAGGGTAACCAACCCGCCCAGCATCAAGCCGGTGATCGCGCCGAAGAACAGCAATGCGCCCAGCGACAGCCACGGCGACTGGACGATCATCGGGACCGCCTGCATCCGCAGCACCGCATAGGCCAGCAGGCCGGCGAGCATGCCGAACACACCGAGCTTGGCATGCGACCACAGCATCGTGCGGTAGATGCCATGGCTTTCCGGTTCCAGCTTCCGCCCTGGCTGCGTTTCCCCCGGCACCAGGACCTGCACCTGCCGCTCGGACAGATGCAGCGCCTCGCGCACCCGGGTCGCCTGCAGGCGGGCAACCGCAACGCTAGGGCAGATCGCCGCGACCTTGCTGTTGGAGACTTCCTCGGTGAAGAACACGGTCCCGGTCATGATCGACTCCCGGTGTGGACGTGCGGCTACGGTGTCGCCGGCCACGTTGGCGCAGGGTGAACAACGCGTCGAGCCCGTGTTGCGCATCTCTCGCCGTTCATCCGCGGGTGACCCGATGAAAGGCGGGGTTCTCGACGCTCATTCGTCTTCCTTACGCATGCCTCCCGGTGCGCACCCCCTCATGACGCCAGACGCCACGCCAGTTTCCCCGCAACGCCGCCGCTGGCTGTCCATCGTGGCGGCGGCGCCGCTGGTCGCGGGCGGTTGGCCCCGTTTCGCCTCCGCTGCCGCCTGCAACGACGCAGCGGCCTGGATCCCGCCCGACGCCTTCCTGGACGACCTTCCGCGCCTGATGCAGGCGCTGCGCGTGCCGGCCATCGGCATGGCCGTCGTGGAGCGGGGCGAGGTGGTGTGGTCGCGCAACGTGGGCGTGACGAACGCGGAGACCCGGGCGCCTGTGGCGGACGACACGCTGTTCGAGGATGCCTCGCTGAGCAAACCGGTGTTCGCCTACATGATGCTGCAGCTGGCGGATCAGGGCGTGATCGATCTCGACGCGCCGCTGGTGCGTTACCGGCGGATGGACTATCTGGCCGACCATCCGTGGGTGGATCTGGTCACCGCGCGCGATGTGCTGCGCCATTCCACCGGCCTGCCGAACTGGCGCAAGGATCCGGCGAACGAAAAGCTGGTGCCGGCGGTGAAGCCGGGCACGCGCATCGACTACTCCGGTGAAGCGATCTTCTGGCTGCAGCTGGCGGTGGAAGCCCTCACCGGCGAGAGCCTCGACCAGTCGATGCAGCGCCTGCTGTTCGGTCCGGCGGGCATGGAGGACAGCAGCTATACGTGGAGTGCGGAGCTCGCCGCGCGTTCGGTGTACGGCCATCGCGCGGTCGAGGACGAGGAACCGGGCATGCCGCCGCAGATGCTGCGCGAACAATGGAGCGCCGCGCAGGTGGTCACCGACCGCTGGGGCAAGCCGCTGTCGGCGTGGCGCTACGAAGATGCCGCGCGTGCGCTGCCGGACGTGCACGCGATCACGCCGAAGGGGCTGGTGAACTGGCCCGGCGATATCCTGGCCAATGCCGCGGCCAGTCTGCGCACCACACCGCAGGACTACGCCCGCTTCATGGCGCTGATGGTGCGCACGCCACGCGAATCCTGGCAGATCACCGACGCCACGCGGCGCGCGATGCTGACCAGGCAGATCGATGTGCCCGGCCGCTGGACGGACAAGGGCCTGGGCTGGAACCTGGAGGCCACGCCGCGCGGCCCGGTGTTCTACCACTCCGGCAGCAACGGCGGCATCTTCAAGAACTTCGCGCTCGGCGATGCGGCCGGCCAGCGCGCGCTGGTGGTGCTGACCAACGCGGGCAGCGGCAACGTGCTGTACCGGCGCGTGGTGCGCGCCGCCACCGGCCACGACCTGCTGGCGTTCGACCTGTGACTACAGGCCCAGGAACACGAACGGCTCCGCCGGCCTGAAATCCTTCACCGCGTTGCCGGCGAACACGTTGCGCTGGTCCGGGCCCAGGTCGAGCCGCAGCACCTTGCCGGTGTCCTTCGAGAAATCCACCTCCTTCAGGTCCACCCAGAAGGTGTTCGGCGTCAGCGCCGATTCGAAGAAGTAGAGCTTGCGCTTGTGGTCGGCCACCGTGCGCCAGCGGGTGGAGGAGATGTTGGGCTCCTCCGGCGTGTTGATGCCGAACGGGACCGATGCATTGCGGATCACGCTGAAGACGCTGGCCAGCGCCTTCACCGGGTCCTCGCTCTTCGGGATCGCGTTGACGTAGAACGATGCCCTCGCGAAGCGGTCCGCGGCGCGGTTGGTGCCCGGCAGCATCACCGTGCCGCCGATCTGCTTCCAGTACGCGTTGAGCGCCAGCTGCTGGTCGAACACCGGTGAGTTGGTCATCACCTGGTACTGGCGGCCGTGATGGATCACCTGGATGCCGTCGATGTACTCGATGATGGCGCTGTCGCCGCTGGCGTCCGACAAGGACAGGTGCAGCGTGGCCAGCCGGTCCTCGCCGGGCACCTTGTCGGTGACCAGGGTGAAGGGCTCCTTGCGCAGCGCGTCGACGGCTTCCTTCACGCTGCCGTAGTTGTCCAGCGCGTACTGCGCCCACGCGGCGATGCTCAGGCCCGGATCACGCTCGTTGTAAGCCGGGTATTCGGATTCCACCAGCCACAGCACGTTGGCCATCAGCCCGGCTTCGTTCATGCCGTCGGTGGTGGAGACCTCGTAGCCGGTGGCGATCACGCTGCCGTACTTCGACGTCCACGTGATCGAGTTCGGCCCGGCCTGGCCGGTGCGCTGCATGCCACGCGGGAAGATCCACAGGTTGGTCGCCACATCGTTCTTCCAGTCCATCGAGCGGGCAGTGATGACGTCATTGTCCGCCCCCAGATAGACCAGTCGGGTGCAGGCGACGGCGGGGCCGGAAGCAAAGGTAGACAACAGCGATGCGGCAAGGGCAAGTGGCAGAACGAAGCGACGATCCATGGCGATCTCCGTGGGCGCGGGATGGCGACAGGCGACAATGGCGGGGCTCGCCCTTTATGCCAGCGAGTGTGTTAAACAGCGATCCTCCCCTGCATCCGGAGATGCTGCCATGACATCCCCTCGTGTGTTGCGCCGTTCGTCTTTCCGGGCCTGCCTGCTGACAGGCGCCGCCTTCGCCCTGTCTTCCTGCGTCAGCACGCCGGGACCGCAGGTGGCCGGCAGCGGCCGTTGCAGCGATGCCGCCCTCGGCTGGGCGATCGGCCAGCCCGCGGACGAGGACACGCTAAAGCGTCTGTCGCGCGAGAGCGGTGCCGGGCTGGTCAACCCCATCGGCCCGACGACGGTCGTGAAGCACGGCACGCGCGACGACCGCCTGCGCGTCTACATCGACGCCGACAACCGCATCACCGCGGTCGGTTGCGAGTAAGCCAGCCCCTCATGCGCCGCGATCATATCCTCACGCTCTCCTGCCCGGACACCACCGGCATCGTCTATCGCGTCACCGGCCTGCTGTTCGACGCGGGCTGCAACATCCTGGACGCCCAGCAGTTCGGCGACGACGAATCCGGCCGTTTCTTCCTGCGCGTGCATTTCGACCTGCCGGAGGCCATCACCGCCGACGCCCTGCGCGCGCGCTTCGCGCCGTTGGCCGACGCGTTCGCGATGGAGTGGCAGATCCACGACGCCCGCCGCAAGGCGCGGCTGATGGTGCTGGTGAGCAAGCAGGGCCATTGCCTCAACGACCTGCTGTTCCGCGTGCACAGCCGGCAGCTGCCGGTGGAGATCGCCTGCGTCGCGTCCAACCACGACGACTTCGCGGCACTGGCGCAATCCTACGGCGTGGCGTTCCACCACCTGCCCGTCTCCGCGGCGCATCGGGATGAGCAGGAGCAGCGCATCATCGACCTGGTCGAACGCGAGCGGATCGACCTGGTCGTGCTGGCCCGCTACATGCAGATCCTCTCGCCCACGCTGTGCGATGCACTGTCCGGCCGCGCGATCAACATCCACCACAGCTTCCTGCCCAGCTTCAAGGGCGCCCGGCCTTACCACCAGGCGCACCAGCGCGGGGTCAAGATCATCGGCGCCACTGCCCATTACGTGACCCGCGACCTCGACGAAGGCCCGATCATCGAACAGGACGTCGCGCGCGTGGACCACGCGATGACGCCGAAGGAACTGGTCCGCATGGGCAGCGACATCGAATCGCTGGTGCTGGCCCGCGCCGTCCGTCGCCACGTGGAGCACCGCATCCTGCTCAACGGCCATCGCACGGTGGTGTTCCGCTAGGCCCTTGCCTGATGTGGATGTAGGAGCGACGTGAGTCGCGACCGCATGCCCCGCAACGCCAGGCATGCATGCATCATGCGATGCATGACCCATCCAGGCGGGTTGATCCTCGCGGTCGCGACTCACGTCGCTCCTGCAGAATCCAGAATCAGAAGGACGCGAACCACATCCGCAACGGATGCTGCGGGTCGGCCAGCAGCCGGATCGCCAGCACAATCGACACTGTGACCAGCAGCGGCTTGATGATGCGGGCGCCCTGCTTCATCGCGAAGCGCGAGCCCAGCTGCGCGCCGAGGAACTGTCCCGCGCCCATCACCAGCCCCGCCTTCCAAAGCACCGCGCCGAACGCGAGGAACACCGCGAATGCGCCAAGGTTGGAACCGAAGTTGAGGAACTTGGTATGCGCCGTGGCCTTGAGGATGCCGAACCCCGCCAGCGCCACGAAGCCCAGCATCAGGAACGACCCCGTGCCGGGACCGAACACGCCGTCATAGAAGCCGATCACCGGCACGAAGGTCAGCCCGAACACGAGCGGGCGCATGCGCTGGTGGCGGTCCACGTGGCCAATGTCAGGCTTCAGCCCGAAATAGATGGCGATGCCCACCAGCAGGAACGGCAGCGCCAGCTTCAGCCACTCCACCGGGATGATGGTCGCCAGCAACGCGCCACCCACCGCGCCCAGCGCGGCGGTGAGCGCCATCGGCAGCTGTCCTTTCAGGTCGACGTGCCCGTGCCGCGCGTAGGCCCAGCTGGCCGAGGCCGAGCCGAACAGCGACTGCAGTTTGTTGGTGCCCAGCACGTGCAGCGGCGGAATGCCGGCCAGCAGCATCGCCGGGATGGTGACCATGCCGCCGCCACCGGCGATGGCGTCGATGAAGCCCGCCAGCATCGCGGCGAGGAACAGCAGCAGGAGTACCTGCAGGGCAAGGTCGGGCATGGGGGTTCCGCAGCGGACGATGATGCGCGTCCGCCCGGGACCAGCACGTGCGACGCTCACGCATTCTAGAAGCTGCGATGCCGTTGTAGGAGGGGCTTCAGCCCCGATGCTTTGCCGAGCGCCTCCGGTCGGGACTGGCTTTCAACAGCCGAATGGCTGGTCAGCCCCTCCTACATGCCATTGCGGTTAGCATCGGGCATCCCTCCAGGAGCCCACCCGATGCGTACAGCTCGTCTTTTCGCCGTTTCCCTGCTCGCTCTCGCGTGCGCACTCCCCGCCGCCGCGCAGGACGCCGCGCCCGCGCAGCGCCCCGAAGTCGCTTCCGCTGGCAAGGCTGTGCAGCAGCAGGTCGTCGACTGGCGCCGGCACTTCCATCAGTACCCGGAACTGTCCAACCGCGAAGAGCAAACAGCCAAGCGCGTCGCGGAAGAGTTGCGCAAGCTCGGCCTGCAACCGCGCACCGGCATCGCGCACCACGGCGTCACCGCTGTCATCAAGGGCGGCAGGCCGGGTCCGCGCATCGCGCTGCGGGCGGACATGGATGCGCTGCCGGTGACCGAACGCAACAGCCTGCCGTTCGCATCGAAGGCGACCGCGACCTATCGCGGCGAAACCGTCGGCGTCATGCATGCCTGCGGCCACGACGCCCACACCGGCATCCTGCTGGGCGTGGCGAAATCACTGGTGGCGATGAAGGACACGCTGCCCGGCGAAGTGCTGCTGGTGTTCCAGCCTTCCGAGGAGGGCGCGCCGGCCGGCGAGGAAGGTGGTGCATCGTTGATGCTGAAGGAAGGCCTGTTCAAGGACTTCAAGCCGGACGCCATGTTCGGCCTGCACGTGTTCTCGTCGATTCCCGTCGGCCAGATCGGCGTGCGCCAGGGCCCGCTGATGGCGGCGTCGGACAGCTTCAACCTGAAGGTCGTCGGCCGGCAGACGCATGGCTCGCGGCCATGGGGCGGCGTGGACCCGATCGTGGCGATGGCCGATGTCATCGGCACCACGCAGACGATCGTCAGCCGTCGCACCGACATCTCCAGGCAACCGGCGGTGGTCAGCTTCGGCGCCATCAAGGGCGGCATCCGCTACAACATCATTCCCGACGACGTGGAAGTGGTCGGCACCATCCGTACCTTCGACGAAGGCATGCGGCAGAAGATCTTCGCCGACCTGAAGAACGTCGCCAGCCACGTCTCCGCTGCGCACGGCGCGAAGGTGGAAGCCAACGTGCCCGACCGCGATGGCAACCCCGCCACCATCAACGACCCCGCGCTCACCGCCCGCATGACGCCCAGCCTGCAGGCCGTGGTCGGCGCGGACAACGTGATCACCCCGCCGCTGCAGATGGGTGCAGAGGACTTCTCGTTCTACGCGCTGGAAGTGCCGTCGATGTTCTTCTTCGTCGGCAGCACGGCGAAAGGCACCGACCCGGTGACCGCGCCCAGCAACCATTCCCCGGAATTCATGCTGGACGAAGCCTCGCTCGACGTCGGCGTGCGCGCACTGCTGCAGGTGACACTGGATTACCTGGAGAAACCGAAGGGTTGAGGTTCAATGGCATCTCCCTCTCCCCGCTTGCGGGGAGAGCAACAGTCATGATTCAGGCGTAGCAGGAAGCGGAAGTTTCCCGCGGACATCCTGTGTTCGATCAGCCTGCGGTCGCTGCGCCGCAGAAGGGTCGGCGCGAAGAGCGCCCCTCATCCGGCCTTCGGCCACCTTCTCCCCGCAAGCGGGGAGAAGGAAGCCCGCATCACAGATGCTCGCCATCCACGTACAGCCACCGTCCGTCGAGGCGGACGAAACGGCTGCGCTCGTGCAGCCGCACGGCGCTTCCGCCGCCGACACGATAGCGGGCGACAAACTCCACCTCGGCGGTGTCCTGCCCGGTGACGCGATGCTGCTTCACCGACAGGCCCAGCCACGTGGTGCGCGGCGCACTGGGGGCGTCCAGGCCCAGTTCGGCCGGACAGGTGTCGGGATGCCAGGTGGCGCGCAGGTAGTCGCCATCACCCATGACGAAGGCGCTGTAGCGCGAACGCATCAGCGCTTCGGCATCCGGCGCGATGCCGCCGGCGTGGTAGCGGCCACAGCAGACCGCGTAGTCGCGGCCGGTGCCGCAGGGGCAGGTGGTCATGCTTGTGCCCCCTGTAGGAGCGACGTGAGTCGCGACCGTACACCTTCCGATGACAGGGAAGCGGGCATCACGGGATAGGGCTGGCGAA
Source organism: uncultured Pseudoxanthomonas sp. (assembly GCF_946886695.1). Next base: position 48,791 of record NZ_CAMPJD010000022.1, on the reverse strand, counting down.
TGGACGCAGACCTCATCCGGTCGCGACTCACGTCGCTCCTACAACGTCGCCCGCCCTCACCGCCGCCCGTTGCCGGTCTCGATGAAGCGCAGGAATTCGGCACGGGTGCGCGCGTCTTCGCGGAAGGTGCCCAGCATCTTGCTGGTCACCATGCTGACGCCGCGCTTGTGCACGCCGCGCGTGGTCATGCATTCGTGCGCACCATCGACCACGACCGCCACGCCACGCGGCTGCAGCACGTCCTGGATGCACTGCGCGATCTGCGCGGTCATCTTCTCCTGCACCTGGAAGCGGCGCGCATACACGTCCACCACGCGTGCAAGCTTGCTGATACCCACCACCTTGCCGTCGGGCAGGTAACCCACGTGCGCCTTGCCGATGATCGGCGCCATGTGGTGCTCGCAATGGCTTTCGAACTCGATGTCGCGCAGCACGATCATCTCGTCGTAGCCTGCCACTTCCTCGAAGGTGCGCGCCAGGTACTCGCGCGGATCCATCTGGTAGCCGCTGAACCAGTCGCGGTACGCCTTGGCCACGCGCTTGGGCGTGTCCAGCAGGCCTTCGCGCGCGGGGTCTTCGCCCGCCCATTCGAGCAGCACGCGCACGGCATCCTCGGCCTGTGCCTGGGTGACCTTGCCGGGATTGTCGTCGGACTGGCTCATCGCATCGATTCCTGCGGGGGGCGTGGAGGATAACCCATCATGCCGGACATGGCCCGGGCGGCCCCGGGTTGGGCCGCGTTCACCACTACGGAACGGGGCAACGTCCGGATGCGCGCATCCACAACGCTCGGCGCGCCACATGCGCTTCACCACCACGCGCCCAGTTGGCTATGTGAACACCGTGCATGCGTCGCCGTCACATCGTGTTTTCGCGCCTGCGCATAGAACGGTTACTCCTTTCACAGCCACGGAGTACCGCCATGGCACGTTCCCGTACCGTCAACACCGCGCAAGTCCACGAACTGCTGCTGCAGGCCATCGAGACCGAACGCGGCGGCATCCAGATCTACACCACGGCGATCAAGGCCGCCGTGAACAAGGACCTGAAGAAGGAGTGGGGCGAGTACCTCGACGAAACACGCACGCATGAAGAAGTGCTTACCCGCGTGTTCGAGCAACTCGGCATGGATACCGAAGAGAAGTCGCCAGGTCGCAGCGTGGTCGCGCACCAGGGCGCGTCACTGGTGAAGGCCATCGAGATGGCCATGAAGAGCGACACGCCGGAAGCCGCCGAACTGGTCGCTGCCGAGTGCGTCGTGCTGGCCGAAACCAAGGACCACCAGAACTGGGAACTGATCGGCAAGGTCGTGGAACAGGGCGGCGAACTGGCCAAGGTGCTGGAGCCCGCCTACAAGGCCGTGGAAAGCGACGAAGATCATCATCTGTACCACACGATGGGCTGGTGTCGGGAACTGTGGATCCAGTCGTTGGGCATGCCCGCCGTGCTGCCGCCCCCGGAAGAGGTCAAGAAGGTCGAAACCGCGATCGGCGCCTCGCGCGCCGAGCAGAGCCGCGACGAGATGCTCGGGCACAAGCACTGAGTTTCCACCGCCCGCATGCCCGGCCTTCGGCCACCTTCTCCCCGCATGACGGGGAGAAGGACGGGCGCGCCGTAGTACCGCCCACCTGGCTGCCCGATCAGGGCTTCCTGCCGATGAAGGTGATCTCGCCCGAGGTTTCCAGCACCGCAAGTTCGATTTCCCCCAGCGTGGCATAGCCTGCGGAGCGGCGCGCGATGGCGAAGTCGTGCTCGCTCAGCGACTGGCGCGCCAGCTCATCGCGGAAGAGTTCGCCATGCCGCAGCAGGATCACGGGCTTGCCCTCCACCACCTGGTCGAAGCGGCGGCTGCGCGCGGACAGTTTGCCCACGCTCCAGTTCAGGCCCAGCAGCGTCGCCGCCAGGATCAGGCCGCCCAGCAACGATGTGTCCTCGCCGATCAGCGAGTTCTGCACCGCCGTGCCCAGCAGCACCACCACCAGCAGATCGAACGGTGTGAACTGGCCCACGGTGCGCTTGCCGGTCAGGCGCACCATCAGCAGCACCGCCACGTAGACGGCGACGGCACGCACTACGAACTCCCACCACGGCATGCCTAGCTCGAACAGGCTGCGCGCCACGCTCTCCATCGTCATCACCTCGTCGTGTGTCAGGGCTTTCCTGCCCGTCGCTCATCGCCATGGGGCGTGTACGCGGGCGGGGAATAGAAGTTGACCGTCTTCAACGGCTTCCGGCCGGTGGCGCGGATCTCGTGGCGTTCGCCGCGTTCGATCAGCAGCAGGCTGCCGGGCTTCAGCGCGCGGCGCGCGCCTTCCACGATGGCCACGCCCTGGCCCTCGGCGACGAACAGCCACTGGTCGGCGCCGCGATGGCGATTGTCCGGCCCGCCTTCCTTGTCGCCGGGCCTGATGACCATCTGCGCCGCCTGCACGCCGTTGGCTTCGAAGATCGGCAGGAAGCCGATGCCCATGCGCAGCTGCCTGGATTTCATGGATCGTTTCTCGCCTGTTGCGCGGACCCTGCGCAGCATCGGTCGCCGCGCGTGCAGGTTCCGTCAAAAAAAACGGCGGGGATTGCTCCCCGCCGCCGGCATTCCCTTGCTGCCTCACCTCAGTGAGGCTTGGATTCCGGAATGTTCACTTTGTCGATGCCGTGGATCACGCCATTCCTGGCCATGATGTCGGGCCGCACCACATGGGCACCGCCGATGCTCAATTGTCCGTCGGCGACCGTGATCGGTGCGCCCTGGCCCTGTACGGTACGTGCGGACTTCCACTTGCCGACGTCGGCCGTGGTCTTGCGACCCGTGACCAGGTGGTAGTTCACCAGCGCGGTGAGCTCGTCCTTGTTGGACGGCTCCAGCAGCCGGTCCAGCGTACCGGCGGGCAACGCCGAGAACGCATCATCGGTCGGCGCGAACAGGGTGTACTGGTCGCTGCCGTTGAGTGATGCCGTCAGGCCCGCCTTGTCGATGGCGTTGGCGAACGTGGCGAACGTGTTGTTGCTCCTCAACGCGCCGACAAGGTTCTGTTGCACGAGGCCTTCTTTCTGCTGCATTTCCATGGGTGTTTCCTGCGGAATGGACCCCGTCACGGGTCTCGTGGACGGCCAAGGCCGTGACCCAGCGCGACGCCAGGTACAGCTCAATGCGGAGAATGGGGAAGAGGTGTTGCGCGGCTGAGCAGCCGATACGGTATTGCACCGTAGCGCAGCCAAGGTGCGCTTCATGCCGTTACCATGGCGTGAGGCCCGCCTATCCGAAACCGCGCCGCGCAGGGTGGCGACGTGCTAGCGTGGCCTCACGCGGAATTCCGATGCTGGTTAGCTTCCGCGCCCGCAGTGTGCCGGCTCGCACAACGTCCGGAACCGCCATGAACACCAAGCTGCATCGCGTCATCTCGAATGCATCTGGCTTCCAGCGCGTCGCGCACCTGCTGAATGACCGCGCGGTGGAATGCGCCGAGAACGAGGGCTGGCCCATTCCGGCCGAGGCGCGCGAACCCATGCTGGTGGTCGTGCAGACCGGCGTGGTGCAACGCGTCGCGGTGTTCTTCGGACAACACCTCAAGCGCGAGATCCATTTCTGGTCTGGAAGCAAGGACGCACAACGCAAGACGAGGCCGCGGCGCGCGCTGCCGTCGCTGCTGCTGCACGCGCAATCCGCTTCACCGTGATCGCGCCGGCCGGGTGAGGCCAAGGCCGCATCCGGCCCTGCACATCCCGATACCTCGCTTTGCCCCGGGCGCGCTGCGCATGCCGGGGCTGCATGGCTGGACAGTGCTGCAGGTGCAATGGCATGGTCGCCCTGCCCGCGACGGATGCGGTTCCCGCCGCCATCGCGCCACCCTGCACGGAGACTCCATGAAGACGAAGTCCCTCGCCCTGTTGGCCATGCTCGCCCTGCACACCGCGCCTGCGTTCGCCGCATCACCGCTGATCGGCCGCTGGGCACTCGATGTCGCGACATTGCCGATGCCGCCCGAAGCCCGCCCGCGCAGCGTGACGATGGAGTTCAGGCAACCCGGCGACGGCCTGTGGTCGACGCATATCGAGATCGTCGATCCGAACGGGGGCACCATGGATTCGGACGCCACCCTCGCGCTGGACGGCACGCCAGGCAAGATCACCGGCAGCTACTGGGCCGACGTCGGCACAGCGAAAATGCCCGCCCCCAACGTGGTGGTGCTGCAGCTCGCCTACCAGGGCACGCCATCATCGACACGCATCTACTCGGTGACGGAAGACGGCAGCACGCTCACCGAAACCAAGGCCGCCTTCCACAAGGACGGCACGCCGTTCCTGCAGACAACCACGTTCAAGCGGCTGCCGTAACGCGTCGCGACCCGCGGACGTCGCTGTCACCGACACGCCGCCCGCGCCGCGCGCGCCCGCCACCGCATCACCGCATGCCATCACCGTCCTGGCGCACCCCGCTGGCCGCGGTGCCGGCGATCATGCTGAGCTGGCGCCGCGGGCTTCCGCCGTTGCGCGCCCGCATCCACCTCTGAGCCCGCCCCCTCTCCGCATCATGTGCCCGTCCCCGCTTCCCCCCACCTGCCGCGAACACGGGGCGACGTGCCGATGACACTGCCGCGCGCGCGCCGGCGGGCACTGCCGCCGTTCTGGCTGCCGGTGCTGGCCGGCCTGCCGCTGGGCGCCTGTCTGCTGGTGATGGCCATGCCGATCCTCGGCCACGGCAATGCCACGCTGTCGCGCACGCTGTATCTGTCCGCGTTCGTGCTGTGGGTGCTGCCGCTGACCGCCCTGCAGCGTTGGTTGTGGCGGCGCCGCATGGCAGTGTGGCGGATCGCGCTGCTGCTGCTGCTGGCCACCTATGCGATGGCGCTGGCCACGCGCCTGCTCAGCGTGGCGCTGCAGGCCTTCATGTCCGGCAGCCTGGCGCGGTTGGCCACACCGGGCGCGCTGGATGTCGGCTTGCTGTTCCGTGGCCTGGAAGGTGCCTGGCTGGTGCTGGTGGCGTACTGCGCGGTGCATGCGGTGGTGACGTACTACGCGGAACTGCGCCACGAGCAGGCCCGGTACCTGGAGGCGCGTGCCCTGGCGCGCGATGCCGAACTGCGCGCGCTGCGCTACCAGTTGCAGCCGCACTTCCTGTTCAACACGCTGAATGCGGTTTCCGCGCTGGTCGCCGACGAGCGCGGTACGGAAGCGCGGCAGATGCTGGCGCGGCTCGGCGATTTCCTGCGCGCGGTGCTCGACGCGCGTGCCGGCCACGAGGTGACGCTGGCCGAAGAGATCGCCATGACCGAAGCCTATCTGGAAGTCGAGAAAGCCAGGCTGGGCCGGCGCCTGCTGCTGTCGTGGCATGTCGGTGACGGCGTGCTCGGCGCGCATGTGCCCGGGCTGCTGCTGCAGCCGCTGGTGGAGAACGCGATCCGCCATGGCATCGCCCCGCGCAGTGCGCCGGGCCGCCTGGACATCCGCATCGCCCGCGACGGCGCGCAGCTGGATATCCGCATCGACAACGACCTGCCGGCGCCCGGCGAAGCATCGCCCCGATCGGAGGACGCGCGCACCGCCGTGGGCTTGGACAACGTGCGTGGCCGCCTCGCCCGGCTTTACCCGGCCCGCGCCAGCCTGCAGGCCGGCATCGACGCGGGGCGCTACCGCGTCCTGCTGACGTTGCCGCTGCGCACCGCGCCGGAGCCGGCTGCGTGATCCGCGTCTGCGTGGTCGATGACGAACCGCTGGCACGGCGCGGCGTGCTGTCATTGCTGGCCGCGTTCGACGATCTGCAGGTGGTGGGCGAGTACGAAGATGGCACCAGCGCGCTGGCCGGCCTGCAGGCACAGCCGCCGGATCTGGTCTTCATGGATGTGCAGATGCCCGGCATGACCGGCCTGGATGTGCTGGCGGCGCTGCCGCCGCAACAGCGACCGCTGGCGATCCTGCTGACCGCGCACGACAGCTTCGCGGTCAGGGCGTTCGCCTTGAACGCGGTCGACTACCTGCTCAAGCCCGTCGACGACGTGCGTTTCGCCGAAGCGATGACCCGCGCGCGCCAGCTGCTGCGCCTGCGCGAGCTGGACACGGCGCGCACGCCACCCGCTGCCAACCCGGCGAGGCACCTGGAGAAATTCTCGGTGCGGATCGGCCATCGCACGCTCTTCATCCGCGCCGCCAGCGTGGCGTGGATCGGTGCCGACGGCGACTATGCCGTGCTGCACGTCGGCGAACGCACCTACATCGTGCGCGAATCCCTGCACCAGCTCGCCGCACAGCTGGACCCGGCGCGCTTCGTGCGCGTGCACCGCTCCTCCATCGTGCGCCTGGACCAGGTGGCGGAACTGCAGCCGCTGACCAACCGTGACGCGGTGCTGCGATTGCACGACGGTACGCCGGTACGGGTCAGCCGCACGTACATCGACGCGCTGCTGTCTGCGCTGCACGCGGGCGGCTGAGTCCGGCGGCGAACACGCACAGACACCGCCCCACCGGACCGGCGCAGCGCATGCACGTGCAACCGCATGCGCGACGACAACGCAGGAACGCGCTACTAGGGTGACGGCTCCCTTTCCGGAGCCGACCGATGCCAACTGTCCTTTTCCGTCCGTCCGCACGACGTCCGCGCCGGGTGGCATGCATGCTTGCCCTGTCCTGCATGGCCGCGCCCGCGCTTGCCGCCGACACCTGCGCGGGGCCGTCCAACGATGCCGCCGCCAGAACGGCGCAACACCTGCTGCAGGCGCTGGTCGCCACCAACGGCGTGCCGGGCATGGGCGCCGCCGTGTGGCGCGACGGTCGTGTGGTGTGGACCGGCTGCACGGGACTGCGCGATGTCGACGCCCGCGCGCCGGTACAGCGCGACACCGTGTTCCGGCTGGCCAGCGTCTCCAAGGTCATCGCCGCCACCGCGGCGGCGAAACTGGCGGAAGAAGGTCGTATCGACATCGATGCGCCCGTCGGCGACGCTCTGCCCTGGCTGCCACCGGCGTGGTCGCCGGTGACGGTACGCCAGCTCGCCTCGCACACCTCCGGCGCACCGCACTACGCCGGCAACGACCTGCAGGTGCTCGGTCGCGTCCGCTATCCGACCGCGCGCGATGCGGTCGGCATTTTCTCCGGCCGCGCGCTGCTGTCGGTCCCCGGCACCACCTACCGCTATTCGTCATGGGGCTACACGCTGCTCGGCGCGGTGATCGAAGCGCGTTCAGGCGAACACTTCCTCGACTACGTCCAACACCACATCACCGACGGGCTGAAGATCGGCGCCGACGGCGAAACCGCTGGCGGACACGCTTCGCAGCTGTACGACATCGAACACGGCGCTGTGCGCCACGTACCGCGCACCGACATGAGCTACACCTGGCCCGGGGGTGGACTGGCCGCCACGCCCGAAGCGCTGGCCACCTTCGGCGGCCGCGTGCTGGAACACCGCATCGTCGGTGCCGCGCGCTGGCAGGCGATGCAGCAGCCCACGCGCCTGGTCAGCGGCGAGCCCGCGCACGACAGCACCTACGACGTCGGCTTCGGCTGGCGCATCGGCCGCGACGCCGACGGCGAACCCATCGCGCACCACGCCGGCATCACCACCGGCGCGCGCAGCATGCTGATGCTGTGGTCGGCACAGGACACCGCCGCAAGTATGCTGTCCAACGCGAGGTGGGTGTCGGCGATGGAGCCCACCGCGCAGCTGCTGGCGGCGCCGTTCCGGCCGCAGCCGGACGGACTGGTCGCGGCGGCCTGCCCCGCTTCGGGTCGCCTGGCCGGCACGCTGAAGGGCGCGCGGTTCGACACCGACGCTTCGTTCCGCATCGAGTACGGCCGCTGCGTCGGCGAACTGGTCGCCACCGAAATCGAACCGCTGCGCGCGTTCTTCGCCAGCGCCTACGCGTGGCCCGATCAACGCCTGCGCATCGTCTCGCTAACCGCCGACGGCTCGCTGTCGCGTGCGGCGCTGGTCACGCCCTACGGCCTGTACGACCTGCGCGCCACCAGCGCAAGGCGCTGGTCGGTCACGTTCAACGCCGACGCGACGCTCGAACTGGCGCTGTGATCCACCCGCGCGCGCTTCCGGGGTCTGCGCGCGCACGGCCTCTCCGACCCCCATCAGGAAAAGGAATCACATGATGCGTTCTCGCTCCCTCGCCTGGCATGCCCTGGCACTCGGCTGTCTCTCCGCCGCCGGTTGCAGCTCGATTGCCAGCCGCACCAACACCCTGTCGGACGAACGCATCCTGTCCGAAACCGGGGGCGTGCTGGGCCTGTCCCCCTCGGAACTCACCATCGCGGAACGCCGCACCGAGGGCACCAACACTTACGTCACCCTCAAGGCCCGCAACGGCAGAACGTATGCCTGCACCGTCAATGGCGGCAATCTGCTGTCGTTCGGCATGACCAACCCGCCGGCGTGCCAGTCGCGCTGATGGCGTTACCGCCGCGACCGTCCCCGGTCGCGGCCTTGCCTTACGTGAGGCGGGTCGTCAGGTGTTCGGCGCGCCGCAGGCCTGCAGGTCATCCACCGAACGCGCCGCCATGGCGCAGTCGTAATGGCGCTTGGTCACCGTGCCGGTTCGGCACAGGCCGCCGACTCCCTGGCCAGCAGTTCCTCACCCATCATCGCCTGCAGGTCGGCGCCGTCGAGCCGGTAGATGTGCTCGTAGTAGGCACGGCATTGCGCCACCGTCACTTCGCGCGAATCCGACCCTGCGGTGCCGGTGCAGGCCACCAGCCACAACAGGCCGGTCGCGAAGAGAGTCCCGTTCACGTGCATGAGATTCGCCTCTGTCATTCGTTGGACCGGATCGGGCGGCGGCACAGTAGTGCCACATACCTCCGGCACGTTCCATCGTGCGGCCAGCCGGTGGTTGCTTGCGCCGGTCCGGTATCGCGCGCGCCCTGCAAACGCGGAGCGCTGCAGCAGGACAGTTGCGCTCTCCGCACGCGGTGCGAGGGAGAAGCGTTGAGGACAGCAGGCCCCCTCTTCATGCCCTGGGCGCGCTGCGCTCAACCGGCCTACCTGCCTGCGCCCATCTCCAGGTGCGTCAAGTACAGCCGCAGGTCGAACTCCAGCTGGTGGTAGTCGGGTTCCATGTGCGTGCACAGCTGGTAGAAGGCCTTGTTGTGCTCGGCTTCCTTCAGGTGCGCCAGTTCATGCACCACGATCATCTTCAGGAACTCCGCGGGGGCGTCGCGGAAGACGGTGGCGATGCGGATCTCGCGGCTGGCCTTCAGCCGGCTGCCGTGCACGCGCGAAATCGCGGTGTGGGTGCCCAGCGCGTGCTTCATCACCTGCAGCGTGCTGTCGTAGGCCACCTTGCCCAGCGGCACCGAGCGGCGCAGGTGGCGTTCCTTCAGCGCCTGCACGTAGTCGTACAACTGGCCATCGCTGCGCACCGTATGCAGTTGGCCGTACTTGTCGGCCAGCATCGGACCCAGCCGCTCCTCCACGATCAGCGCACGCACGCGCGCCTGCAGGTCGGCGGGATAACCGGCGAGGTATTTCAGGGCATCCATCGTGGGCGTGGAAGGCAGCTGGCGGGCGGGGGCGGCGGGTATGATGGCCCGGAAACCTCCTGCACGACACCACGACATGGCAAAGGGAAATCCGCTACAGGAACAGCTGCTCAAGGCAGGCCTGGTCAAGAAGTCGAAACTGGCCGAGGTCGCGCGCGAGCAGAACAAGGCGCGACACGGCAAGGGACCGGCCGCACCCAACGACATCCAGCGCGATGCGGAACGGGCACGCGTCGAGAAAGCCGAACGCGACCGCGCCATCGAAGCCGAGCGCAAGGCGCAGGCGCGCGCCGCGGAACTGCGGGCGCAGGCGCGGCAGATCATCGAAGACCGCAAGGTGTCGCGCACGGGTGAAGTCGAATACCGCTTCACTGCCCAAGGCGCCATCCGCACCGTGCTGGTCAACGACGACCTGCGCAGGAAGCTCTCTTCCGGCGCGCTGGTGATCGCGCAGCTGGACGACCGCTACGAACTGCTGCCACGCGTGGCCGCCGACAAGGTGCGCGAACGCGATGCCGGCATGATCGTGCTGGACCACGGCCAGGGCACCGACACCGGGGCCGCCACCACAGAGGACGATGCGTACTACGCGCAGTTCCAGGTGCCCGACGACCTGATGTGGTGACAGCGTCCCCCGCATCGCTTTGACAAGGAGTTCCGCCATGCGCCTGCACCGCCTGCTCACCTGCCTGCCGATCGCGTTGTTGCTGGCGTTGCCGCCGGCACACGCCGTGGATGCCTCAACGGCAGTGTCGCCGCCGGTGGAGGACACCGGCACGCTGGCCGCCGCGCCGTACCGCATCGATATTCCCGCCGACTGGAATGGCGAACTGGTCATGCTGGTGCACGGCTTCGAGCCGGTCGGCGTGCCGCGCGCGTCGCCGTGGCCGGCCAACGAGGCCACGCCGGTGTTCCTTTCGAAGGGATACGCGGTGGCGCAGAGCGGGTTCGCGACGCAGGGCTGGGCAATGCGCGATAGCATCGACGATACCGAGCGCCTGCGCGCGCACTTCGTCGAACGCCATGGCGTGCCGCGCCACACGTGGCTGGTGGGTTTCTCGATGGGCGGCGGCATCGCGGTGGCCAGTCTTGAACAGCAGCCGGCGCAGTACGACGGTGCGCTTTCGCTATGCGGCGCCAACGTGCCGGGCGCACGGTTGGCGGAAGAGTTGTTCACCACGCTGGTGGCGTTCGATGCGTTCTTCCCCGGAGCCACGGGCGTACCCGACGGTGGGCTGTCCGGCCCTGCCGCGGCGGAGCTCGGGCAGATGGACGTGATGAACGCGGTGGCCGCGGCCTTGCCCGGCAACCCCGACGCCGCCGCGTTGTTGGCCAAGCGGATGGAGGTTCCTGTCGACACGGTGCCCGGCATCGTCAGCCTGCATGCCCTGGTGTTCAACGACATGCGCCGCCGCGCGGGTGGGCTGCCGGTGGACAACACGCGCACGGTGTACACGGGGTTTGGCGACAACGCAGTGTTCAATGCAGCGGTGCCACGCCATGCGGGCGATGCGGCGGCGATGGCCTATGCAGCCACCGCACCGGCGCTCACCGGGCACGTGCGCAAGCCGCTGGTGATCCAGTACAACACCGGCGACCCGACCATCGCGCCGCGTCTGCAGCCCCTCTATGCGGCCCTCGTGCGCGCGGGCGGGGACGTCATCGCACCGCTGGTGCTGCCCGACGCGGGCGAAGGGCATTGCGGGTTTTCCCCGGAGCAGATCGGCGAGGCGTTCCGCACGTTGACGCAGTGGTCGGTCACGGGGAAACGGCCGGGCGGGGAGTGAGGCGCGGCCGGTATCGCCGGCCACGTGGTGGTATTGCCGCAAAAGAATGGCCCCGCATCGCGGGGCCTTCTGCTGTCTGGGACGGCGGCGTACCAGGTACGGCATTGGGCTTCGCTGCGCTCACCCCAACCCATGTGCTGCGCGGGATAAGTCGGGCACGCACCATCCGTCGGCCCGAGTGGGGCCGCTTCGGTCATCGGGAAGGTGCAACCACTGCCTGACGGCGCGTGCCGGGGCACGCGCGGGAGGTTCTCAGCGCCAGCTCGCCTTGCGCGAGGGCTGCGGGGGCGTGGGGGCCGGGTCGATGGTGGGCACCAGCATCGACAGGCGAGCCTTGGCGAACTCGCCGCCGCCGGCCACATCCAGCTTGCCCACGCTGTTGGCGTTGATCAGGCCGGTGTCCAGGAACACCTCCTCACCCACCGCCAACGGATGACGGGCACTGCACAGCTTCGACGGCACATGCAGGACGCTGATGCCATCACGCTGCCACTTGGTATCCGGCACCAGCCGGCGGACGATGGAACCGTCGACCCAGACTTCCACCGAATCCGACGATACCGACCGGCACTTGCCGATCCCGACATCAAAAGCCATGCACCCTCCTACAGGGCGGTATGCGTAAGCGTGAACAGGAAACCACGCGCTTCAAGCAGGGCGCGCATCCGCCTTTCGGCCGGTGCGCGATGGAATTGGCGGCCCGCCCACAGACTGAAACACGGGCGACCGGTGTTGTGGCCGTGGCCAAGCTCGCGCCGCGACACTGCGATATCCAGCGACTCGCACGCCGTGGCCCACATGACCCGCAGATCGCCGGGACCAATGGATTGTTGCGACCCCAGATGGAGAATGAAGACCTGGACTTGCTGATTCGTCATACGCACCTCCTCGGCACGCGCTCAGTCGCGTTCGGTAAGCCGAGAGGGAGAGAAATCGGCCCGCGGGAGGCGGCGGAGGAGACTGCCAGTCAGCCAGGACAGGTATACGCCCTTGGGGGCGTGACCGCAAACCCGTGTTCATGCTTTGCGACGCGCGTGCGATGCGATTGCACGGCACTGCGGTGTCACGACGCGATGCGTGGCTGCGCCAACCGCCACCCCAGCCCGGACCATCGGCTTGCATGCCGCGACAGTGCGTCGCGGATCACGACTTCGTTGCCGGCGATGTGCAGCTCGCGCCGGGCGCGGGTGATGCCGGTGTAGACGAGTTCGCGCGACAGCACGCGGTTGCCGCGCGCGGGCAGCAACAGCCAGACCGCGTCGAACTCGCTGCCCTGCGCCTTGTGCACGGTCATGGCGAATGCGGACTCGTGCGCGGGCAGCGATGCGGGGTGGAACGCGCGCGGCTGTGCGGGTGTGTCGCCCGGGAACCAGGCCAGCAGCACGCCTTGCGCATCGCGGAAACATAGCCCGATGTCGCCGTTGAACAGGCGGTGGCGATAGCTGTTCTCGGTGACGATGACCAGCTGGCCGTGGAAGTGGCCTTGCCCGGCGCGCTGCAGGCCGGTACCGCCCTCCACCAGCAGACGCTCGATGCGGGTGTTCAAGGTGCGCGCGCCCTGCGGGCCTTCACGCACGGCGGTGAGGATGCGCAGGCGTGCGGACAGCGCAAGCGCGTCGGTGGGCGTGGCGGCTTCACCCAGCGCGCGCCAGTGCGACAGCAGGTCTTCGCGCTGCAGGTCGAGAGGATCGGCCAGGTCTTCGTGGAACCGCACGCCGGCCAGCGTCTCGCTGCGCAGAAGCGAGAGCGTCGTGGTGGCATCGCCTTCGCGCACGGCAGCGGCCAGCGGTGCCAGCTGCAGGGCTTCGCTCTGGCGCCAGCCGCGCTGCAGGTGCACGCGGATGCCGGCGAAGCGGTCCTGTCGATGATCCCCGCCAGCATGGTGATCAGTGCGCGGAACATCGCCGAGCAGCGGGCGGAGCGCCCCGGCATCCTGCATGTCGATGTCGTTGCCGTCCCCTGCCGCGCTGAGGATGGCGGCCAGCACGTCGCCCGCTTCCACCGATGGCAACTGGTCCGGATCGCCGAGCAGCACCAGGCGCGTGCCGTCGGCCACGGCGTCGACCAGCTTGGCCATCAGCGGCAGGTCGATCATCGAGGCTTCGTCGACGACCACCACGTCGAACGGCAGTGGGTTGTCGGCGTGATGGCGGAAGCGGGGCGAATCCGGAATCGTGCCGAGCAGCCGGTGCAGCGTCGTCCCCGTGGTGGGCAGCGTTGCGAGCAGGTCGGCGTCCACGCCCTGCGCCACCAAAGCCTGCACCGCATGGCGGACGCTTTCGGCCATGCGTTCGGCGGCGCGGCCAGTGGGCGCGGCCAGGGCGATGCGCGGCGCGGCGCGGCCTGCGTACTGCGCCTGTGCGGCCAGCAGCACCAGCAGGCGCGCGGTAGTGGTGGTCTTGCCGGTACCGGGACCGCCTGTGACCAGCAGCAGGGCATGGCGCAGCGCGAGCGCGGCGGCACGCGCCTGGTGGGCATCGTGCGCGGCCGGCGGAAAGAGCTGCGCGAACAAAGACGCGAGTGCATCGATGCCGGTTGCCGGCACCGGGTGCGCGGCGAGGCGTTGCAGGCCGAGCGCGAGCGCGCGTTCGTACTCGCGATAACGACGCAGGTAGAGCAGGTTATGTTCCAGTACCAGCGGCGCGTGCGGATCGGCGACGGCATCGGCATCGTCCGGCGTGGCCACCCAGCGCGAGGCGGCAAGGCATGCGCGCCACGCGTCGGCGGATGGCCAGTCGATGGTGGCTTCGGCATCGAGCAGTGCCTGCGGCTCGCGCAGCGAGAGTCCGGCATGGCCTTTGGCGACGGCGAGCGACGCCAGCGCGGCGGCGGCCAGCACCGCGTCGGGCGTGGATGCATCCAGCCGGCGCAGGCTCTGCGCGAGGGCGTGGTCGAGGGTGCGCAGGTGGCCGTTGCGGAACAGGGCATCGAGCAGGCTCATGCGGCCGCCTCTTGCCCGTGGCCGGCGAACAGGGCGTCGAGTGCATGCACGAGTTCCGGCGCAAAGCGCTGCGCATGCACACCGAGGGACGCATCGCGCGTGGGTTCAAGCCCGCGGCAGAACACGTAGCGGATTCCCCCGAAGTCGCGTGCGTAGTCGTAGCCGTCGCCCAGGCGGAAACGCAGCCAGCGATGTAGCGCGACGGTGTAGACCAGGGCCTGCAGATCGTACTCGCTGTGCGCCATCGCGGCGGCCAGCGCGGGTGCGTCGTAGCGCGGCAGGCGGTTGGACTTGTAGTCGAGCACGTACCAGCGGCCGTCACGCACGTAGGTCAAATCGATCTTGCCGGTCATCAACCCTTCCAGCCGCGTGCGCAGGCCGAACCCCTGGCGGGCCCGCACCACGCCATGTGTGTGCAGCAGCGTCAGCAAGGCCGGCACGGCAGTGGGCGCGAGAGCGAAGTGGAATTCGATTTCGGCACGCCGCTCGTACTCGCGCAGCGCGTGCAGTGCGCCGCCCTCGGGCAGCGCGACGGTCAGCGTGCGCCCGACCAGCGAGGTGAGCAGGGCGATGCCGTCTGCCAGGTCGTCCTGCGCGTAGCCTTCCCTGCGCAAGGCGGCGAGCAGAGCGGCATGTTCTCCTTCCGGCGCCGCATCACCCGCCTGCCACTGCGCCCATGCGCTGAAGCGGGTGTCTTCGAGCGCCGCATGCAGCACGTTGCCGAAACGGCTGCCACTGAAGCGCGGGTCGTATACGTCGGCGGCGAAGTCGGTTGATGCGTCTGCGTCATCGGGCGGCTGCACCGGTTCGTCCGCGGCCGCGCCATCGGCCTCGGTGGAGGCGGCATCGACGGCGTGGCCCGCATCGGCATGCGCAAGCTGGGTGAAGCTGTAGACCCACCAGTCGGGCGCGATGGAACGCCGGACGATGCGGGCGGGCGGCACCGCGCCCTCGGCCACGGGCGGCAACCACGGCAATGCCGCGGGCGGCGACGTGGGGTCGATGCGGATGCCCGGGTCGTGCGCCAGCAGGGCGTCGGCATCGCGCACCATCGCCCACAGCGGCGACTGCGCGTGCTGGTAGAAGGCGCCCGCAGCCAGCCACAGCGCGTGGCAGGCGCGGGTCAGGCCGACGTACAACAGGCGCGCATCTTCGGCGCGCTGCGCCTCGCTCCATTGCGCCCTGGCCGCACTCCACCCGGAGAGCTCATCCTGCAGCTTCCAGTGCAGCACGCGGCTGTCCGCGTTCGTGACGACGACACGCTGGCCGGGATCGGGCGCCTTGCCGCCGATGCCTGCGTACGGCAGGAACACCAGCGGATACTCCAGGCCCTTGCTCTTGTGCAGCGTCACCACCTGCACGCGGTGCGCGTCGGATTCCAGCCGCAGCAGCTGCGCGTCGTCATCAGCGCCGGCGCCTGCATCGGCGATGGCAGCGGCCAGCCAGTCGACGAGGCCGGGCAGGCCGAGCGTACGGGCGTCGGCTTCCTGCAGCATTTCGGCCGTTTGCAGGTAGTTGGTGAGCCTGCGCTCACCATCCAGCAGGCCGAGCAGGCGCGGAGCGTGCTCCGCGCACAGGTCGTTGACCAGCGCCAGCGGGCCGCCGCGTTGCAGGCGTTCGCGCCAGTCCTGCGCGCGCTGTTGCCAGCGGCGCATCGCATCGCCGTCGGTCTCAAGTGCGGCGATGCCGGTGGCATCCACGCCCAGCAGGACGGTGGACAGCGCGGTGCGCAGATGACCGTCGTCCGCGCCGTGCATCAACGTGTGCAGCAGCGCGTGCAGTTCGCGCGCTTCCGGCGTGGCGAACAGGCTGAGCTTGCCGGCGGCGACGGCGGGAATCCCGACCTCGGCCAGCGCTGCACGGATGCGGGTGGCATCCCGGTGCGTGCGGACCAGCACGGCGATGTCGCCGGGCTGCACGGGTTTACCACCGATCGTCGCGTTGCCGGCGCGCGCATCCGTCAGCACGCCATGGATGGCGGACACGCAGGCAGCGGTGGCCAGCTCACGCGAGGTGCCTGCATCCCATGGCTTGAGCTTGGCGTCCGGTCCAGGCGCTGGCGATGGCGCCTGCCACACGGTCAGCGCGGGTGCGGCCGTGCCATGGCGCTGGAAGTCGTCATCGTGACGGGTGCCGCCGGGCGCGACCGGATGGAAACGGATCCGCGCATCGACGAACGCGGCGTCACCGGCCTGTGCGTACAGCGCTTCGATGGCGCGCAGCACCGAGGGCCGCGAGCGGAAGTTGTGCGAGAGCGGCGGCGCGGCGACGGCATCGGCCTGCGCGGCGAGGTAGGTTTCCACGTCGCCGCCACGGAAGCCGTAGATCGCCTGCTTGGGATCCCCGATGACGAACAGCGCCGGCTGCGGACTCCTGCTGCCGAACACGCGGTCGAAGATGCGCCACTGGCGCGGATCGGTGTCCTGGAACTCGTCGACCAGCGCGACGCGATACTGCGCCCGCAGGCGCTGCACCAGGGCGTCCGCATGTGGCGTTTCGAGAGCGTCGGCGACGCCGTCGATCAGGTCGTCGTAGGTCTGCACGCGCAGCTGCTGTTTGCGCAGCGCCAGCCGTGCCCGGGCATCGTCGCGCAGGCGATACAGTAGGGCGACGCGGCGCGCTTCGCGGTAGGCATCGACGCGGTCCTGCGCCTGCAGGTAGGCATCGATGGCATGAGTCAGCGGCGATTCCGGGGTGCGGCCCGCGCCGGCCTTGCTGGTTTTCTGCAGCAGCGCCTCATGGCGCAGCTGCGGCAGCTTGTCGTGCGCGAATGGCACGCCGGCATCGACCGCGGCCGCCCACGCTTCCAGCGCGTCGAACAGCCCGGTGATCCACTCGACCTTGTAGCTGCCGCCGTGCAACACCTTGCCCTCCACTGCGGCGACCAGGGCCTCCCGGAACGCGCTCCCGTGCGCACGATACGCGGCAATGAGCGCTTCGCCGGCCGCCTGCAAGACCGATGCAGGGTCGGCAGGCAGCGGATCGACAGGGCGCGGCTGCAACCGCTGCTCGCGCAGCAGCGCGGGCAGGTCGGCCGCCAGCGCGTCAGGACCGCCTTTCCACAGCGCAAGCAGATCCTCCGCACCGTCATCGTCGACGCCATGCGCGCGCCACAGGTCGGCCGCGATTTCCTGCCGCAGCGATGTGTCGTTGGCCAGCAACACCGGGGCATCGAAACCATGCCCGCTTTCAAGGGCGTGCTCGCGCAGCACCCGTGCGCAGAAGCCGTGGATGGTGAACACCGCCGCCAGGTCCATGCCGTCGGCGGCGTCGCGCAGGCGACGATGCAGTGCAGCGGGGGATTCGCCACTCCGCGCGAGATGTGCGTCGAGGAGCGCGCGCGTCAATGCCGCCTCCGGCCCTTCATCGGCGGCGGCGGCGGGCAGCGATGCCGCCAGCAGCAGACGGGCCCGGATGCGCGCGCGCAGCTCCTGGGCGGCGGCCTCGGTGAAGGTGACGGCCAGGATTTCGCCGATGCGCAGGCCACCTTCCACCACCAGCCGCACGACCAGCGTGGCCAGGGTGAAGGTCTTGCCGGTACCGGCGGACGCCTCGATGGACTGCACGCCATCAAGCGGCAGCGCGAGATAGGGATCGCGCACGGCGGTCATCCGGCGTCCTCCGCGTCGAAGACCGGGGCCAGCGCGCGCAACGCATCGGGATCGGTGCCGGCGTAGACCTCGCCCTGCGTGACCGCGAGATAGATCGACATCGAAAGATCCGCGAACCGCAACCGCGTTGCGTCATCGGTGAACGGATCACGCCCGCGCAGCGCGAGACGCAACGCATCTCCGCTGCCTTCGCTCCAGCTGCGCTCGCTTCCGTACCACTTCTTGGCGGCCTCCTTCAGGCCCACTTCCATGTCGGGCGCGGCGGCAAAGAATTCCCAGCCGCTGTAAGGCGCGAACGGCAGCGGTTCGCGCAGGCCTTGTTCGCGCAGCCAGAGCAGGTGCCTGAGCACCGTGCGCGCCTGGTCCGGAGCGAGCGGCGGGCGCACGTGGGGCCCGAACGGATGGCCGGATGCCGGCTTCCTGTCGCCCTCGTGGAATTGAACCAGGGGCAGCGCCAGACCTGCCGCACTGGCGAGCAGCCAGTCCAGGCCGTCGCGGATCGCCGCGCTTCCGCCCGGAGCACCGATGCGAACGCGCGCGAGCCCGTGCGGATACACGCCCGCCAGCGTGCCGTGCAATGCCGCACCGTCGATGTCCACCTCGATGCGCTGCGTCGCCGGCACGTCGCCGCCACGCCAGTCGGCGAAGGCGCGCGCATACGGCATGACCTCACTGCGCAGCGCGGCCAGCGTGCGCCGCCCCAGCGGACCCGAGGGCAGCAGTGCGCGGGCGCGCAGGGCGGCATGCAGCATGGCGTCATCGTCGCCCTGCAGCACCCCGGCGAACACGGCCGCCTGCACGTCGCTGCGCGCCAGCCCGCGGCCCGGCAGCAGCAGAGGTTCGACGTCGTCGCCCGTCTCGTCGATCCCGTCCAGCCGCAGGCCCAGCCGCTGGCGCAGGAACTGCTCGGCCGGTGCGGTCAGGAAGCGGCGCAGCAGGTCGAGCGACAGCGGGGAGCCGGCGTCGTCAGGTGGCGGCATCGCGTCGCCCGTAAACCAGCGCGGCAGGGGCGAGCGTCGCCCCGCCAGCTGGCCGGCGGCGGGATGCCATTGCCGGCGGTAACTGAAGCGGCGCGGATCGTCGTCGCCACCGAACGCCGCCGGCGAGAACGGCTGCAGCGGGTGGTGCACCACCAGCGCCCTGGCGGCGAACGCCGGATCGGCATGCTGCTGCGCGGCGGCGTCGATGAGTTCACTGACCAGCACCGACGGTTCGCGCGCGCTGCCGTCGCGCGGATCGGCGCCGAGATAGCTGAGAAGGAACACGTCCTGCGCGGCCGCGAACAGTTGCAGGAACAGGAAGCGGTCGTCTTCGCGCAGCGAGCGGTCACCATGCCGGCGCTTGTCGGTGCCGAGTTCGGCCGTGAGCTTGCTCAGGCCGGCGGCGGGATCGCGGCGCGGATAGTCGCCATCGTTCAAGCCGAGCACGCAGATCACGCGGAACGGCAGCAGCCGCATCGGCACCATGCGGCCGAAGCTGATGCCGCCGGTCAGCAGGGGCGCGCGCGTATCGGCTTCGGCAAGCGTGGTGGTGAAGTGCGCACGCACCACGTCGGCCGGCACGGTGTCGGCATAGCCCGCTTTCTCCGCCTGCGCGGCGAAGTCGTCGATGAGCATGCGCAGGCGGTCGAGTGCGCGCTGGCGGGCAGGCAGGGCGGGCTCTCGCGGCAGCAGTGCGGCGAGCAGTCCGAGCAGCCGTTCGCGCCATTGCGCAGGCGTGATCGCTTCGCCCAGCGATTTCTGGTGACGCGCCAGCACGCGCAACAGGCGGACCAGGATGTCGAGCGCGTCGAGCGCGCTGCCTTCCAGTTCCGGCCAGGGCGCGACACCGGCGATGTCGTCCTGTGCGCCACTGGCGTGGCCCAGCAGCAGGCGGTCGAGTGCGAACTGCCAAGTGTAGGCATCGTCGGCGGGCGCGTCGTGCGCGGCACGGTGCTTCGCATCCAGTCCCCAGCGCGCGCCCGCGGCCTGCAGCCATGCGTGCAGGCGCTCGAAGGCGGGGGCATCGAGACCGGCCGCCTCCGCGATGGGCGCACTGGCGAGCAGATCGAGGATCTCGTGGGTGCCGAAGCGCGAGACCGGCAGGCCGAGCAGGCGCACGAACACGTCGGCCAACGGCTCGCCGGCCAATGGACTGGTGTCGGCCAGCGCGTACGGCAACCGGTCGCCATCGCCCGGTGCGCCGAACACGGCTTCCAGGTAGGGCACGTACGGATCGATGTCCGGCGCCAATACCGCGATTTCGCGCGGCTGCAGCGGCGGATCGAAGCGGTCGTCCTCCAGCAACGCACGCAGCTGGTCGTGCAGCACCTGCAACTCACGCAGGCGCGTGTGGCAGGCGTGCACCTGCAGGCTGGGATCGTCGGTGCGCAGGGCTGGCAGCAGGTCGGGCGGCTGCGCGCGGCGATGGAACAGGTCCGACTGCAGCCGCCGCAGCAAGCTGCCCCGGAACTTGCCGCCCCCTGCACCGGGATCGGCATGGCCGCGCACGTCCAAGGTGGGATGCACCAGTTCGTAACCGCCGATCACGGCCATGAAGTCGCGCCCCGCCGCGCCCCAGGCCTGAAGCAGGCGGACGTCGGCGGTCGTGTCGTCCTCAGCGCCCGCGCGCAGGCGTTGCAGGTCGCCCCAGTAGTCCTTCACCGGCGAAGGGACATAGAAATGCAGCGTGCCCACGCGCGCCTGCGTGGCCAGCACGCGCAGCACGTCGGGGGAGACATTGAGCGTGGCGAATGCGGACACGCGTGGCGGCAGTCCCTGCGGCAACGGCTGGCCCGCACCCTCGAAGCGGTCGAGATAGCGCTGGATGCGCCGCGCGCGGTAGTCGTGGCCGCCGGCAACGTGGCGCCACAGGATCGCCTGCGGGTCGTCGGGATCGGCGCCACTTTCCCAGCGCAGCAACCAGTCGCGACGCCAGGCCTGGTACTTCTCGAACACGTCGGCCAGTTCCCCCGCCAGCGCCCACGGCTTGAGTGGATCGGGCCGGCGCGATGCGGTACCCGCCAGGTAGGCGGCGATCTGCGCCATGGCCGGACGCACGAGCAGCACGGGGTCGGTCAGTGCGGCGTACAGCCGCCAGTGCAGCGCCGCGGCATCGAGATCGTCGCCCTCGCCCGGCACATTCGCGTCCAGCGCACGTGCGACGAACTCGCCGGGGGTGAGGAATTCCAGGTTCGCGGCGATGCCATGCTCGGTGGCCAGCGTGGCCTGCAGCCAACGCCGCATCGCGACCTGGGGAATCAGCACGGTGTCCGGCGCCAGCAGCGGCACGCCGGGCACGGGCGTGCTCAGCTCCCGTGCCAGCAGGCCCGCCAGCACCTCCAGCGCATTGGAGTGGTAGAGGCGGAAGTCGGGCGTGGCGTCGGTCGTCATCGTCGTCGCCATTGTGCCGGATGCCGGGCATGGCGCCGGAGACGTGGCGGTTTGGGCCACAGCATCCCGCACGACCGTGCGCGCGGGCGGCGGTCGGGTGCCACAATAATCAAACTGCGCGGTACGGTTTATGTTCAGCCGTTGGCCGCGAAGCTACAGCGTTGTTTTTCCGTTAACCCGCTACTCCCCGCTCGCCGACGACGCCCATGACGCCTGCCGACGCCCCTGCCGTGCACCTGTCCGGCCTCCGCCTTGATCGCGGCGGCCGCAGCATCCTGCGCGACATCGCCCTGTCGGTACCGCGCGGCAGCATCACCGCGGTGCTGGGCCCGTCGGGCAGCGGCAAGTCGACGCTGCTGGCCGCATTGACCGGTGAGTTGCCGCCAGCGGCGGGCAGCGTGGAGGTGTTCGGCCAACCCGTGCCGCACGGCAGCCGCGCGCTGCTGGAGATGCGCAAGGGCATCGGCGTGATGCTGCAGGGCAACGGCCTGCTGACCGACCTGAGCGTCGCCGACAACGTGGCGCTGCCGCTGCGCACGCACACGAAGTTGCCGGATGCGCTGATCCGCCGGCTGGTGGACTTCAAGTTGAATGCGGTCGGCCTGCGCGCCGCCGCCGATGCCTTCCCGCGCGAGCTGTCCGGCGGCATGGCCCGCCGCGTGGCACTGGCCCGGGCGCTGGCGCTTGACCCGCCGCTGATGATCTACGACGAACCGCTGACCGGGCTGGACCCGATCGCCTCGGGCGTGATCATGAGCCTGATCCAGCGCCTCAACGACACCCTGGGGTTGACCAGCATCATCGTGACCCACCACGTGCATGAAACCCTGCCCATCGCCGATCAGGCGTTGGTGATCGCCAACGGTGGACTGGTGTTCTCCGGCACGCCGGCGGAACTGGAAGCGACGTCGGATCCGCTGGTGCAGCAGTTCCTGCGCGGCGCGCCGGATGGCCCGATCGCGTTCGATACAGTCAAGCGCGGGGAGGCTGCGTGATGCTGTCTTTCGCGCCCCGTTTCATCCCGCTCGTCATCCCGGCGAACACCGGGATCCATCTTGATTCGGCTCGCAAGGCCCGGAGCAACCGCAAGAGCACAATGGATTCCGGCTTTCGCCCAAGCGCGGTAGATCGCGCTGGTGGGGAGGTGTGCTGATGCCTTTCGTCGAAGCCACCCGTTCGCTGGGCCGCGCCGGCCTGTTCTCACTGTCCGTGTTCCGTGCATCGAAGCCGACTCGCGACTTCTTCGCCGAGCTCACCCGCGAGATCTACAAGATCGGCGGCCGCTCGCTGCCGATCATCGCGGTGGGCGGTGCGTTCGTGGGCCTGGTGCTGACGCTGCAGGGCTACCGCACGCTGACCACGTTCGGCGCCAGCGATGCGCTGTCCACGCTGCTGGGCCTGTCGCTGTACCGCGAGCTGGGGCCGGTACTGACCGCGCTGCTGTTCATCGGCCGCGCCGGCAGCTCCATCGCCGCCGAGCTGGGCCTGATGCGCGCCACCGACCAGATCAAGGCGCTGGAGCTGATGGCGATTGATCCGGTGGCGAAGGCCGTGGCGCCGCGCTTCTGGGCGGCGGTGCTGACCGTACCGCTGCTGACCGGCTTCTTCTGCTCGCTGGCGATCAGCGCCAGCTATTTCGAAGCCGTGCACGTGCTCGGCCTCGACAACGGCACGTTCTGGTCGGCGCTGCAGAACAGCGTGGATTTCTGGGACGACTTCGGCGTGGCGCTGCTGAAGTCCGCCGTGTTCGGCGGCACCGCCGCGCTGGTCGCGGCCTACGTGGGCTTCCACGCCGAGCCGACCATCGAGGGCACCTCCGTGGCCACCACCCGCGCCGTGGTGAACGCCTCGCTGCTGGTGCTGATGTTCAATTTCGTCATGTCTGCATTGCTTTTCAGGAGCTGACCCATGTCCGTCCGTGGACCCCGTCTCGAGTTCGCCGTCGGCGCCTTCCTGCTGCTGGCGCTGGCGTCCCTGCTGGTGCTGGCACTGGCCTCCACCAACAAGCGCTTCGGCGTGGGCGGCGGCAGCTACGAGCTGACCGCGCGCTTCTCCAACCTCGGCCAGTTGCGCAAGCAGGCGCCGGTGAAGATCGGTGGCGTGGTGATCGGCCAAGTGGCCGACATCCGGCTGGACCCGGTCAAGTTCGACTCGCTGGTCACGCTGTCCATCGACAGCCAGTACAAGGACCTGCCGGCCGACACCGCGGCCGGCATCTTCACCAGCGGCCTGCTGGGCGAGAACTACATCGGGCTGTCGCCGGGCGGTGATCCCGAAGTCCTGAAGCCCGGCGAAGAGATCGCCTTCACCCAGCCGGCGGTGGACCTGCTGCAGCTGGCCGGCAAGTACATGTTCAGCGGCGGCGCCAACAATGCCGGTGCAGGATCCGGGGAAACCCCGGCCAGCGGCGAGACTGCCGCGCCCCCCGTTACGGAAGAACCCACGCCATGAAGACCCAGATGAAGCCCTCCCTCCTGTCCGTCGTGCTGTCTGCGGCCCTGCTGGCGTCGGCGCCGGTCGCCGTGTTCGCACAGGCCGCGGCACCCGCCACCGCTGCCAGGCAGAACACCGCCAGCCAGGTCGTGCTAGCCAGCAGCACGCGCATCCTGACTACGCTCGACCAGCGTCGTGCCGAATTCAAGTCGAATCCGGCCGCACTGCGCCAGTTCGTCACCGGCGAGTTCAACACGCTGTTCGACGGTGACTACGCTGCCCGCCTGGTGCTGGGCGTGCACGGCCGCGGCGCTTCCGATGCCGACGTGAAGCTGTTCGGTCAGGCCCTGACCGAGCGCCTGCTGTCCGCGTACGGTGCCCGCCTGGCGGACTTCAATGCCCGCCTCAAGGTGCGGGTGAAGTCCGAAACGCCGCTGCCTGGCGGCCGCGGCGTGAAGGTGGACACCGAGTTCCTGCAGCCCGACCAGACCGTCACACCGATCACCTTCTACGCACGCAACGTGGGTGGCCAGTGGAAGGTGTTCGACGTGCTGCCGGAAGGCGTGTCCTTCGTGCAGACGTTCAAGACCCAGTTCGACACGCCGCTGCGGCAGAAGTCCATCGCCCAGGTGGCCGCGGACCTGAAGTCCGGCAGGCTGCAGGTCAACGGCAGTGCCAGCGGACGCTGACGCCAGCGTCCGCCGGGACGGTGAGGCGCTCGTGTTCGCGGGCGCGCTGGACCGCGCGGCGGCGGCGGCGCTGTGGCCGCAGGTCTCGGCGCAGCTGGCCGGCGTGCAACGCATTGTCCTGACCAACGTCACTACCGTCGACAGCGCCGGGCTGGCACTGTTGGCCGAGCTGGCCGCACGCCTGCGCGCCAGCGGCGCCGCTCCCCGTTTTGAAGGACAGCCCCCAGGCCTCACCGACCTGCAGGCCGCCTATCGTTTGACGCCGGAACTGGATTTCCCCGCGTAACCCCACCCCGCCGTTTTTCAGGAATCAGGATGACTCTGTTCCGCCTCACCACCGTGGTCCTGCTGGCCGCCCTGGCGACCGCCTGCGCGTCGGCACCCAAGCCGTCGGCGGATGCGCCGGCCGAGGCCGTGGTGATCGACAGCACCGCCACCGCAGCGGCCCCGTTGCCGCCCGAGCCGCCGATCGATCCGGCGAGCATCGATGCACCCGCACCTGCAACGGATGTCGCCACGACGTCGGAAGGCGAGGATGACTTCGCCGCCATCTACGGCCAGGGTGCGTACGACCCGGTCGCCGACCCCACCCTGCCCGCACCCGCCCAGGCACCGACCTCGTACGACCCGTGGGAGAAGTTCAACCGCAAGGTGCACCGCTTCAACAACGCGGTGGACCGCGCCATCGCCCGCCCGCTCGCACGCGCCTACGTGGCGGCGGTGCCCCGGCCGGTGCGGCTGGGCGTCGGCAACTTCTTCGACAACCTGCGCCAGCCGCTGACGATGGTGAACCAGCTGCTGCAGGGGCGTCCGCGCGATGCAACCCAGACGCTCGGCCGGTTCGTGTTGAACTCGACGGTCGGCATCGGCGGCATCTTCGATCCCGCCAGCGACCTGAAGATGAAGCGCCGCAGCGAGGATTTCGGGCAGACGCTGGGGACGTGGGGCTGGAGGCGCTCGCGTTACGTGGAACTGCCTTTCTTCGGCCCGCGCACCATCCGCGACGTCTTCGGCATGGCCGGCGACATGCCGCTCAGTCCCGTGCGGCAGATCGAGGACGACAAGACACGCATCTTCCTGCAGGGCCTCAACCTGGTCGACACGCGCGCGCAGTTGCTGTCGCTGGACAGCCTGCGCGAGGGTGCGGTGGATGATTACGCCCTGGTCCGTGATTCGTGGCTGCAGCGCCGCAACTACCAGATCGAAAGCCATCGCACGCAACAGAAGACCGAAAACGAGCTGCCGGAATACCTGCAGGACGAGAACAACCCGACGGTGCCAGTGGACGCCATGCCAATGCCGGAGATCAACGGCGGCGGTTGAGGTCGACGTCGTACCGCGATGAAGGAAAACGGCGCCGGAAGGCGCCGTCGTCCTTTGAGGGGCAACGACGGCCGGCGCACCTCCCTCCAACGGGAGGAGGCATCACTCCTTGTCGTGGTCATCGCCTCGGGCGGGTGCCGTGAGCTGCTGAAATGTGTCGGGCTGCAGTTCTGGCGGCAACGCGCGCTTCGCCTTGCTTCCAAGTTCCGCGAGACGTCGTGCGCGATGGAGCGCAGACTGAGGGGAGTCGGCGAGACGATTACGGGCGCGATTGAAAGCCTGACTGGCGTCGTCCAGCCGCTTGCCAACCGTATCGAACTCGGTGAGGAATGCCGTCAGCGCGTCAAGCACACGTCCACCAGCCTCGCTGATCTCCAGCGCCTGCTTCTGCACCTTGTCCCTCGTCCACAGGCGCTCAGTGACCCGCAGCAACGCCATCAGAGTATTGGGGGACGCGAAGACCACCCTGCGATCAAAGGCATACCCTTGGAGATCTGTATCTGTACCAAGCGCAGCGGAAAGCGCGCCCTCAATAGGCACGAAGGCGATAGTGATGTCTAGGGCACTCTCCCCGACCGCCTTCGGATAGTTCTTGTCGCCCAGCTCCTTCACATGCTGGCGCAAGCCCACCGCATGACGACGCAATGCGTCCTCTTGCTCGTCCGGGGTCGCCGCATTCATTGCTTCCTGCCAAGCGATAAGGTTGACCTTGCTGTCGACAACCACCTTGCGCTGGTCCGGGAAGTTCACGACGACGTCGGGCCGCAATCTTCCCCCTTCGTCGTCCACGGCGTGCTGCTGGCGCTCGTAATGTGTCCCCTCCTCCAATCCAGACCCACGAAGCACGCTATCCAGCATCAACTCGCCCCAGTCGCCACGTATACGCGCATTGCCTTTCAGCGCATTCGTCAGCGCGGCGGCTTGGGTGGCCATGTCCTGATTCAGCGTCTTCAGTTCGCCGACCGCGCCCAGCAGGCTCGCACGCTCACGCGACTCCTCCCCATACACGGTGTCAACACGCTGGCGAAACTCCCCCAGTTTGTCGGAGAAGGGCTTGAGCAGCCCCTCGATGTCCACGCGTGACTGAAGCGTCGCCTGCCGGACGTTCTTCTCAAATTGCTGCCCTCGCTCCTCGAACACCTTGCCGGCCAATTCCGCGAAGGCACCGGACAGCTTCTCCTGAGCACTGTCCAGATAGGTGCGCAACTCTTGCTGCGCCTGCCGTGAATGCTGGAGGTCCGCGGCGATCTGGGCATGCTCACCGTGCAGGCGCTGGTACGCCAGACGCTGACTCTCCAGCTGCCCTTCCAGTTCGGTCATGCGCTGCTTGGCTTGCAGCGCATCGGCGACACGTTCGCCCAACTGCGCATCACGCTCAGCGGATAGAGTCACTTCCCGCTCGATACGCAGCCTTGCCTCAGCCAGTTCCTTCGCATGGCTCACCGAACGCGCGCGCTCGGCATCGAGTTCGACTTGCAGCGCGTCCAGCCAGCCACGTTGCTGTGCAGCTTCCACCGCGATCGCTTGGCTTCGTGCACGTTCTGCTTCGAGGTCACCAAGCAGCTTGTCACCGTCTGGTCCGCTCCCGGCGCGCGGACGCAACACCAGCACCGCCAGCAGCACGATGGCGGCGGCCACGAGAATCAGCAGGAGGACGAGCAGGGTCTGGGAATCCATGCCGACAGTGTAGCCGCTGGCGTCTCACCGCCTGAGGCGGCCACGACGCGAACGCCCTCGCACAGGAAGCGCGCGCCGCGTCACGGGACGTGGAGAAGCGGCTTGACCCATTCAAGCCGGCGGCGCACAGTCGCCGCGCACTGACCGCTTGGGGAAAGCCGGCATGCTGCAACGCCTCCGCACGCTGATGGGCGCCGCGCCCGATCCGCTGCCCGCACTCGCCGGCGCGCGGATCGCCGCATTGCGCGACGCGCTGGGCGAACCCGAGTACGTCGACCGCGACGGAGACCGCCAGCACCGCGTGGACGTGCACGTCTACGCACGCGAGTTCTCCGGCAGCGGCGACACCGGCCATGTGCTGGTCACCAGTGGCATGAGCGACCGCCTGATGACGATGCCGGCGGGCTATGACGGCGATGAATCCGCCGCGCGTGAGCTGTTCTGGTACGTCCGCGAGCCGCATCCGGACTTCATCGCCCAGCTGCGCTGGCTGGCCAAGCTGCCGTTCGCCGAAGGAAGCTGGCTGGGTTACGGCCACACCGTGCCCATGCCCGTGCCACCCTTGGCCACCTCGCCGTTCTCCACGTTCCTGCTGCTGCCGCCCGCGGTCGCGGCGGACCGGCACCTGTTCGACAACCTGCATCTTCACGGCCATGGCATAGAGACGCTGGTGGTGCACCTGCTGTCGGACGCGGAGTACGACCTGGTGCGATCGGACGAGGGCCTGGATGTGTTCCTCGACCTGCTGGATGTGCACCACTACCCGCAGGTTTTCGACCCGTCGCGATCGTCCTACCTCTGAGTGGCCCCGCATCGCGTGGTGCGGCGCCGATTGCCAGCGCGGGGCCGGGCCGCTTAGGCTGCGGGCGGCCTCGGATGAGACGCATGTGACCGGAGCCCGCAACGGTGCGGCTTGCAGGTCTACGACTCTCTTCCCGCGAAACACCCGTCAGAACATCAAGGATCCTGCATGACCGTCAGCACACCGCTGCTCGTCACCTTTGCCGCCTACCTGCTGCTGATGGTGGGGATCGGTTTCGTCGCGTGGCGAAGGACGCGGACATTCGACGACTACATCCTGGGCGGACGCTCGCTGGGAAGTTACGTCACTGCGCTGGCAGCCGGCGCCTCGGACATGAGCGGCTGGCTGATGATGGGTCTGCCGGGGGCGCTCTACCTGGGCGGCGCTTCCGAGGCATGGATCGCCATCGGCCTGGTGATCGGTGCGTGGTGCAACTGGAAGTTCGTGGCGGGCCCGCTGCGCGTCTATACCGAACGCACGGACAACGCGCTGACGCTGCCGGACTATTTCACCCACCGCTTCGAGGACCGCAGCAGGATGCTGAGGATCCTGTCGGCGCTGGTGATCCTGGTGTTCTTCGCCATCTACTGCGCATCCGGCATCGTGGCCGGGGCGCGCCTGTTCGAGAGCATGTTCGGCCTGCCTTATGGACAGGCGATGTTCTGGGGCGCGGTGGTGACCATTGCGTACACGTTCGTCGGCGGCTTCTTGGCCGTGAGCTGGACCGACACCGTGCAGGCGACGTTGATGATCTTCGCGCTGCTGCTGGTGCCGATGTTCGTCATCGTCGGTGCAGGCGGTCCGGGTTCGGCGATGACATTGATCGAACAGGTCGATCCCGCGCGCCTGCAGTGGGTGGGGGCGGGCGGCATCATCGCCATCGTGTCCGCCACGGCATGGGGACTGGGCTACTTCGGACAGCCGCACGTACTGGCGCGCTTCATGGCGGCCGACGACCTTGCCACCATTCCGCCCGCGCGCCGCATCGCCATGACCTGGATGATCCTCTGCCTGATGGGTGCGATGGCCACCGGCTTCTTCGGCATCGCCTGGTTCGCTGCCCATCCGGATGTCGCGGCACCGGTGGACGCCAATCCAGAGCGGGTGTTCATCGTGCTGGCCGAGCTGCTGTTCAATCCCTGGGTCGCCGGCGTGCTGCTGTCCGCGATCCTGGCCGCGATCATGAGCACCCTGTCGGCGCAGCTGCTGGTCTGCTCCAGTGCGTTGACCGAGGACTTCTACCGTGGCTTCATCCGGCCACGCGCGGGACACCGCGAACTCGTCTGGTTCGGTCGCCTGGCGGTGCTGGCGGTGGCATTGCTGGCCATCTGGATCGCGCGCGACCCCGAGAGCCGCGTGCTGGGACTGGTCGCCTATGCATGGGCGGGTTTCGGCGCGGCCTTCGGTCCGGTCGTGGTGCTGTCGCTGTTCTGGAAGCGCATGACGCGCAACGGTGCGTTGGCCGGCATGATCGCGGGTGCGGCGACGGTGGTGCTGTGGAAGCAGACCGGCAGCGCGCTGTACGAGATCGTGCCCGGCGTCATCACCGCGACATTGGCCGTGGTGGTGGTAAGCCTGCTGGGCAAGGCGCCGCAGGCGCTGTACCCGCGGCACGAAGCGGTGCACGCGACGTTGCGGCAGGAAGGGTACTGACCTCCATCCTGCCAACGCGCGCGTGATCACGACTGCGCGCGATACGGCATCCATACGCCTGCGTGTGCACGCGTGACGCTTCATTCCCGGCGCCTGCGGCACTAAGATGCCGCGCAGGCACACCATCCCCCGGGTTACGACGTTGATCATCCATCCCAAAGTCCGCGGCTTCATCTGCACCACCACCCATCCGCTCGGTTGCGAGCTCAACGTGCGTGACCAGATCGCCGCCACGCGCGCGCAGGGCGTTCGCACCGACGGACCGAAGAAGGTGCTGGTGATCGGTGCGTCCAGCGGCTACGGCCTGGCAGCGCGCATCAGCGCGGCGTTCGGCTTCGGCGCGGACACGCTGGGTGTGTTCTTCGAGAAGCCCGGCAGCGAGAAGAAGCCGGGTACCGCGGGCTGGTACAACTCGGCCGCGTTCGACAAGTTCGCGAAGGAAGCCGGTCTGTACAGCAAGTCGATCAACGGCGATGCGTTCTCCGACGAGGCGCGCGCGAAGGTCATCGAGCTGATCAAGAATGAAATGGGCGGCAAGGTCGACCTGGTGATCTATTCGCTGGCCTCGCCGGTGCGCAAGCTGCCGTCGACCGGCGAGGTGAAGCGCTCGGCGCTGAAGCCCATCGGCGCGCCGTACACATCCACCGCCATCGACACCAACAAGGACCAGATCACCCAGGCGACGATCGAGCCGGCGACCGAGCAGGAGATCGCCGACACCGTCACCGTGATGGGCGGCCAGGACTGGGAACTGTGGATCGATGCGCTGGACCAAGCCGGCGTGCTGGCCGAAGGCGCGCGCACGGTGGCTTTCAGCTACATCGGCACTGACATCACCTGGCCGATCTACTGGCACGGCGCGCTGGGCCGCGCGAAGGTCGACCTGGACCAGACGGCGCAGCGCCTGGACGCGCGCCTGAAGGCCACCGGAGGCACCGCGAATGTCGCCGTGCTGAAGTCGGTGGTGACGCAGGCCAGCTCGGCCATCCCGGTGATGCCGCTGTACATCAGCATCGTCTTCAAGGTGATGAAAGAACTCGGCCTGCACGAAGGCACCATCGAACAGCTGGATCGCCTGTATCGCGACCGCATGTACCGCGCCGACGGCGCCCCGGCGGAGACCGACGACGAGAACCGTCTGCGCCTGGACGACTGGGAACTGAAACCCGAAGTGCAGACGCAGGCCAAGGCACTGTGGCCGCAGGTCACCAGCGAGAACCTGTTCCAGCTGACCGACTATGCCAACTACAAGCACGAGTTCCTGAAGCTGTTCGGCTTCGAGCGCGGCGACGTGGACTACGACGCCGATGTGGATCCGGACGTGAAGTTCGACTGCATCGAATTGTCGCCGGAAAGCTGAGCGTCCGAATGGCCTTGCCGGCCGTTGCTAGGAGCGACGTAAGTCGCGACCGCACGGCCGACCATCGCAGCATGTCGTCGACATCCCGGGACGTCGAGGCGTGTTCATCTCAGGGCGCGCCAGATGTCTGTCGGCGTGCGGTCGCGACTGACGTCGCTCCTACAGGGAAGCTGGCTTGCAATCCGCTCCCAGCGCCCGGATACGCATATTGCTCAGGTGCACTGCGTTGCCGTGGTCCTGCAATGCAAGGTGGCCACGACGCGCCTTGGCGAACTCCGCCTGTCCGGCGAACTTGCTGGCAGCCACGCGCTTGCGCCAATCCCCGCTGTCCGTGTCATACGTCGCCACGCGCACGCCATTGAGCCAATGCTCCACGCGCGGACCGCAGGCGACGATGCGTGTCTGGTTGTAGGCCTCGATCGGACGCAATACGTCGCGGACAGGCGGGACAAGGTCATACACTGCACCGGCACGATGGCTCGGCACGATGCGATCCTCTGCCGCGCGGTCATCGAGCAGCTGGTACTCCACCGCACGCGCCCACACGGGCGAGGCATCGACCGCGCGATAGAACAGCCCACTGTTGCCGCCCGCCGGCAGGCGCCATTCCACTTCCAGTTCGAAGTCGCCGTAAGTGCCGACGCTGATGATGTCGCCGCCACCGGCAGCAGCCAGCACAAGGTCGTTCCCGCGGACCTGCCAGCGCGCGTCCAGCGTGGAGGCACCCACATTGCGCCACTGGTCCGCATCGGACAGCGACTGCCAACGCGCCTGGGGCGTCGACGCGCAACCTGCCAACAGTGCGGCGAGCAGGATCGGAACGATCCGCGCGCCGTGCATGCTCAGTCGACCACCCGGCAGAACACCGCCTTCAGGTAGCGCGATTCCTGCACGTGCGCCATGAAGGGATGGTCGGGGCCGGCGCCGGCGACCTTGAGGATCTGGATCGTGCGGCCGGAGAAATACGCGGCGCGACGCAGCATGTCGAGGAACTGTTCCTCGCTGACCAGCCCGGTGCACGAGAACGTCGCGAACAGGCCACCGGGCTTCACCACGCCCAGCGCCAGCTTGTTCATGTCCAGGTATTTCTTCAGCGCGGCGATCACCTGCTCGCGGTCGCGCGTCATCTTGGCCGGGTCCAGGATCACCACGTCGTACTGCTCACCGCGGTTCGCCGCGTCGCGCAGGTACGGGAAGATATCGGCCTGCACGAACTTCGGCCGCGTGCTGTTGAGCTTGGCGTTGCCCTTGGCGATCTGGATGACGTCCTGGTCGATGTCCACGCCGACCACCTCGGACGCGCCGCGCGCTGCCGCATAGACCGCGAAGCCGCCGGTGTTGCAGCACAGGTCCAGCACGGTCTTGCCTTCCACCTGCCGGCTCAGCCACTCGCGGTTCTCGCGCTGGTCGGCGAAGAAACCGGTCTTGTGCGCGCCGGCGGGATCGGCGCGGAACTTCACCCCGTACTCGGTGATGACGGCCGCTTCGGTCGTGGTGTTGCCGTGGAACTCGAAGCTCTCCTGCTTCTGCACATGCTCGTCGGCGAAGCTGTGGAAGCGGCAACCCGGGAACTGCTCGCGCAGCGCCTCGTAGATCCACTCGCGGTGGCGGAACATGCCGGCGGCGAAGAACTCCACCACGATCAGGTCGCCATAGCGGTCGACCACCAGGCCGGACAGGCCGTCGCCTTCGGCATGCACCACGCGCCAGGCATCACTGATGGCATCGAGCTTCAGCACGTCGCGGCGCAGCGACACGGCGGCGGCGATCTTGCGCGAGAACCAGCCCGCGTCCACCGGAATGTCCGGGTGTGTTTCCAGGATGCGCACGGCGATGCGCGAGTGGCCGTTGTAGAAACCGCGGCCGATCCACTCGCCGTCCACGCCGACGACCTCGACGACCGTGCCCGGCTTGGGCTTGGCGGCGGGCTTCTCGACCAGCTTCTGGAAGATCCACGGGTGGCTGGAACGCCAGGCGTTCTTCAGGCGTACGGTCGGGTTGGGCGTGTTCATGAACGGTATTTTACCTGCGCGGTTGACCCAGCCGGGCGCCGCCCGGACAATTCGCCGCAGAAGGGGAGTAGCTCCCAACGTGCCGGCCGTCATTTCGAGCAGCGATGCTCCGGTCCCACGGCAGCCCACCGGGCTGTGAGCGAGACCTTCGCCGCGATGGCGAAGGCATACCCCCGGATCCCCGTTTCCCGGTTCCGAGATGTCCGCGCCTGCGGCCGTCCTCCACATTTTTTCGGGAATCTCGATGGAAACGATTGGCAACCCCTGGTTGTGGGCCGGCTTCGGCGGCCTGGTGGTGATCGCGCTGCTGGTCGACCTGGTGCTGATGCGCCATGGCGGCGCGCACAAGGTGACGTTCAAGGAAGCGACGTGGTGGAGCGTGGGCTGGATCGCGCTGGCGATGGTCTTCAATGGCGCGCTGTGGTGGTACGTCAACGAGACGGCGGGGCTGGTCGAGGCCAACCGCGTAGGCCTGGAGTTCCTGACCGGCTACCTCGTCGAGAAGGCGCTGGCGGTCGACAACATCTTCGTGTTCCTGATGGTGATGACGTACTTCGCCGTGCCCGAGGAACAGCGCCAGCGCGTGCTGGTGATCGGCATCCTGGGCGCCATCGTCCTGCGCAGCATCCTGATCTTCGCCGGTGCGGCACTGCTGGCCCAGTTCCACTGGCTGCTGTACCTGTTCGGCGCGTTCCTGCTGCTGACCGGCATCAAGATGTGGTTCGCCGCCGGCAAGGAACCGGACCTGGAGAGAAACCCCGCGCTGCGCTGGATGCGCAACCACCTGAAGCTGACCGACGGCTACCGCGGCGCGGCGCTGAGCGTGCGCGAGAACGGTGTGCGCTGGTACACGCCGCTGTTCGTGGTGCTGGTGCTGATCGGCGTGACCGACGTGATTTTCGCGGTGGACAGCATCCCGGCGATCTTCGCCATCACCTCGGACCCGTTCATCGTGCTGACCTCGAACGTGTTCGCGGTGCTGGGCCTGCGTGCGATGTTCTTCCTGCTGGCCGGCATGGCCGACCGCTTCCACCTGTTGCCGTACGGGCTGGCGGTGGTGTTGGGCTTCATCGGCACCAAGATGCTGCTGATCGACGTGTACAAGATCCCGGTGCCGTGGGCGCTGGGTACGGTGGCGGCGATCCTGGGCATCACCATCGCGCTGAGCCTGGCACGGCCGCAGAAGACGGAACCGCAGGTCTGACGTGGCTTGACGGACCATCCCGTGCGCGGGATGGTCTGTCCAACCCGGCCACCCTTGCATTCGTCGGCGCTGCCGCCAGAACTGGACCATGGACCTGCACCCCGACGACCCGGCGTTCGATCCGGAAACCCAACAGCGCCACGACCGCAAGCGGCTGCTGCGCGCGCTCAACCTGAGCCTGGCCTTCGTGCTGTTGCTGGCCATCGTGTACTCGGCGCAGAACAGCTTCGATGTGCGCGCCTTCACCATCTCGCCACTGTCGGTGCAGGGCCTGCTGGGCGTCCTCACGGCGCCGCTGCTGCATGGCTCGCTGGAACACATCGCCGCGAACGCGTCGGCACTGCTGATCCTCGGCACGCTGGCCGGCGCGGTCTATCCGCGCGCGACGCTGTGGGCGATCCCGCTGGTGTGGCTGGGCGCGGGCCTCGGGCCGTGGCTGCTGGCCGAACCCGGCACGCATACGCTCGGCGCCAGCGGCCTGACCCACGGGCTGATGTTCATGGTCTTCATGCTGGGCCTGCTCCGACGCGACCGCGCGGCGATCGCAGCCGGGATGATCGCGTTCCTGTTCTACGGCGGCATGGTGCTGACCGTGCTGCCGCGCGAGGCTGGTGTGTCGTGGCAGGCGCACCTGGGTGGCGCTGTGGCCGGATTGATTGCGGCGTTCCTGTTCCGTCGCCTGGACCCCGAGTTGCCGAAGAAGAAGTACAGCTGGGAGATTGAGGAAGAGGAAGCCGCTGCGCGTGGCGACGACGAACTCGAACTGCCTGCGCCGCGCGAAGTCCCGCTGCTGTGGGTGCGCCCGGAGCATCCGGAAGAGGAACAACGCGGCGTGGTGTTGCGCTTCCCTCCGCGCGAGCCGCCGACTTCGTGATCCTCTCCGTGGGAGCGACGCAAGTCGCGACGGGATGCTGCAGTGTCGAGGACACAAAAGAAAAAGGCAGACCATCCTGGTCTGCCTTTCTATTTTTTTCTGGATGGTGGCCCTGGTTCATGTCGCGACTCACGTCGCTCCCACAATGAACCCCAGGGAGCATCAGAACTTCGCGCTGAACTCCACTCCCACCGTGCGCGGCTCGTTGATGAAGCCGGTCAGGTTGTTGAAGTCGATGCCGCCGACGATGCGACGCTGGTCGGTGATGTTGCGGCCGAACAGCGCTACTTCGTAGTCATCATAGCCCCAGCCATACCCGACGCGCAGGCCGCCTTCCAGCGACGACTTGCCGGTGAATTCGATGGAGTCGTACAGGAAGAAGTTCACTTCGCTGCGGTAGGCCCAGTCGGTGTAGACGTACAGCTCGCTGCCCTCGCCCAGGCCGACGCTGTAGCGCGCGGTGAAGTTGTGCACCCACTTCGGCGCCTGCGGCAGGCGATTGCCGCCGATGTAGTAGCGGCCCGTCGGATCACCGTTCTCGTCCAGCACTTCCTCATCGGTCACGGTACAGGCCGCACAGACAGCGACGTTCAGGTCGTCGTCCTTGATCTCGGTGTCGTTGTAGCTGCTACCCAGCGTGACCAGCAGGTTGTCCAGTACGTAGGCCTGCAGGTCCAGTTCGAAGCCCTTGCCCACCGATTTCTCGGCATTGACCAGGATGTTGGCGTTGGCAGCACCGCCGACGGCGGTCAGCTGCTGATCCTTCACGCGGTAGTAGAAGACGCCCGCGCTCAGGCGCGCGCGCTTGTCCCAGAAGTCGGCCTTCACGCCCGTCTCGAACGAGGTGACGGTTTCCGGACCGGCGACCGACTTGCCGTTGAATGCGCCGGCAGCCTGGATGCTGCTGCCGCGGAAGCCGGTGGCCGCGCGCGCGTACACGTTGACGTCGTCGTTGACCGCGTAGGTGGCTGACAGGTCCCAGTTGAACTTCTTGTCTTCCGGCGATGCGGAGAGGTCGCCATCGGGTTCGAGCGCGGCCAGCTGCGCCAGCGTGCACTTGCCCGCCAGCACGCAAGCGGCGAAGCCGGTGTTCCAGTAGTCCTCGACGGTCAGCTTCTTTTCATCGACGGTGTAGCGCATGCCGGCACGCAGTTCCAGCTGCTCGGTCGCCTGCCACGTCACCGCACCGAATGCCGCCCACGCGTCATTGGTCTGGCGGATGCGCTGGTAGCCGTCCTGCACACTGTTGTTGAGCGAGTCGTAGCTGAAGCTTTCGACGCGGTAGTCTTCCTTGAAATAGAACAGGCCGGCCTGCCAGTTCCACGGGCCATCGAAGGCTGATTCGATGCGGAGTTCCTGCGTCCACTGCGAGTGGTCCGGGATGCCATCGGCGGTTTCCGACGCGAACGGGATCACGCCGGGACCGGAGTCGGGCAGGAACACCGCGCCATAACCACCGTCGATGTCGCCACGGTTGATGGTTTCAACACTCTCGTAGCCGGTGATCGAGTGCAGCGTGTAGTCACCCAGGGTCCAGCGCAGGCGCGCACTGGCGCCCTGCGATTCCAGCTCGGAGTAGTTCAGGCCGTCCTGCGAGACCTTGTCTTCGTCGAAACCGGGCACGAAGTCGTTGGTGCCCGGCTCGATGATGTTGGCGCGGAACAGGCGCGCAGTGCCGTTGAGCTTGCGCGCATGCGCATTGAGCAGTGCCTCGAAGCCATCGCCTTCGTACAGGAACTGGACGCGGCCGGCGGACTCGTCATAGCCCTCGAAACCGTCGTTCGGACCCGGGTAGGTGTTCTCCACCCAGTCGTCGCGGCGCTGGTACAGCACGGACGCGCGCGCGGACCAGTTTTCGCTCAGCGCGCCACCGACGGCACCTTCCAGGTTCCACATGTTGTCGCTGCCCACGCCGACCTTGCCGTAACCGCTGGTTTCCTGCGACGGCTTGGCCGACTCGAACTTCACTACGCCGGCCGGCGTGTTGCGGCCGAACAGCGAGCCCTGCGGACCGCGCAGCACTTCGATCTGGTCAAGGTCGAACAGCGGGAAGCCCTTCAGGATCGGGTTTTCCTGCACCACGTCGTCGTACACCAGCGAGACCGGCTGCGAGGTGTTGAGACGGAAATCGGTGTTGCCGTAGCCACGGATGTAGAAACGCGGGAACGCGCGGCCGAACGAGGACTCGATGTTGAGACTGGGCACACGGCCCGACAGGAAGCGGATATCGGTGCCGCCGGAAGCCAGTACACCCAGCTGTTCGCCGTTGATGGTGCTGATGGACACCGGCACGTCCTGGATGTTCTCGACCTTGCGCTGCGCGGTCACTTCGACGGTGTCGAGGGTGGTTGCGCTCTGCGTCGCCGGCTCGGCGGGTGCGGGCGTTTCCTGGGCGAGGGCGGTGCCGAAAGGCAGCAGCGCGGCGATGGCAAAGGCGAGACGATGCGGCCGGGCGACGGCCGGGCGGAGTCGGGACATGGCGGTGGCTTTCCGAGTGGGTGGGAGTCGGGGCGCGCGGCGGCGCTAGCACGCGAATGTTGCATTACAGCAACAGCAGGGGCAATGGCCGGAAGTCCCGTTCCTGACGAAGGTAACGGCGATTGCCCGTCCCGAGACGCCTTTCCGTACGGCGGGCAGCCGGCGGGTACGTTCCGACAGCCGACGTGACCGCTGGCAGGTGACGGCACGCGGGCACGGCGAGCTAGACTCGGCGCCCTTTCCAAGCCTCAGGATGACGCCCATGACGCACTGGTTCTTCAATCTCCCCGGCAGTCCGGACCGCACCGGTCCGCTGGACGAAGAGGCGGCGCGCAGCCATGCCCAGCGCAACCCCGGCGCATTGGCCTGGCGTGAAGGCATGCGCGAATGGAAACCGGTGCGCGAACTGCCCGAACTGACCGGCGGTGCCACACCCCCGCCCCACCTGCCGCCCCTGCCGGGCTCCGGCGGGCGCAAGGCGGCGGACGAGATCGACTTCCGCATCATCGGCGGCGACATGCAGTTCGTCGAAGTGGAACTGGACCCGGGCGAAAGCGCCATCGCCGAAGCCGGCGCGCTGATGTTCAAGGACAGCAGCGTGCAGATGGACACGGTGTTCGGCGACGGCTCGCACAGCGGCCAGGGTGGCGGCTTCATGGACAAGCTGTTCTCGGCCGGCAAGCGCGTACTGACCGGCGAGAGCCTGTTCACCACCATGTACACGCATACCGGCCAGGGCAAGGCCAAGGTTGCGTTCGCCGCGCCCTACCCCGGCACCGTGCTGGCGATGAAGCTGGACGACCACGGCGGCCGCCTGATCTGCCAGAAGGACAGCTTCCTGGCCGGCGCACGCGGCGTCACCGTCGGCATCCACCTGCAACGCAAGATCCTGACCGGCCTGTTCGGCGGCGAGGGTTTCATCATGCAGAAGCTGGAAGGCGACGGCTGGGTGTTCGTGCACGCCGGCGGTACCGTGGTCGAACGCGAGTTGCAGGCGGGCGAACGCATCGATGTGGACACCGGCTGCGTCGTGGCCTACCACGCCAGCGTGAACATGGACGTGCGCCCGGTCAGCGGCATCAAGAGCATGTTCTTCGGCGGTGAGGGCGTGTTCCTTGCCACGCTGACCGGCCCGGGCAAGGTGTGGATGCAGTCGCTGCCGTTCTCGCGCCTGGCCGGGCGCATGCTGCAGGCGGCACCGCAGGCGGGTGGGCAGGCACGGGGCGAAGGCTCGGTGCTGGGTGGCCTGGGCCGCATCCTGGACGGCGACAACAGCTTCTGAGGACTCGGCGCCGGTTGGCCTTCATTGCGGCGGCGCACGCTATGCTCCGCCGCTGATCGCCACCCACCCTGCCCCGCCCCATGCACCTGATCCCGCGTCCCCTGCTGCTCGCCGCCTGCGTCACCCTGCTTGCCGCGTGCGGCGGCGACAACGTCAGGCCCACGCCACCACCTGCGACGACGAAGCCGGTGCCGGCGGCGCCGAAGCCCAAGGTGGGCATCGCGCTGGGTGGCGGCGCGGCGAAAGGGTTCGCGCATATCGGCGTCATCAAGATGCTGGAAGCCAACGGCATCGAACCGGTGGTCGTCTCCGGCACCAGCGCCGGCAGCGTGGTCGGTGCGCTGTATGCCAGCGGTATGGACCCGTTCCAGATGCAGAAGCAGGCCTTTGCGCTGGACGAAGCGAAGATCCGCGACGTGCGCCTGTTCTCCGGCGGGCTGGTGCAGGGCCAGAAGCTGCAGGACTACGTCAACGACCTGGTTGGCAAGCGCACCATCCAGCAGTTGAAAAAGCCGTTCGCCGCCGTGTCCACGCAGTTGGAGAACGGCGAGCGCACGGTATTCGTCCGCGGCAACACGGGCCAGGCCGTGCGCGCGTCCAGCAGCATCCCCGGCGTGTTCGAACCGGTGGTGATCGGCAAGGCCAGCTATGTCGATGGCGGCGTGGTCAGCCCGGTGCCGGTGGATGCCGCGCGCCAGCTGGGTGCGGATTTCGTCATCGCGGTGGACATCTCCACCAAGGCGCCCGGTACCAAGCCCGGCAGCATGCTGGGCATCGTCAACCAGTCGATCGGCATCATGGGCCAGCGCCTGGGCGAACAGGAACTCGCGCGCGCCGACATCGTCATCCGGCCGAAGGTCAACGACATCGGGCCGGCCGATTTCGAGCAGAAGAACAATGCCATCCTCGAAGGCGAACGCGCCGCGCTGGTCGCGATGCCACAGATCAAAGCGAAGCTCGCCGAGCTGCAGCGCACCCGCAATGCCGCGCATGCGGCGCGCCACGCGCCGCCCAAACCGGATCCGCGTTGCCTGGAAGAACCCTCGCGCCTGGGTCGCCTGTTCGGCCGCGACGTGAAGTGCGACGCCGCCGGACAACCCGTAAAGCAGTAGAGCACAGCTCGCTCCGCTGGTCCTGGACCCAGCGCTCAACGATGCTGACACCGTGCGGAGCCGAGCGAGCTCGGCTTTACGCGGCGGTGACGCAGCACAGGTTCTCACGCGCCCTCGCCTCCAGCGCGTCATGGAAATACGGCGTGCTGTAGATCGCCGGACGGTCGAGGAAGCCCTTCAGGATCTCGCGCCGCTTGCGCCGGAACAGGAAGCCGGGGACGTAGGCGTATTCCTTGCGGATCTGCTGTTCGTACTCATCGAAGCGGCCCCGCTCGGCGCCAAGGATGGACAGGTCGATGTCGACCAGCAGCTGCTCGTCGCGTCCCGACGGCACGGCGGTGTGCCGCGTCGCCATCACAAGGGCGTGCACGCGCTGTGCCGCTTCGTCGGTCACGCCGGCATCCCGCAACGCTTCGAGCGCCCAGTCCGCGCTGCGCTGTTCATTGTCATGACCTCTGATGTCGTAGATCGCATCATGAAACCACAGCGCGAGTTCCACCTCGTGCGGGCGCTCCGCCAGCCCGCGTGCAGCATCGAACGCAGACAGGCATTCGCCGAGGTGCTGCAGCGTGTGGTAATGGCGTTGCTGTTCGGCGTACGCCGCCTTCAGCCGCGCGAACAATGCACCGCCCTCACCCGCCGCACCGATGCCGGCCCAAGCGCGTTGCCAAGAATGGGAGAACAGGTCCATGTGGAAGTCTAGATCGAACACGTCGGCCCAGGTGGATTGTGGGAGCGACGCCAGTCGCGATGATGGATCCGCGGCAAATCATCGCGACTGACGCCGCTCCCACATCATCGGTTCATGCGCCGTGTGGGAGTGGCTACGGCAATCCCTGCCCGCCCACCGGCACCGTTTCCACATGGCTGTCGAATCCGGCGATCATCGGCCGCGCCTTCGCGATGGCCTGCTGCACGGACGGCAGCGAGAGCGAGGCCTTGTGGCTGGCCGCATCGGTCCAGACCTCGGTGATCCAGATCGCATCCGCGTCGGCGGGATCCTGCGCGATGACGTAACTCAGGCAACCCGGCATGGCTTCGGTGCCTTCCAGCAGGATCGCGAGCACCGCGTCGCGCTGGCCCGGTGTGGCGCGCATCTTGCCGATCAGTCCGTACATGGTGGTCTCGAGGTCGGTAACCGCGTGCGTTGTAGCACGTGTCGCGGACAGGATCCGCGTGGATGCGACCTGGGGACGCTGCGCTAGTCGCCCCACTTCGCCAGATAGTCTCCGTAGGCGGCCGTCCACGCATCCGACCCGAACGCGCCTCCACTCTGGTGCGTCAACGCGATCGGCCAGGTTCCCAGGCGCAACCCCGCCTGCCTGGCGGACCGGCAGAAATCCATGTCGTAGAAGTGGAAGCCGAAGCGTGGATCGAACTCGACGCGCGCCTGCGACAGGGCTGCCCGGCTTGCGGCGAGGAAGACGCCATCCAGTAGTTCGCAGTCGGCAGGCATGCTGCCAAAACAAGACACCGCGCCAAAAGGATATGCGCCGTGCGCCACCCCGCCCGACAGGTGGGCCTTGTCGTCCCATGCCAACGTCATGTCGGCGAACGCCCATGCAGGCTGCCGTGGCTGCCTGCGCCGGTTGCCTGCCACGCCAACCACGTCGTAGCGGAGCAGCGCGTCCTGCAAGCGGTCAGCAAGGAAACTGTCGTCGATCCAGACATCGTCGTGCACGAATACCAGCACATCACTGTCCTGGCTTTCCCTGATCGCCTGGTTGTAGACCTCCGGCAGGCCGCGACCGTTCTGGTACGCGATCCGGCTCCGGATCCGCGCGTCGAACGCCAGCCGGCGCAACGATGTCCCCAGCGCGCTGCCTTCCCGGAAATCCCGCTCTGTCTTCCGCGTCGCGCTGACCACCATGATCATCCGGCATATCCCAATGGCAGGCCGGCGTCGGTCTTCACCGCGCGCAGCACGAAGCTGGAATTCACGTCGGCCACGCCGCTGGCGTTGAGCAGACGGTCGAGCAGGAAACGTGAAAAGTGCTCCAGGTCCTGGACCACCACGTGCAACAGGTAATCCATGTCGCCGGTCAGGGCATAGCAGGCGACCACTTCGTCCCAGCCCCGTACGCCGTCGCCGAAATGCTGGACGCTGGCCGGGTCGTGCTTCTCCAGTTGCACGCGCACGAAGGCCTGCAGCCCCAGCCCGACAGCCTTGGGGTCGACGCGGGCGGCATACCCGGCGATCACCCCGGTCGCCTCGAGTCGCTGGATCCGGCGCAGGCATGCCGAGGGCGACAGGTTCACCTGGCCGGCGATGTCGGCATTGGTGGCGCGACCGTCGCGCTGCAGCAGGGCCAGCAGGCGCAGGTCGGTGCGGTCGAGGGCGTGCGATTCGGCCATTTGATGCGCAGGATAGCGCGTTCACGCTCGATCATTGCGCCACCGGTCGGGAGAGGCGCAACTTTGCAAGCCTGTTGCGCGGTTCTGCCGCTAGCATCGTCCCATCACCCGCTGATCGAAGGGAGTCGCCATGAACGAGCCGCGCCGCGTCGAGCGCCAGCAGACCGACAAGGGCTACGTACCGGTGTACACGACCGCCGTCGTGGACCAGCCCGCCGACTACCCCGCCGACGACCACGCCACCTGGGGGGCGCTGTACGAGCGCCAGCGTGCCCTGCTGGTCGGGCGCGCCTGCGACGAATTCCTGCAGGCACAGGACGCGATGGGCATGAGCCCGGACCGCATCCCGCGCTTCGATGAATTGAACGAGGTACTGCGCGCCACCACCGGCTGGCAACTGGTCGGTGTGGAGGGCCTGTTGCCGGAGCTGGAGTTCTTCGACCACCTGGCCAACCGGCGTTTTCCCGTCACCTGGTGGATCCGCCGCCCGGACCAGATCGACTACATCGCCGAACCGGACCTGTTCCACGACCTGTTCGGCCACGTGCCGCTGCTGATGAATCCGGTGTTCGCCGATTACATGGAGGCATACGGCAAGGGCGGCGTGAAGGCGCACGGCATCGGCCCGGACGCGCTGCAGCACCTGACCCGGCTGTACTGGTACACGGTGGAGTTCGGCCTGATCGACACGAAGGATGGCCTGCGCATCTATGGCGCCGGCATCGTGTCGTCGAAGGGCGAGTCGCTGTACTCGCTGGAATCGCACGCGCCCAACCGCATCGGCTTCGACCTGGAGCGGATCATGCGCACGCGCTACCGCATCGACACGTTCCAGAAGACGTACTTCGTCATCGACAGCTTCAAGCAGCTGATGAACGCCACCGCGCCGGATTTCACGCCGATCTATGCTCGGCTGGAGAAGCAGGACGCGATCCCGGCCGGCGACGTACGCGATGGCGACAAGGTCTACACCCGCGGCACCGGCGAAGGCTGGGCCGAGGGCGGCGACGTCTGATGCGCACGCCCGTGTAGGAGGGGCTTCAGCCCCGATGCTTTCAGCCAATCCTGGATAAAGTCCTGGGCACAAAAAGCATCAGGGCTGAAACCCCTCCTACAACCGCCGGGGTGCCGAATCTACAATCGGCCTCCTCCAATCGTGTGTCCGGCCATGCCCCGACTGCTCGCCATGTTCGCCTTGCTGGCGCTCCCGCTCTTGTCCGTTCCGGCCCTTGCCCGCAACTGCGTGGTGACCGTCGAAGCCACGGACATGATGACCTTCAACCTGAAGACCATCCGCGTGCCCGGCGACTGCGCGCAACTGCGGGTGGTGTTGAAGCACACGGGTCGCATGCCGGCGCAAGCGATGGGGCACAACTGGGTACTGGCCGAAACACGCCATCATCGCGACCTTGGCCTGGCCGGCGGCCGCATGAAGCTGGCTGACGACTATCTGCCGCGCAACGATGGGCGCGTGATCGCGCATACGCCGGTGATCGGCGGAGGACAGACGACCGAGGTGGTGTTCCCGACGTCGCGCCTGCGCAAGGGTGGCGACTACAGCTTCTTCTGCTCGTTCCCCGGTCACTGGAACATGATGAAAGGCCAACTCATCTTCGAATGACGGGAGCATGTTGATGGTCTTCATCAACGCTTCGGCGGTTTCTGCCCGGCGGTACGCCACTTCCGCGGTCGCGGTCGCGCGCCTCCGGTAGCATGTCGAAACGCGCCAAGCCTGCATCGCGCGCGCCTCGTTCACAGCAGACACCACGCCATGAATAACGATTACCGCATCCCGCTCCCGGGCACGAAACTCGACTACTACGACGCGCGCGCCGCGGTCGACACCGTGCACCCCGGCGCCTGGGCCACGCTGTCGTACACCGCGCGCGTCCACGCCGAGAACATCGTCCGACGCGCCGATCCCGCGCGCCGCGATGCCTACCTG
Organism: uncultured Pseudoxanthomonas sp.; assembly: GCF_946886695.1. The sequence continues at coordinate 4,405 of NZ_CAMPJD010000022.1, read as the reverse complement.
CGCCAGCTCATCGAGCGCCGTCGCGACCTGGATTTCCCGTGGTTCCCGGTGCGCGTGGTCTGCCACGACATCCTCGGGCAGACCGCGCTGGTGGACCTGGCCGGCCTGCGCGACGCGATCGCCGACATGGGCGGCGATCCGGCGCAGGTGAACCCAGTGGTTCCGGTGCAGCTGATCGTCGACCACTCGCTGGCGGTGGAGTGCGGCGGCTACGACCCGGAGGCGTTCGTGAAGAACCGCGCCATCGAGGATCGCCGCAATGAGGACCGCTTCCACTTCATCGACTGGACCAAGCTGGCGTTCAAGAACGTGGACGTCATCCCGCCCGGCAACGGGATCATGCACCAGATCAACCTGGAGAAGATGTCGCCGGTCGTCTACGTCCAGGATGGCGTCGCGTTCCCCGACACGTGCGTCGGCACCGACAGCCATACCCCGCACGTCGATGCGCTGGGCGTCATCGCCGTCGGCGTGGGCGGCTTGGAGGCGGAGAACGTCATGCTCGGCCGCGCGTCGTGGATGCGTACGCCGGACATCGTCGGTGTCGAGTTGAGCGGTAGGCCGGCGCCCGGCATCACCGCGACCGACGTGGTGCTGGCGCTGACCGAGTTCCTGCGCCAGTCGAAGGTCGTCGGCGCGTATCTGGAGTTCCGTGGCGAAGGTGCGGCGGCATTGACCATCGGCGACCGCGCGACGATTTCCAACATGGCGCCCGAGTATGGCGCCACCGCGGCGATGTTCTTCATCGACGACAACACCCTGGACTACCTGCGCCTGACCGGTCGCAGTGACGAGCAGGTTGTGCTGGTCGAGACCTACGCGAAAGCCGCGGGACTGTGGGCCGACGACCTGCAGACCGCGCAGTACGAGCGCACGCTGCGCTTCGACCTGTCCACCGTCGTGCGCAACATGGCCGGCCCGTCGAACCCGCACAAGCGCCTGCCGACCAGCGCGTTGGCCGAGCGAGGCATCGCCGACGAAGCCAAGCTGGCCGCCGGCAAGGCCGAGGAAGCGCAGGGCCTGATGCCGGACGGCGCGGTGATCATCGCCGCCATCACCTCGTGCACCAACACATCCAATCCGCGCAACGTCATCGCCGCAGCGCTGCTCGCACGCAACGCGAACGCGAAGGGCCTGGTGCGCAAGCCATGGGTCAAGTCGTCGCTGGCGCCCGGTTCGAAAGCCGTGCAGTTGTACCTGGAGGAATCCGGGCTGCTGCCCGATCTGGAGAAGCTCGGCTTCGGCATCGTCGCCTTCGCCTGCACCACCTGCAACGGCATGAGCGGCGCGCTGGATCCGAAGATCCAGCAGGAGATCATCGACCGCGACCTGTACGCCACCGCCGTGCTGTCGGGCAACCGCAACTTCGATGGCCGCATCCATCCGTATGCGAAGCAGGCGTTCCTGGCGTCGCCGCCGCTGGTGATCGCCTACGCGATTGCCGGCACGGTGCGCTTCGACATCGAGAAGGATGCACTGGGCTTCGATGCCGATGGCAACGCGATCACGCTGAAGGACCTCTGGCCGAGCGACGAGGAGATCGACGCCGTGGTCAAGGCCAGCGTCAAGCCGGAGCAGTACCGCGCCGTCTACAACCCCATGTTCAACGTCCGCGTCGAACATGGCGGGAAGGTCGAGCCGCTGTACGCCTGGCGCCCGCAGAGCACCTACATCCGCCGCCCGCCGTACTGGGAAGGCGCGCTGGCCGGTGAGCGCACGCTGACGGGCATGCGTCCGCTGGCGGTGCTGGGCGACAACATCACCACCGACCACCTGTCGCCGTCGAACGCGATCCTCGCCTCCAGCGCGGCAGGCGAGTACCTCGCGAAGATGGGCCTGCCGGAAGAGGACTTCAATTCGTATGCCACACATCGCGGAGACCATCTCACCGCGCAGCGCGCGACCTTCGCCAATCCTCAGCTGGTCAACGAGATGGCGGTGGTCGATGGCGAAGTGAAGAAGGGTTCGCTGGCGCGCATCGAACCGGATGGGCAGGTAACCCGCATGTGGGAAGCCATCGAGACCTACATGCACCGCAAGCAGCCGCTGGTGATCATCGCCGGCGCCGACTACGGCCAGGGCAGTTCGCGGGACTGGGCGGCGAAGGGCGTACGGCTGGCGGGCGTGGAAGTCATCGTGGCCGAGGGCTTCGAGCGCATCCACCGCACCAACCTGATCGGCATGGGCGTGCTGCCGTTGGAGTTCAAGCCGGGCGAAACCCGCAAGACCTACGGCATCGACGGCACGGAGACTTTCGATGTGGTGGGTGCCCGCAAGCCGCGCGCCGATCTGTCGCTGGTGATCCACCGCCGCAACGGCGAGACCGTGCAGGTTCCCGTGACCTGTCGGCTGGATTCGGACGAGGAAGTCTCGATCTACGAGGCGGGCGGGGTGTTGCAGCGGTTCGCCCAGGATTTCCTGGACGCGTCGAAAGCGGCTTGACCCGTTCGTCGTATCGGTACATCCAACGCACAGGAGTCCGATCATGTCCGAGAACACCTCCCCCGGTACCGTCCGCCTGCATCGCGTGCTGCGAGCACCGCCGTCGCGCGTCTACCGCGCGTTCCTCGATCCCGATGCGATGGTGAAGTGGCTGCCGCCGCACGGGTTCACCGGCAAGGTCCATTCGATGGATGCGCGCGTGGGCGGTGGCTACACGATGTCGTTCACCAACTTCGGCACCGGGTCCAGCCATTCCTTTGGCGGCACCTACGTGGAGCTGGTCGAGAACGAGTTGCTGCGCTACACCGACCAGTTCGACAACCCCGGCCTGCCCGGGCAGATGCACGTGACGGTGACGCTGAAGAAGAGCATCGCCGGCACCGAGCTCAATGTGGTGCAGGAAGGCATTCCCGCCGCGATCCCGGTGGATTTCTGTTACCAGGGATGGCAGGAATCACTGGAGATGCTGGCGAAGCTGGTGGAGCCGGAGATTCCGGATGGGGCATGAGGATGTGTATTCTCTCTTCCATGCAAACGGACATTGCGAGCCCCTCTCCCCTCGCGGGAGAGGGGTTGGGGAGAGGGGGCCTCATGGAACCGAGACAGTTCGCGAAACATCTCCGCCGCAACATGACCGATGCCGAACACAGGCTCTGGCTGCATCTGCGCGCGCATCGGCTGGACGGACAGAAATTTCGTCGCCAGCAGCCGATCGAACCCTTTATCGTCGACTTCGTGCATTTCGGAGCGCGGCTGATCGTCGAGGCCGATGGTGGGCAGCACAACGGCTCACCGCATGACGCGGGCCGTGATGCCTGGTTGATAAGGCAGGGATTCCGGGTACTGCGATTCTGGAACGACGAGATTCTCCAGCAGACGGATGAAGTCCTCGAATCCATATGGAAGGCACTGCGCGAAAGAGCACCCTCTCCCCCGACCCCTCTCCCGCAAGGGGAGAGGGGAGAAACGCAAACCTAAACGAGTCCTGCCATGCCCCATGCCCCCCAGATCCGCATCCCCGCCACCTACATGCGTGGCGGCACGTCGAAAGGCGTGTTCTTCCGCCTGCAGGACCTGCCCGAACGGGCGCGGGTGCCGGGGCCTGCGCGTGACGCCTTGCTGTGCCGCGTGATCGGGTCACCCGATCCATACGGCAAGCACACCGACGGCATGGGCGGCGCGACGTCCAGCACCAGCAAGGTCGTGATCATTTCGCCGAGCAGCCAGCCCGACCATGACGTGGACTATCTGTACGGACAGGTGCCGATCAACGAGTCCTTCATCGACTGGAGCGGCAACTGCGGCAACCTGTCGTCGGCAGTCGGACCGTTCGCGATTGCGAACGGCATGGTCGATCCCGCGCGCGTGCCACACGACGGCCTGTGCACGGTGCGGATCTGGCAGGCCAACATCCAGAAGACCATCGTCGCGCACGTGCAGGTCACCGGTGGCGAAGTGCAGGAGACCGGCGACTTCGAACTGGATGGCGTGACATTTCCGGCTGCGGAAGTGCAGCTCGAGTTCATCGATCCCGCGGACGAGGGTGATGGCGACGGCGGTGGCGCGATGTTTCCTACCGGCAATCTCATCGATGAAGTCGACGTGCCTGGAGTGGGTATGTTCAAGGCCACGATGATCAATGCCGGCGTGCCCGTGGTGTTCGTCGAAGCTGCCGCACTCGGCTACGACGGCACCGAGTTGCAGGGCGCCATCAACGAAGACAAGGACGCGCTGGCGAAGCTGGAGGCAATTCGTGCGCATGGCGCAGTGCGCATGGGGCTGGTCGACAGCGTGGAGGCCGCGGCGAAACGTCCACTGACGCCGAAGGTGGCGTTCGTCGCACCGCCGAAGGACTACGTGTCCTCGAGCGGCAAGGCGGTGAACGCGGCGGACATCAACCTGCTGGTGCGCGCGATGTCGATGGGCAAGCTGCACCACGCGATGATGGGCACGGCCTCGGTCG
>NZ_CAMPJD010000021.1 GCF_946886695.1 uncultured Pseudoxanthomonas sp. | reverse complement strand
GGGTTGAGGGTTATTGGGGGGGGGTGAGGGGCGCTCCTTGAGGTCGGCGTTTTTCGGAATAGGTTCTTACTGCTCCACGTCGTGCGTTGATAGTCGACATCTCCTGTAAAAAATCTAGGTCGACTTGACCACGAGAAGAGTGGGTGGCTATTTCCCATGGGGCTGCCCGTCATCTATGTCCGTCGCGATATCCGGATGGTTGTGCCAATCACACGCGCCACAGCTTAGAAAGTAGTCACCATCTGGTGGAATGTCTATGTCGAAGTAAGTTCGGATGTTTCTTGAATGACAGGAAGGACACTCCTCGGTACCTCCCGTTCTCTGTCGTTCGAGAAGTTGAATGAACGTCCGCAGCGTAGCTTCGCAGCCACTTACCGCGATCTGCGTTGCAACTTTGTCCGCGCTGCGCGAGTGTGTTAGCCAGTTGACAAGCTGCCATGTTTCTTTTGCTTGGCTCTTGAGGTATTGGCGTAGGCGCTCATTACTGCCGCCGCCGCACAGGGCGTTTAATAGAGCATCCGTCCAGCCTACGAAGTTCGCGACTTGTGGAGCTTCCACGTCTCCGGGAAGGACTATCCGCCGATGCACTGCGGTAGTTAGCGAGATCAAACCTTCACGCAAAAGCATCCCGACAGCCTGCAAGTCCTCGACTTCGATTGCATGGCCGAAGCGTTCGCTGGCTTGCTCGAATCTTCTTAGAACTTCATCAAATGGTGTTGGTTCGTTACCATCGGGGGAGCCCCAACGGCTACGGACTCTCGCCATCAATCCGACATGAAACGAGAGTGTGTAGTCCAGGCTTGGAAAATGCTGTTGTGAATACAGGTTGGTGGGGTTCGTGATAACCCACCACCTCCCTTGGTCAGTAGTGACATCCCAGATCTCGTAGGGATCGCCCAGCACGACTTCGCGCTTCACACGCTCTACGTGACTGACGACCTCGTCCCGCGCCTGACTTTGAACATAGTCAGCAATATCCTGTTCGGCGAATGGGTCTCGCTCGACCGAGTAGCGGCGGAGTAGTTCCGCAGGGATCGGACTACTTGGTGGCAGTACACAGCCGTCATCAGTGTCCAAGAGTGCATTTGGCTTGACTACTTTGTCCGTCATGTACCTGATTCTCAGACAGCTAGAGATCCAACTCTATTAGTAGCTTGCTCAACTCGTCTTTAGCGCAATAGGTTGGGCTGAGCCTGCGAAGCCCAACATCAGGATACTTGATGCGTACGTTGTTGGGCTTCACTTCGTTCAGCCCAACCTATGAGGGGGCGTGAGGCCACCTTGCGGCATGGACAAGGCGTCCGGATGCCGCAAGATGCCAGGGCGGCACGACGTCGCCGCCGATTCTGCACGACGCCCTGCCTTTGACATCCAATGACGGTCGCTATCGACCGGAAACCGGTCTCAACGGTAGTCGGTCGACGCGCTTAGCGACCGCCATCTTGTGCGTTCTTCGAGACGGGTTCTGTCGGCATGGTCGATTGCGGCAAACGCATCAGTGCCAAGCGCGATCCTCAACGGGGGCGACGCCAGGCTGGCGATGCGGATGATCGCCTGCGCCGCACGCGCCGGATCTCCAGGCTGGTTGCCATCGTACGCACGTTGCTTCCTGACGGTGGCGCCCACGACCTGGTCGTACTCCGGACGACCCTCTTTCAGCGATGTCGAAGCGCCGGCGAAGTCCGTCCGGAACCCACCTGGCTCCACAAGGGTGACCTTGACCCCCACGAGCGCCATCTCGAGAGCGAGCGACTCGGAGAAGCCCTCCACGCCCCACTTTGCCGCGGAGTAAGCCGCGCGGCCCGGCGCGCCGATGCGCCCTCCCACGGAAGAGAGCTGGATGATATGGCCGCTCCGTTGCGCTCTCATGGCCGGTATTGCGGCCTTCGTCATGATGATCGTGCCGAAAAGGTTGGTCTCGATCTGGCGCCGGAAGTCATCCAGCGTTGCGTCTTCGACCGAAGCGACGTCCCCGTAGCCGGCATTGTTCACCAGCACATCGAGACCGCCGAAAGCATCCTTTGCAACCTGCACGGCACATGCCGCGGCCGCGGAGTCGGTCACGTCCAGCCTGGCCGTGCGGATCGCAGAGCCATGCCGGTCGACCAGGTGGTGAAGTCGTGATGGATCGCGAGCCGTCACCACGGCGCGATCACCCGCTGCCAGGACAGCCTCAGCGAGTGCCAGGCCAAGACCACGCGAACCTCCGGTTATAAGCCAACGTTTTTTCATGTTCTTCTCACAGGATTCCAGGATTCGAGCGTCCGCACTCTTGGAACGTGGCGCCAACAAGCCTGCAGAGGGGGAAGATGCAGAACGCTCATGACCAGAGCTCCTATTTCGCGCCCGCCGAACGCTGTGGATCGGCTCCAGCGCTCAACAGCGCACGGATCTTCGCCTCGGTCTCCTTGTATTGGCCCTCCCCGAAGTGCTGATACACGACGCGACCCTGCTGGTCGAGCAGATACATCGCGGGCCAGTACCGGTTGCCGTAGGCGTTCCAGGTCTCATAGTCGTTGTCCTGGGCAACGGGGTATGTGATGCCGAAACGCTGCGTCGCGGCGCGCAGATTGCCCAGCCTCTTCTCGTGGCCGTATTCAGGCGTATGCACGCCGATCACGACCAGTCCCTGGTCCCTGTACTTCGCATGCCATTGCTTGACGTGCGGCATCACCCGGACGCAGTTGATGCAGGAGTACGTCCAGAACTCGACCAGCACCACTTTCCCACGCAGATCATGCACGCTCAGAGGCGGCGAGTTGATCCAGGCGTTGATGCCCTTGAAGTCGGGCGCCATGGGTGCGGGCGCGGTGTGTGTGGGTTGGACGGGGTCGGCCTGCACATTCGGCGAGCAGGCGGCGGCAAAGACGCATGCAGCGAGCATGGTCGCGAGAGATGCGAGGTTCTTCATGGATTCAGAGTCCTTGGGAGAGGGGAGGAAGCCACTGGGTGGCCCAAGCGGATACAAAGACGTCGTACTGCAGCAACTGGAGGACGGCGACACCGAAGGCGATGAGGCCAAAGCTCTTTCGCAACAGACCGGCATGTCTCTGCAGGAACGAGAGGCGCGCATTGATCCAGCGGCCTCCATAGGCAATCAGCAACATGGGGATGCCTGCGCCCAGCGCGTACACGCCGAGCAATGCACTGGCTTTGGCCGGCGCGTGCGAGCTGGCGGCCAGCGCCAGCACCGAAGCCAGGACCGGACCGGCGCAAGGCGTCCATGCCAACCCGAGCGAGGCACCTACCAGCAGCGCACCCGGTCGACCGCTGGCGTGTGCCAAGGTCGGGGCGACGGGCTTCACCCGATTCCATTGCGATTGCGCCCATGCCATCGAGCGCTCGAACGGCACCGGCCAGAAGCATGCCAGGCCCGCCAACATCAGCACCACGATCGAGCTGGTACGGATGCTCGCCTGCAGTTCGCCCGATGAGGCAGCCAGAACGCCAAGCAGGATGCCACTGGCGGCAAAGCTGCCGACGAAGCCAGCGATGATCCACAAGGGTGTCCCACGATCGCGACCGGCCCCTGTTGCCAGGATGATCGGAAGGATCGGGAGGATGCAGGGAGAGAGGATGGTGGCCATGCCCGCCAGAGCGGCCAATGCATATTCGATCATGGGAAGTTCCGCAGCGCGATGGAGGTGCTCATTCCATCGCGTGTGTGTCAGCGCGTTGTGTCCGGCGACCCGGCCCTTTGTATCCGGATCGCCCTGATACCTCTTTGGACAAGCTCGGTTACAACGTCATCAGACCAGTCGGATCCGGACGTCGATGTTGCCGCGTGAAAGCTTGGAGTACGGGCAGGTGCGGTGCGCTTCATCGACGATGGCCTGGGTCTGGCCCGGCGGAACTCCAGGCAGCGAGATGGCCAGGCGTGCCTGGAGTTGGTATTCCTCGCCAACCTTGCCGAGGTCCACTTCCGCATCGATGGCGGTTTCGGGTGGCAAGGCTATGCCGAGCTTGCGGGCGGCGATGCCCATTGCGCCCTCGAAGCAGGCTGACCAGCCCGCCGCGAACAACTGTTCGGGATTGGTACCAGGACGTCGGCTACCGGGAGGCGAGAGGGCAACGTCAAGCTGACCATCGTCGCTGCGGGCGTGGCCTTCACGGCCGCCAATGGTGTGAGTCTTTGCTGTGTACAACACGGTATCGAGTGCGTTCATGGGATATCTCCAGTCGAAAGAAGTTGAGAGAGTTCTTGTTTAGCGGGCGTACCGGGTGAAGACGTAGTCGCGGTCCTTCACGCGGGCCGCGTGACATGCATGGCAGGTCGTGTGCTGGGCTTCATCCACAGGCTTTCCATCGATGAAGCGTCCATAGCCCCACCCACCGGTACTTGCGTACTTGCGTGCATCCTTGACCATCACTTGCACCGTGGTGGCGGCACCGGGAACAGAGGCCGGTGCGAAGTCCGGCGACTGTTCGTGCTTCCAGGCCAGCTTCACCAGCACCGTGCCGTCGGGGAACGGACGCAGGTTCTCGCGGTACGCACGCATCGCCGTGGGATTGCCGACTACGACGCGCAACTCATCCAGCGGCGCGGCTTCCTGTGCGGGAGCGATCACCGGCCAGTCGCGGTAGCCATCGGGAAGCTGTACGCCGTAGATGGGTGAGGCGGGACGCGAACTGTCGTACGCCTGTACCGCGCCCACCAGACCGAAGACGGTGACGGCGGCCAGCGATGCAAGTACGAGGGTCTGGAACGGTTTCATGTCGGCTGTCCCTTCTGCTCACAGGTGTGTGGCGTCGACGACCGCCTGGACGAACTCGGTGGGCGACTCCTGTGGAGGGTTGTGGCCAACGCCACCGGTGAAGGTGCGATGCTCGTACTTGCCGACGAACTTGGTCGCGTACGCTTCGGGCTTCGGGTGCGGCGCGCCGTTGGCATCGCCTTCGATGGTGATCGTGGGCACCGTGATGACCGGCGCCTGTGCCAGGCGCTGTTCCAGCGCTGCGTACTTCGGCTCGCCTTCGGCCAGGCTCAAACGCCAGCGGTAGTTGTGGATGACGATGGCCACATGGTCCGGATTGTCCAATGCAGTGGCGCTGCGCTTGAACGTGGCGTCATCGAACTTCCATTGCGGGGACGCCAACTCCCAGATCTTCTTCGCGAAGTCATGGGTGTACTGCGTGTACCCCGCTTGGCCGCGGTCGGTGGCGAAGTAGAACTGGTACCACCATTGCAGTTCGCCTGACGGAGGCAACGGCGTGCGAGCCGCTTCCTGGCTACCGATCAGGTAACCGCTGACCGAGACCAGGGCCTTGACCCGCTCCGGCCATATGGCCGCCACGATGTCGGCAGAGCGTGCACCCCAGTCGTAGCCCGCCAGCGTCGCCCGACGGATCTTCAGGGCGTCCATCAGCGCGATGACATCCGATGCGAGGGCCGCAGGCTGCCCATTGCGTGGTGTGTCTGCAGACAGAAAAGTGGTGGTGCCGTAGCCCCGCAAGTGCGGGACGATCACGCGATAGCCGCGCGCCGCCAACTGCGGTGCGACCTCCGCGTAGCTGTTGATGTCATACGGCCAGCCGTGCAGCAGGATGATGACTTCACCCTTGGCCGGACCGAGATCGGCGTAGCCGATACGCAGGTCTCCGGCATTGATGTGCTTGTTGGCGACCAGTTCGGGGAGCAGTGCCGGTGAGGCGGTCTGCGCTGTCGGCTGTGCCAGAGCAGTGCCGGTGAGCATCAGCCAGGAAGCCATCAGCAAGGACAGGCCGCGCAGGCTGCGGCGGAAGGGGGAGGTGGGCGATGGGGTGATCGTGGACATGGTGATTCCTCCAGCAGGGTGGTTGCAGGGAGCAGGACGGGAGTGCGGCGCGCGTGCGTGCGTGCGCCGCAAGGGGATTCAGATGGAGTAGCCGCCGTCCATCGTGAGACTGGCACCGGTCATGTAGCTCGCGTCGGCACTGACCAGGTATGCGGCGAGCGACGCGACCTCTTCCGGGCGGCCGACGCGCTTGAGCGGATTGCGCTGGATCAGGTGGTCCAGGAAGCCGACCGTGATATCGGTCTCGATGGGGCCGGGTTGGATGTTGTTGATGGTGATACGGCGCGGTGCGAGGTCCAGTGCCAGTTCCCGCACCAGTGTGGCCACGGCAGCCTTGGTCATGCTGTAGACGCTGCCACCCAAGGCGCCGCTGCGTTGTGCCGTGTTGCTGCCGATGGTGACGATGCGGCCACCATCGACCATCTTGGCTGCGGCAGCCTGGATGGCGAGAAAGACACCGCGGACGTTGATCGAAAGCATCTGGTCGAGCGTGTCGACCGGGAACCGGTCGAGCGGAGCACCCTGATAGATGCCCGCATTGACGACAGCCACGTGCAGCGTGCCCAGCCTCGCCGTGGCATCGGCGACTGCGGCAGTGATCGCGTGCTGATCTGCCGCGTCGGCCTGCAGCGCGATGGCCTGACCGCCGTCCGCTTGGATCGCCGCGACGACTTCGGCGGCCTTGTCGGCACGTGACGCATAGGTCAGGGCAACGGCGTAACCCTCACGGGCCAGGCGGCGTGCGATGGCGGCACCGATGCCGCGGGAGCCGCCAAAAACCAGGGCAGCTTTGGGAGAGGTGAGTTCGGTCCTGCTCATGGTCGTTTCCTTCGGGTAGGTGCCTACGGGTGGTTCCGCTGGCGATGGACGCATTCCGCGCCCACCCGGTATCCGAGACGTGTCCGAATACAGGGAGATTTGTCGGCCTCTTCCTGAAAACGACCCATGGATACATTCCGATACAAACAAGCGGCCTCCAGTCCGCTGCCCGGCGGTCTGCTGGCGCTACCATCCGCTGCGACAGATCCACGGCCACGCGTGGTCGAACCTCCGGAGCCCAGACGCATGTCGCCACACACCGATCACATCCTTGTCGTCGACGATGACCGCGACATCCGTCAGATGGTGGGCGACTACCTGAAGCGAAATGGCCTGCGCGTCAGCCTGGCTGCGGACGGACGCGAGATGCGGGGTGTCCTGGATACCAGTGACGTGGATCTGGTCGTGCTTGACGTGATGATGCCGGGTGAAGATGGCCTGGCGCTCTGCAGGAACCTTCGCGCGGGAAAGCATCGCGCTGTTCCCGTGGTATTGCTCACGGCCCGTGACGACGAGACCGACCGGATCATCGGCCTTGAGATGGGAGCCGACGACTACGTCACCAAGCCTTTTTCCTCGCGTGAACTTCTGGCACGCATCAATGCCGTCATCCGGCGCGCGCGCATGCTGCCCCCGAATCTCCAGGTCTCCGAGGCCAGTAGATGGATCGGGTTCGGTGACTGGCGATTGGATACAACCGCACGCCACTTGTTGGACATGGATGGGACGGCATATCCATTGAGCGGCGCCGAGTTCCGGCTCCTGCGTGTATTCATCGATCATCCGCAGCGCGTACTGAGCCGCGACCAACTGTTGAACCTTACCCAGGGCAGGGACGCGGAGGTCTTTGACCGCTCCATTGATCTTCTCGTCAGTCGATTGCGACAGCGCCTGGGCGACGGGGCACGTGAGCAGACGTACATAAAGACGGTGCGGAGCGAAGGCTACGTATTCAGCCAGGCTGTCGTACTTGAGGGTGAAGAGCCATGAGTGGTCGGCGCAGTATCGCCACGCGATGGATGCCGAGAACGCTTCGATCGCGCCTTGTCCTGATCCTGGGCGCGGGCTTGCTGCTCGCGCATGCCCTGTCGTTTGCCCTGCTGTTCGAAGAGCGTGCCGATGCCACGCGCTCGATGATGCTCAGGAATCTTTATGAAGACATTCCCGTCAGCGTAGCGCTACTGGAGAATCTGCCCGACGATCAACGTGACGCCTGGATTCCGCGCCTCGAGCGCAGGACCTACCGCTATCTCCTGCGGACAGCACTGCCTGGCGAGCCATTGACCAGTGCACGATCGCATGAGGTGACGGGGTTGATCGATGACGCGTTGGGGCATCAATACGCCTTGCGGCCCCGTGCAGTGTCCGCCACACCGGAACGCTATGAGGTAGAGCTGACGCTCCGAGACGGGCAGCTTCTGACCATTGAAGTGACGCCGTCACTGATGCCGATCGCACGATGGCTGCCCTGGGTTCTTGCGGCCCAGGTCATCTTGCTGTTGCTGTGTGTAGCGGTTGCCGTACGGCTGGCAACCCGGCCTCTTGCCCACCTCGCGAGAGCGGCCGAGCGCATGGATCTTGCAGGCGGCGATGCCCAGCTGCCACAGGACGGCCCATGGGAGGTCGCCCAGGCCGCGAGCGCGCTCAATGCTCTCCAGGCGCGCGTGGCGACCCACGTCTCCGAGCGCACGCAGATCCTCGCAGCAATCTCACATGATCTGCAGACTCCGATCACTCGCCTGAGGTTGCGGGTGGAGGCGATGGACGCCAGTGCTGAGCAAGAGAAGCTGCTGGGCGATATCGACCACATCAGCCTGTTGGTGCGCGAAGGCCTGAGTTTCGCCCGCAGCGCGTCAGTCACGTTGGGCCCGTCGGTTCGCCTGGATATGACGGCCTTCCTGGAAAGTGTCGTGGCCGACTATCAGGACGCCGGGCACGCGGTGGCGCTCTCTGCCGGCGACTCAGCGTCTCATGACACCCATCCGCAGGTGTTGCGTCGAATCCTGCAGAACCTGGTCGACAACGCGCTCAACTACGCTGGCGACGCCGAGACCAGACTCCGTATGGATGAAGCGGGGCGGATATGTATCGATGTGCTTGATCGTGGACCCGGTATTCCGCCCGAGCAGTTGGAGAATGTAGTGAAACCCTTCCAGCGGCTCGAACCATCGCGGTGCCGCGGCACGGGCGGCACAGGCCTTGGGTTGGCCATCGCCCAGCAGCTCACCCATGTACTCGGCGGCGTACTGCGACTGTCGAATCGGGAGGGTGGCGGTCTCCAGGCGACGATTGAGTTGCGCTCCACGCCTTCGTCAACCGTTCAGCACCAAGACGCGGCTCGCTGACACAATACCCGCCATCGACGTGATCCAGGAGTCCGCCGGACGTGTGATAGCCCCGTTCCCCTGAAACGCATGAGCAACCCGGCACTGTCGGGTGCTTCGGCTTTGATCGTCCTACGTAGGGCGACCTTAGGAGGAACCTATGTCCGGCGCATGCATCCGCGTCTCCCATCTCTCTTTTTCCTGGCCAGACGGCACGCCTGTCTTCGCCGATTTGTCATTCGTCCTTGGCCCATCCCGGATCGGTCTTGTCGCGCCGAATGGGGCGGGCAAGACAACATTGCTACGCCTGTTGGCAGGCGAGCTTGCAACGCAGGCCGGTGCGATCGACATCGCCGGTCGACACGGCTATCTGCCGCAGCGCTGGAACAGCGCCGCCCACGCCACTGTCGCTGAGCTGCTGGGTGTCACCGATGCGCTGAAAGCGGTGGATGCGGTGCTCGCTGGCACAGCCGATGCCGCCCAGCTGGAGCGGGCCGACGGCCACTGGGACCTGCGCGAGCGCATCGCCTCGCAGCTGGCGGCATTCGGTCTGCATGACGTCCGCCTGCAGCGGGACATCTCCAGTCTCAGCGGGGGCGAGGCGATGGCAGTGGCGCTGGCGGCCCAGTTGCTGAAAGCGCCCGATGTCCTGCTGTTGGATGAACCCACCAATCACCTGGATCGGAAAGCACGCCAGCGCCTGCGCACCGTGCTGGAGTCGTTCCGTGGATGCCTCCTGGTGGCAAGCCATGATCGAGGTTTGCTGGAAGACATGCAGGAAATCGCGGAACTACAGTCCACGCGCCTCCGCATGGTCGGCGGCGGCTACAGTGCCTACCGGTCTGTAGCAGATCGCGAGCAGTCCGCTGCCGAGCAGCAGGTTCAGCATCTACGCAAGGAACTGCGACGCGAGAAGCACGAGATGCAACAGGCTCGCGAGCGTGCGGACCGGCGCGCATCCAATGCCGCGCGCAAGGCTCCCAACGCAGGGTTGCCCAGGATCGTCGCAGGTACGCTGGCACGCCGAGCCGAAGTGTCCGCCGGTAGAGCCGCCGGCGTGCATGGCGAACGGGTGGACCAGATGCGGAATGCGCTGCAAAGCGCCGAGCAGGACGCATCCTCATCTGCCATGCCCCGCTTCTCATTGCCTGCCACGCGTGTAGGCCCCACACAACACGTGCTGACCGTGGAGAACGTGCAGGCTCTCGGCCAAGACGGGCCCCTGTGGGACGCGCGCGGCATGACGCTGACGATCCGCGGACCGGAGCGAATCGCACTGATGGGAGACAACGGCGTGGGTAAAACCACGTTCCTGCGAATTCTGGCGGGGGACATGACCTCCACGAGGGGAGGGCGTCGCATCGGCGCCACCCGTGTGGCCTATCTCAGTCAACGCCTGGACCAGTTGGTGCCCGCGAAGTCGCTAGCCGAGAATCTTGCGGACACAGCGGCCCGCCTTCCACCCCAGGAACGCGCTGACGTACTGGCACGGCTTGGGTTCCGTGGCGACCGCATGAAATTGCCGGTCAGCGCGCTGTCAGGAGGAGAACGCCTCCGGGCAACGCTGACCTGTGTGCTGCATGCGGACGATGCTCCCCAACTGCTGTTGCTGGACGAACCTACGAACAACCTCGACCTGGAAGCCGTTCTGCAGCTCGAACAGGTGCTGCAGAACTACGAAGGCGCAATGGTCGTTGTAAGCCACGACACCGACTTCGTGGAATCCGTCAATCCCACCCGATGCCTGAGTCTGACGGCAAAGGGTCTCGTTGAGTTGCCCAGTTGATACGCGTCCGCTCCTGCCTTGGATTCAACCGATCGACGCAACGGTTTGTCGATACCGTTCTGCCGGTGTTTCGTAGCCTGGCGTCTTGCGTGGCCATTCATCGACCTGGCATGCCATACCAGTATGCGCGCCGCCTTCCTGGGTGCGAAAGCAAGAAACGGATATCGGCTGGCGACACAGGCCGATAGATTCTCCCGACACAACGAGACGGGAGTTGCAGATGGATGTACTGGCAGAGAAGGTGGCCATCGTCACGGGAGCCAGTTCCGGCATCGGACGCGCGACGGCCAAGCTGTTCGCGAGAGAAGGGGCGTGCGTCGTAGTGAGCGGGCGTCGTCACGCCGAACTCGACGCGCTCGTCCGTGAAATCGAAGCAGAGGGCGGGCATGCAATCGCGGTTGCGGGCGACATCAAGCGCGAAGAAGTTGCAAAGGCCCTGGTCGACACGGCCATCGACCACTTTGGTGGCCTTGACGTCGCATTCAACAATGCAGGGGTGTTGGGAGAGACCAAGCCCATCACGGAGATGTCGCTCGACCAATGGCACGAGACGCTCGACACCAATCTTGCCAGTGCGTTCCTTGGTGCCAAGTACCAGGTGCCGGCCATGCTGGCGGGCGGCGGCGGCTCGCTCATATTCACATCCTCCTTCGTGGGCTACACGGCCGGCTTTCCCGGCATGGCGGCGTATGCCGCCAGCAAGGCGGGCCAAATCGGCCTGGTCAAGGCCTTGGCGGCCGAGTACGGCGCGAGCGGGATCCGGGTGAATGCCGTACTCCCCGGAGGCACCGACACGCCCGCCAGCATCACCAACGCGCCGGACGCCACGCCGGAGGTGCAGGCCTTCGTGGAGCGTATCCACGCGTTGAAGCGCATGGCCTCGCCAGAAGAGATCGCACGCTCCGTCCTTCACCTCGCATCGGATGCGTCGAGTTTCATCACGGGTACTGCCTTTCTTGTCGACGGCGGCGTGTCCATTACTCGAACCTGACGTGGAATGATGTCCGCTTAGGGTCGAGGCTGTGTGAGAACTCAACGTGCCCGACGAACGCGCGCTTCGTGTGTCGATTCGAAACGGTTCGCCGCGCTCGAATGTTTTCAGAGCGACGTGCGAGCCCAGCTTTCAGGCCCGTGTCGGTTGAACAACTGTTTCCCCGTCCCGTGCCAGATCACGGGTACTTTGTCCCGACCGATTGACCGCGTTGCTCAAGGCGCTTGCCTTCCAGGGCGTGGAGATGGCGATGCTGCGAAGTGGTCGCCAAGGCGATCCCTTCGGTCTGTGAACATTGCGGTAGACGTGCGCGCCATTGACGCATCTGCCGCCAGGCACGCACGTCAGCATCTGGAAAACCAGGGTGGCTGGGCGCCTGGTTCAGCCGCGTCCGCAATGCGTGGGGAGCTGCCGGGTGCGATGTTTTTCCGCGCGCGCGTGGACATAAGGCGTGAAATGTGAGTTACGCTACATTTGCACCGTCGACTTCTTCTTTCCATGAGCCAACACGATCTGCCGTCTCCACGCGTTGCCGTTGTCGAGGATGAAGACGAACTGCGAGGCCTGATCGTTGAGGAGCTGAGCGAGCGCGGCTGCAATGTCGTGGGCCTGCCGAGTGCGGAAGCCCTGTACCGCCACATGAGTGTCCAGGCGCTCGACATCGTCGTCCTGGACATCGGCCTGCCCGGCGAGAGCGGGCTGGGGGTAGCGTCGCACCTGCGGCAGCTTGCCTCGGTGGGCATCATCATGCTGACCGGCCGCGGTGGCAAAAAGCTCATGGCACAGAGCTTTGAAGAAGGCGCCGATCTTTTTCTGACCAAGCCCGTCGATTACGACGTGCTGGGCGTGGCCGTCGCCAATCTCCATCGCCGGCTGACACCCGCGATGAATGGCGCGGCACTGGATGACCAGGCTGCGCCCACCTGGTCGTTGTCCGACGCGGGCTGGACGTTGCATGGGCCCGATGCCAGGACGCTCGCGCTCAGCGAGGCGGAACGCACGATCCTTGCACGGCTTCTGGAGCAGCCTGGCATGCCGGTATCCAGAACGGCCCTGATCGAGGTGCTGACCGATCAACCCTGGGATTTCGATCCCCATCGGCTGGACGTTCTGGTCCATCGTCTCCGCGGCAAGGTCAACAGCCGTTTTTCGCAGCCGCTGCCGCTGCGCGCCGTGCGTGGAATCGGCTACGTATTCGCACCCTGACGCCTCCCTGTCGTGAGAAACGGTGAGGTTGGGTGAGCCACCGTCATTGATGCACGTCCCCGCGCAATAGAGACTTTTCCCACATTCCGGTGCTGACATCGGTACCGGAGCCGAACCGCGCGAGCGGTGATGTCTTCTCGCCATCCTGAGGGTCGCCCCCCGCCACGGTTTCCGCCGTGACGCGGGCAACGCCGTCCTGATGGCTTGCCGGGTTCGATCCGGCCAGGTGGAACAGGGGAAAGTCAGTGAACGAGCAGGGTGAGCCGACGTTGATCGGCGGATGCGGGCGCGCGCGCGTGGGTTCGACAGGGTGGTCGCTGCGGAATCGCAGCCGGACGTGGCGCTGGATGACCCTGGCGACATGGCTGCTGGCACCTGTCGCGCTGGCCGCCGATCTGCAGATCACGGACCTGTCCGACACGGGCTACGATCCGACCCCGGCCGGCGGCGAGGTGGTCTACAACGTCACGGTCGAGAACGGTGCCGCCGATACGGTGCCCAACGCCGTGGTCATCTTCGACCTGCCTGCAGGCACCGCGGCTGGCACGCTGCCGGCGTTCTGCAGCGCCGACGCCGGTGTGCCCGCGCGCGTGGTGTGCGCGGTGGGCGAACTGGTGGGTACGCAGACGGCGCAGGGCGCGCCGGTCAGTTTCCAACTCGGCGTCGATACGGGCGGCCAGGCGCCGGGCACGGTGACGATGCGCGGCGCCATCGGATTCGGTTCCGCGGTACCGCCGGCCGGCACGCCGATCACGGCACTCACGCCGGGCGATGCGTTCTTCGCCAGCGACACCAACACCGCCAACAACCAGCGCAACGAAGCCACCACGCTGACGACCGCCGGCGACCTGCGCCTGCTCAAGAGCGCTACGCCGGATCCCGTGGTGGGCGGTGCCGAAATCACCTACACGCTGACCGTCTTCAACGACGGCCCGAGCACATCCACCAACTTCCGTGTCGTGGACACGCTGCCGGCGGCGGCGACGTACGTGGCCAGCAGTTTCAATGGCGCCGGCTGGACGTTCAACAGCGGCACCATGACCGCGACCCATGCCGGCACGCTGGCGGTGGGATCGAGCAGCAGCTTCACCTTCCGTGCCCGCGTGAACGCCGGCAGCGGCAACATCATCAACGCGGCGACGGTGGAAGCCATCGGCACGCCGGATGCGGATCCGAGCAACAACGATGCCGACGTCACCACCAGCATCACGCCGGGCGCCGACCTGGCACTGAGCAAGTCCGCGGCACCCGCGCCCGCGATCGCGGGCCAGTCCGTCACCTTCACCCTGACCGCGCGCAACCTCGGCCCGAGCGTGGCGCAGAACGTCAGCGTCACCGACGCGCTGCCGGCGGGCTTCGTGATCACCGGCGGCACCCAGCCGGGTGGCTGGAGCTGCAGCAACGATGGCGCCAACGCCACACGCACATGCACGCGCGCGGCGGCCATGCCGGTCGGTGCGGTGGAAACACTCACCATCGTCGCCACCGTGCCCTCCACGGGCGCCAACAGCAGCGGCGACGTCACCAACACGGCGACGATCACCTCCACCACGCCGGATCCGAACGGTCCGGTCCTGGGCGTGAACAACAACGATGGCAGCGTCACTTTCACCGTGCTCGCCGACGGTGCCGACCTGTCGATGACCAAGAGCAAGTCGCCGGCGCTGGTCGCGGTGTGGGACGGCATCGGCCCCGACACCGACAGCCGAATGACCTCGCTGATCCGCGTGCGCAACCTGGGGCCGCGCGCCGCCAGCGGACAGGTGCAGGTGGTCGACGAACTCGCAGCGGGTGAAGAGTTCGTGTCCGCGTCCGGTCCGTGGACCTGCGCGGTCGACAATCCGTACGCGGTGCCGCCCGCGCGGCAGCGCGTGACCTGCGACCTGAATGCCGGTTCGCTTCCGCTGGCGGTGAACACCAACTCGCCGCAACTACAGATCATCAGCCGCGCGCGTGCCGCGGGCGCGCTGACCAATACCGCGTGCACGGGCGGCTCCAACGGTTCGGTCGAACCGCTGACGGCCGGCGGCATCGACCAGGATCCGGAAACCGGCAACGACTGCAGCGGCGCCGGCACGCGCACCACCGACGAGCGTGCCGACCTGCGCATCGCCAAGCAGACCAACGGCCCGGGCGATGCGGACAACGTGCTGACCGCCGCGCAGGACACGGTGACCTACACGCTCACCATCACCAACGACGGCCCGGACAGCACCACCGGCATCGTGGTGAACGATGCGATCCCGGGTTTCGTGGCCGGCCGCACCACCGTCAGCGCGAATGCACCCGCGGGCTGGAACTGCACGACCGGCGCGTCGGTCGTGTGCCGTTCCGGCACCATGGCCCTGGCGAATGGCGCCAGTGCCAGCATCGTACTGACGGTGCAGCGCGCGCTCTTCGACAGTGCCGGCCTTGGGGCAGGAACCTGTGGTGGCGTGCCCACGACCAATGCGTTCTGCAATACCGCCGGGGTCGGCATCGATGCCGCCGTGGCGGGGTCGGTCGGCGAGATCAACGCGGCCAACAACAACGCGTCGGACTGGCTGCGGATCGATCGCGTCGCCAATGTGCAGACCACGACGAAGAGCATCACCTCGGGCGCGACCGGCCAGGCTGGCGTCAATACGACCTACGTGATGTCGTTCCGCAACCAGGGGCCGTCGACGGCGCCGGGCGTGGTGTTCCGCGATGTGTTCACGCTGCCCGCCGACGATGCCGGCTTCGTGCTGATGTCGGCCACGCGCACCGGTGGCGGCACCGCCACGTGCACGGCCACACCCGGTCCCGGCATCACCACAGCGCCTGCCGCAGGTGGCATGTCGTATGCCAACCCGACGGCGGGCACCGCACAGGTCACACTGACCTGCGTGCCGCTGTCGCTGGCCAATGGCCAGACCGAAAGCCTGACGGTGGTGATCCGTCCGAACGTCAACGTCGGCAACACCGGACGCGTGTTCACCAACGTGGCGGACTTCTTCTTCGACCGCAACAACGACGGTACGCCCGATCCGGCCAGCGGTTCGGATGCTAATGGCAGCTTCGATTTCAATACCGACGACAGCGCCGGCGACGACCAGCGCAGCGCCAGCCTGCCGTTCAACAGCGGCAGCGTGGACCTGATCACCAACAAGGTGGATACCGGCTTCGCCGGCGGTGTGGATCCGTTGGGCTACGACGCTGTCACCCCGGCCAACAACGCCATCACGTATCGCGTCACCGTGCGCAACAACGGACCGTCGGTGGCGACGAACGTACGCATCAGCGATACGTTGACGCCGCTCGCGGGCCGTACCGTGCGCTTCCTGGGCGTGTCCGCGTCGACGACGGGGCCGTTCGTCGACACGGATTGCAGCGTGACCGCGGGCAGCAACCCCACGGTGGGTGCGCCGCTGGTGCTGGATTGCGTGATGCCGGGCATAGGCTTTTCCACCAACCTGCCGGGTGTGGTGGCGACCGGCCAGACCAGCACCCTCTACCTGCGTTATGCCTACGAGACGCCGCCCGGCGCCTCCGGCGACACGCTGCTGAACTCGGCCACCGCCAGCTCGGCGGAGACCGACACCAACCTCGCCAACAACACCGCGGACCAGGACACGACGATCCGTTCGCGCGCCGACCTGGCCGTCACCAAGACCATGGTCGCGCTGGCACCGGATCCGGATCCCGCCGTGGCGCTGCCGCCCACCATCGGCTCGGTGTCGCTGCGACAGCCGTTCTATTACGTGATCGGCGGGGTCAACAACGGTCCGGGCGCCAGTCTCTCGCGCGACCGTACGGGCACCAGTCCGCTCAATGGCACCGGCACGGTGGTGACCGACACGCTGCCGGCGAACCTCATCGTCACCGGCCCGATCACCTGGCGGAAAGACGGCCCCGATCCGGGTGGCGACGAGCAACCCGTCGGTACGGGCACCTGCAGCCAGGCGGGCAATACCGTCACCTGCACCCTGGGCGACATGACGGTCACCGGTCGCGCACGCATCATCGTGCCCGCGCGCTGGGATGCGTATCCCGCGGGCGGCACCAGCAACAACACCGCGACCATCGCGACCGAACAGGTCGATCCGGTCCCGGGCAACAACACGACCACCGTGCCGCTGGGCGTCACGCGCTCCAGCCTGGCGGGCGTGGTGTTCGAAGACCGTGACCGCACCGGCGCCAACGGTGGTACCCACCAGGGTGCAGCCACCGAACCGGCCATCGCGGGCGTGACCATCACCCTGACCGGCATCGATGCGTACGGCAACGCTGTCAATCGCAGTGCCATCACCGCTGCCGACGGCAGTTACAGCTTCACCGATCTGTCGCCGGCCGATGCCGCCGGCTACACACTGACGCAGACGCAGCCTGCCGGTTTCGTCAACAGTCCCGTGGCCCTGCCTACCAGCGGTGGCGCGGAGCCTTCGCTGGGTGGCACCTACAGCGCCGGTTCGCCCAACTCGGTCATCGCCGCCATCCCGGTCGGGGCCGACCAGGCCGGCGTGCGCTACGACTTCCCTGAAGTGCGCCGCCCGGCGCTGTCGGGCTTCGTCTACATCGACGGCAACTTCAACGACATCCGCGATGCGGGCGATGCACCCATCAGCGGGGCCACGGTGGAACTGCTCGACGCCGGCAGTGGTGCCGTCGTCGCGACGACCACGACGGATGGCAGCGGCGCCTACGGGTTCAGCAATCTGGATCCGTTGATCGTCTACACGCTGCGCGAAGTGCTGCCCACCGGCAGCTACCAGAACCGTCCGACGGCGGTGAATCCCGGCCAGGTCGGCGGTGCGCCGTGCGCCGCGGGCTGTACGCCGGGCACCGGTGTGGCGGGTGATGCCGCCACCACCGACCGCATCAGTGGCATCGACCTGGGTGCGGGTACCGACGGCACCGTGTTCAACTTCGGCGAAGACGCCGTGGCCGGTATTTCCGGCAGCGTCTACGTGGACCGCAATGGCAACGGCAACTTCGACGGCGGCGATGCCGGCACGATCAATTCGCGTCCCAACGGCGGGCTGCAGGGCGTCAGCGTCACGCTGACCGGTGCGGGCGCCGACGGCATTTTCGGCAATGGCGATGATCCGGCGCCGGTGACGGTGCAGACCGATGCCAATGGCGCCTACCAGTTCGCCGACCTGGTGGTCGGGCAGGACTACCGCGTCAGCGAAACCCAGCCAGAGGGCTATGCCGACGGCACCGAGAATCCCGCAAACGCCATCGACATCGCCAACCTGCCGCCGGCCGGTTCCGCCGGCAACGACTTCGGCGAAACGCTGGGTTCGCTGGCGGGCCTGGTGTTCGAGGATTTCTCGGCCACTGCCGCCAACAACAACAACGGCACCTTCGACGGTGGCGAGAATCCGATCGCCAACGTCACCGTGACGCTGACCGGTACCGATGTGCTGGGCAATGCGGTCAATGTCACCGCACAGACCGATGCGGCCGGTGCGTACGTATTCCGCGACCTGCTGCCGCCGCAGGCCGGCACCACGTACACGATCACCGAGACGCAGCCCACCGGCTACATCGATGGCCGGCACACGCCGGGCAATGCCGCCACGCCGGGCAGCGCCACCACGTCCAACGTGATCGACGGCATCGCGATCAATGCGGGCCAGGCGGCCACCGGCTACCTGTTCGGCGAACTCGCCAATGCCGTCATCAGCGGCACGGTCTATCTGGACCGCAACGACAACGGCGACCAGGACGGTGGCGAACCCGGTATCCCCGGCGTCACCGTGGTCATCGAAGGCGCCGGCCCGGATGGCGTGTTCGGCACCGGCGACGATCTGCCGCCGGTCACGCTGACCACCGATGCGAACGGCGGCTACAGCTACGGCGGTGCGATCACGGGCCAGAACTACCGCATCGTCGAGACGCAGCCCACCGGCCTGGCCGATGGGCAGGAGAACTCGTCCAACACCATCACGCTGACCAACCTGCCGGCCGCCGGTTCCAGCGGCAACGACTTCGGCGAACTGGCGGCATCGCTGTCCGGCAGTGTGTGGCTGGATGCCAACAACAACGGCGTGCGCGAAGCGGGTGAGAACGGCATCGCCGGTGTCAGCATCAGCCTGCCTGCCGGCACGCTGGATGCGCTGGGCAATGCCGTCGCCGCCGCCGTGACCGACGCCAATGGCGAGTACCGCTTCGGCGATCTGCTGGCCGGCACCTATGCGGTGAACGAGCAGGCTGCGCAGCCCGTCGTGGGGGGTGTCACCACGCTCAATGGCATCACGGTGGCCGGCAATGTCGGCGGCACCAGCAACGGCACGGCCACGCCCGTGACGACCCTGCCCAGCGCCATCGCAGGCATCGTCCTGCCCGCGGGCGGCGATTCGGTGCAGAACAACTTCGGTGAAACGCTGGGCGTGTCGCTGTCCGGCCGCGTGTTCTTCGATGCCAACAACGACGGCGTGCAGTCGGGCGCCGCCGAAACCGGCATCGAAGGCGTGACCCTCACCCTGACCGGTACCGATGACACCGGCGCGTCGGTGTCGGTGAACACGACCACCGATGCGAACGGCGACTACGCCTTCGATGGCCTGCGTCCCGGCACCTACACGGTGACCGAGCCGCAGCAGCCCACCGGCACCAGCAACGGCCAGACCGTCGCGGGCACCGTCGGCGGCACGTCGACCGGCACCGCCACGCCGATCACCACCGTGCCCAGCGCGATCAGCACCATCGACCTGACCACGCCGGGCAGCGCATCGGTCGACAACCTGTTTGGCGAGATTCCGCTGAACAGCGCGATCAGCGGCCGCGTGTGGGAAGACATCGACAACGACGGCGTCATCGACCCGTCCGAGCAGGGCATCGGCAACGTGGTCGTGCGCCTGACCGGCACCGACCTGGCCGGCAACACCATCACTCGCGACGTGACCACGCAGCCGGATGGCAGCTATGCCTTCACCGAACTGCCGCCTGGCACGTACACCATCACCGAGCCCGACCAGCCGGCCGGCACGCTCAACGGCACCACCGTGCCGGGCACGGGTGGCGGCACGGCCACGCCGCCGACCAGCACACCGTCGGTGATCAGCGATGTCGTGCTGGGCGTGGGCGAGGAAGCCAGCGGCAACAACTTCGGTGAAGTGCCTTCCGGCAGCATCGCCGGCCGCGTCTACAACGACGGCAACAACAACGGCGTGATCGACGCCGGCGAAGGCGGCTTCCCCAATGTGCAGGTCGTGCTGACCGGCACCAATGAGCTGGGCGAAACGGTCGACGTCACCGTCACCACCGACAGCGAAGGCCGCTACCGCTTCGACGACCTGCGCCCGGGCACCTACACGGTGACCGAGCCCACCCAGCCGGCGGAGACCCTCAACGGCATCACCACGCCGGGCACCCTCGATGGCACGTCGCTGGGCGTCGCCACGCCGGTGAGCACCACGCCGTCCGCCATCAGCGGCATCGTGTTGCCGCCGGGCGGCGATTCCATCGACAACAACTTCGGCGAGATCGGCGATTCGCCGGACCTGGTGGTCAGCAAGACCGCCACGCCCACCACGTTCACCGTCAACAACCCGGGCAGTTACACCATCCGTGTGCGCAATATCGGCCAGCAGCCGAGCGCGGGTGAGTACGTGGTGGAAGACCGCCTGCCTGCCGGCCTCACGCTGGCGGCCACGCCGACCGGCAACGGCTGGACCTGCACCGGCGCTTCCGGCGACAACCGCTTCCGCTGCAGCAGCGGCGCGGTGATCGCGGCGGGTGCCACGCTGGCCGATGCCATCGTCGCGCAGGTCCGCGTGGATGCGTCGGCGGCGACCGGTTCGCCGGTCAACAACGCCGTGCTGGTGGAAGGCGGCGGCGAGAACGAGTTCCGCACGCCGACCACCGACGAGCGCGCCGACTTCGAAGGCAATCCGGCCGACCTGCCGGTGTGCGATCCGGCGATCACGCAGAACGCGTGCCGCCTGCCCACCGCCGTGCAGTTGTCTGCTTCGGTGTCGGGCACGGTGTGGTTCGACCAGGGCAGCGAGTTCGGCCTGATCGATGGCGGCGACCGTCGCCTGTCCGGCTGGGTGGTGGAAGTGGTGAACGGCAGCGGCCAGGTCGTCGGCACGGCGACCACGGGCGCGGACGGTACGTACTCGATCGCCGACCAGGTGCCGGGCATCCCGCTGGCCATCCGTTTCCGCGACCCGGCGACGGGCGTGGTCTGGGGCCTGCCGGTCAGTGGCGAAACCGTCACCGGTCCGCCGGTGCCGTGCGATGCGGGCAGTGCCGCCGCCAACGGCACGGCCAGTTCGTGCCGCAGCAGCGACAACGGCTTCACGCATCTGGCGGTGGTACTGGCGCCGGGCGCCAACCTGCCGCAGCAGAGCCTGCCGCTGAATCCCGGTGGCGTGGTGTACGACGCCACAACGCGCACGCCGGTGCCCGGCTCACGCGTCACGCTCACGCCGGTGGGTACCTGCGCGGGCTACGCGCCCGAGCAGCACGTGCTGAATGCCGCGCTGGGCGGTTACACCGTGCAGGGCACGTCGGTGTCGATGACGGTCGGTGCGGAAGGCTTCTACCAGTTCCTGCTGGGTCCGGATGCCCCTGCCTCGTGCCGCTTCCAACTGGAAGTGACCCCGCCGGCCGGCTACACGTTCGAGTCCGGCATGATCCCGGCGGAAACCGCACCGCTGTCGCCGCCGTCCACGCCGGGCGTGGGGCATCCGGTGCAGACCAATGCCACCGCGCCGACGGCGCCGGTGGGCACGGAAACCCGCTACTACCTGGAGCTGACGCTGGGTTCGGGCGTGGCGGTGCCGGTGCACAACCACATCCCGCTCGACCCGCAGGTCGCACCGGGCCTGGTCATCACCAAGACCGGCGACCGCAAGACGGTGGAAGTGGGCGACAGCCTGGTCTACACCATCACCATCCGCCAGACGGCGGGTGCGTCGATGGGCACGGTCAACGTGGTCGACCGCCTGCCGCACGGGTTCACCTTCATCGACGGCACCGCGCGTGTCGATGGTGCAGGCATCGCCAATCCGCTGGGCAAGCCCGGCCCGACGCTGGTGTTCGATGTCGGTCCGCTCGCCGTCGGCGCGCAGAAGACGCTCAGCTATCGCGTCCGCGTCGGCGTGGGCAGCATGCAGGGCGATGGCATCAACCGGGCGCGTGCCTACGGCTGCTCGATCGACGGCGGTTGCGTGGATCCGACCACGCTGGCGCCATACCCGAACGGTGGCGTGGTGCCCTCCAATCCGGCGGAGTACCGCGTGATCGTCAGCGGTGGCGTGTTCACCGACGAAGGCTGCGTGCTGGGCAAGATCTTCGTCGACTGCAACGTCAACCACGTGCAGGACCGCGAAGAGATCGGCATCCCCGGCGTACGCATGTACTTCGAGGACGGCACCTGGATGGTCAGCGACTCGGAAGGCAAGTACAGCTACTGCGGCCTGCCGCCGAAGAGCCACACGCTGAAGGTCGATGCGTCCACGCTGCCGGTCGGCTCGCGCCTGACCACCAGCAGCAACCGCAACCTGGGCGATGCGGACAGCCTCTTCATCGACCTGAAGAACGGCGAGCTGCACCGCGCGGACTTCATCGAGGGCAGCTGCTCCAACCCGGTGATGGAACAGGTGAAGGCACGCCGCACGCAGGGCGAGATCCGCGCGCCGGAGACCGAACGCAACCAGCAACCGTTGCGCTTCGACAGCAAGCCGGCGCGCGCGCCGCAGCAGGCCACCGATTCGGCCAACCAGCAGCCGATCGTCGCGCCGAGGCCGACCGCCACGGATGGGGATGAAGGCAAGGAGGTGCAGCCATGAGCCGCATTCCCTCCCGCCCCTCATCCCTGTCGGAAGCCAAGCCCATGCGTGCCACGCGTCACTCCCATCATCCGCTGGCGCTCGCTCTCGCGCTGGCCATCATGCCCACGCTGGCGACGGCACAGGCCGTGTCCGGCGACCAGCGCTTCACGCCCGTGCTGGGGCAGGGCACGCCCCTGTTCCCGCAATCCCCGCAGCTGCAGGACACCGCGTCGCAACCGCTGTACGCGCAACCGGGCAACGTGGACTACCGCGTCAACGCGGGTGTCGACCGCGTGGTGGTCGATGTCGACCGCGACGGCGTCCCGGCCGACGGCCAGTCGCCGGTGCGCGTGGTGGTGCAGCTGTTCGATGCCGACGGCAAGCCGATGGCGGGCGACGCGTTCGCCACCATCGAGCACACCGGTGGGCGCATCAAGCTGCCGGACGGACGCACCGACGAACTCGGCCCCGGCCGGCTCGATGCCGACAAGGTCACGCCCGGTGTGCAGCTTCCCGTGCGCGACGGCAGGGCCGAATTCGAACTGCTCGCGCCGCACGATCCGCAGGACGTGCTGCTGCGGGTGACGTCGGGCGCGCACAGCGCCGAGGGCATGGTCGGCTTCGTGCCGGAAATGCGCGACATGATCGCCACCGGCCTGATCGAAGGCGTGATCAACTTCCGCCGCAACGGCGATGGGCTGATCAATGGCACCCAGCACGGCGATGGCTTCGAGCGCGAGATCCGCCGCTGGGAGAAGCAGTTCAACAGCGGCAAGGCCAACGGTGCGGCGCGTGCGGCGTTCTTCGCCAAGGGCACCATCAAGGGTGAATACCTTCTCACCGCGGCCTACGATTCCGACAAGGAGGTGCGTGCCCGCCTGTTGCGCGACATCCAGCCGGAAGAGTTCTACCCCGTATACGGCGACGCGTCGCTGCGCGGCTTCGATGCGCGTTCGGCCGAACGCCTGTACGTGCGCGTGGACAAGGGCCGCAGCTACCTGCTGTACGGCGATTTCCAGACCGGCGACAACCTCGCGACGCAGACCGGCGTGGATGCAGGCACCCGCGCCGCGCCGCGGGTGCTGGGTACCTACAACCGTACCGCCACCGGCCTGGGCTGGCACTTCGAGAATGCACGCGTGCGCGGCAATGTCTTCGCCATCGAGGATTCGCTGCGCCAGGTGATCGAAGAGCTTCCCGCTTCCGGCAGCGGTCCTTACGGCCTGCGCAACAACGCGGTGCTGGAAGGCAGCGAGCGCGTGGAAGTGGTCGTGCGCGACCGCAACCAGCCTTCGCGCATCGTCTCGGTGCGCCCGCTGGGGCGGCTGGTGGACTACAGCTTCGAGCCATTCTCCGGCCGCATCCTGCTCAACAGCTTCCTGCCGTCGTTCGACAGCGACCTCAATCCCGTTTCGCTGCGCATCACCTACGAACTGGACCAGGGCACAGAGAAGTTCCTGGTACTGGGCGCGGATGCGCAGCTGCGCGTGGGCGAGAAGGGCGAAATCGGCGGCTCCTACGTCGACGATCGCAATCCCTTCGCCGCCTTCGAGATGGGCAGCGCGAACATCGGCTACCGCCTGGGCGCGAACACGTGGCTGGTGGCCGAAGCCGCGCGCACGCGCAGCGAAGTGAACACCAACTCGGTCAACCAGTACGGCACGCCCGCGCTGCAGGGCCTCAGCGGGCTGGTGGAAGGCAACGCGTGGCGGGTGGAGCTGGGACACGCCAGCGAGGACGTGGACCTGAAGCTGTTCGCCGGCCAGTCCGATCCGGAGTTCAACAATCCCGCTTCGCCGTTGTACGGTGGTCGCGGCGAGTACAGCCTGACCACGCGCTGGCGTCTCAACGACCGGTTCGAGCTGTATGCCGAAGGGCTGCGCAGCGAAGACCGCAATCCCGATGGTGGCGAACGCAACGCCGCCAGCGCGGGCACGCGGGTGAAGCTGACCGACAAGCTGACGCTGGATGTCGGCTATCGCGCCATCCGCGAGACCGTGGGCGCCTACTACACCTGGGCCACCAACAGCGGCTACGGCAACATCGGCGGATTGTCCGGCGGCTATGCCACCGGCGCCGGCGGTGGTGCGCTGGGCTATGGCCAGCAACCGCTCGATCCGTTGACCGGCCTGCCGATCATCAGCAGCGGCAATCCGAACGACGTGGCCAGCGGCCTGCCGGTGGGCACAGAACTGTCTTCGGACATGCTGCGCATCGGCGTGGGCTATCGCGCCAGCGACCGCTTCAGCCTGGGCGGCGAAGTGGAGCAGGACATCCATGGCGAGGACCGCAACCGCGTGGCGCTCGGCATGGACTACCAGCTGCGCGAACGCAGTCGCGTGTATGGCCGCTACGAAAAGCAGACCGGCATCAGCGGCGTCAACGGCCTGACCCAGGATGGCCGCGAAGCGGACACGCTCGCGCTGGGCGTGGATACCAGCTTCATCAAGGATACGCAGCTGTTCTCGGAGTACCGGCTGCGTGACGCCATCGCGGGCCGTGACATCCAGGCCGCGTCGGGCATCCGCAACCGCTGGGACCTGCGCGAGGGACTGCGCCTGGATACGTCGTTGGAACATACCAACGTGATCTCCGGCAACGTCGGCGATTCGACCGGCATCGGCGTCGCACTGGACTACACGGCCAATCCGATGTGGCGCGGCAGCATGCGCGTAGAGCACCGCATCTCCGACGACGTGGCCGGCACGCCGACCAACGAGGGCTACAACACCACGTTGCTGCAGTTCCTGGCGGCCCGCAAGCTGAGCCGCGACTGGACGGTACTGGCCCGCAACTACCTGCTGCGCACCGAGTACGACGCGCGCGGTGACGTGCTGCAGGACCGCTTCCAGATCGGTGCGGCGTACCGCGACACGGACACCAACCGCGTCAACGCGCTGGCCCGCTACGAGTACAAGCTGGAGAAGGACGAGAGCGGCATGGACGGCTCGGGCTTCGGTTCGGACACGGGCCAGGACATCCGCACCAGCGCGCACATCGTCTCGGCGCATGCCGACTGGCATCCGTCGCGGCCGTGGTGGCTGACCGGCCGCGTGGCCGCGAAGTGGCAGCAGGACAGCTTCTTCTACGCCGACACCGGTCGTGTCGATGACGACTTCAACGCCGTGCTGCTGTCTGGCCGCGTGGTCTACGACATCACCGAGAACTGGGACATCGGCGTGCTGGGTTCCGCATTCCGCGGCCAGGACGGCGCCAACCAGTATGCGTTCGGCGTGGAAGTGGGGCGGCTGCTGCGGCAGAACCTTTGGCTGTCGGTGGGCTACAACGCCACGGGCTTCCGCGGCGACGAGGACCTGACCGGCTACGAGTACACGCAGCAGGGCGCATTCATCCGCCTGCGCTTCAAGTTCGACGAAGACCTTTTCCGTAGAGACGACGTCCGCTACCGCGACCCGGTGCGCTGAGGAAACACGACATGACCATCACCAAGCCCACCCTTCTCGCCGCCGCCGTCCTCGCCACCCTGGCCATCGGCGCCAGCGCGCAGCAGACCGTGCTCACCCCGCAACGCGACCGGATCACCGACGAGGCCATCCACGCCGACCTCTCCGGCTACGAGCACACGCAGGGGCGCATCAAGACGCTCAACGATGCCGGCCGCCCCGTGCGCGACTACCACCTGTCCAAGGCGCAGTGCTGGCTGGACGTGTCCTTCCACGAATACAGCCGCAACGACCGCAGCGCCTTCCCGCAGGAAGCGCTGACCGAATCGGAGAAGCTCATTGTCGGCATGGAACAGGGCGTGTCACCGCTGCCGACCGACACCCCGCTGGTGAACGGTGCCGCGCGCGTGCGCGAGGATCTGTGGCAACGCCTGCGTGCCATCCACGGCACGCCGGGCTTCAGCTGCGCTCAGCAGGCCGTCGCCTGCGGCGAGGTGGAACTGGTGCATGCCGGCAACGAGTTCAACCAGCAACAGTGGCGCCACGCCAAGCCTTACATCCAGATCGCCGAGGACTGGGTCGGCGATGCCGAAGCCATGGCGCGCCAATGCGGCGCCGCTCCCGACGCGCCCGCCGTGGTGCCCGCCGGTACTGCGCTGACCGTCAACGTGCTGTTCGAGTTCGACCGCTCCGGTCGCGACGACATCCGGGTCTACTCGCTGTGGAGCCTTGATCGCGAGCTGGCCCGCCTGCCCAAGGAAGGACTGACGCTGACAGGCGTGGAACTGGTTGGCCACGCAGACCGTCTGCAGGGGCGCGGGTTCGACTACAACCAGGCGCTCTCCGAACGGCGTGCCAAGACAGTGCAGGCCTTGCTCATGGAGCGCGGCATCGATCCGGCCATGATCGCGTACACCTTCAAGGGTGACGTGGAGCAGGTCCAGCAGTGCGACGGTGTGAAGCCCCAGGCGGCCCTGCGCGAATGCCTGATCCCCAATCGCCGCGTCGAAGTACGGCTGCTCGTCCAGTCCGCCCGGGTCGACTCACAGTAACGCCTATACTTCACCTGTCTTCGTGGATGGATGGATGGAGTGGAGTGATGGG
This sequence comes from uncultured Pseudoxanthomonas sp., assembly GCF_946886695.1. Next base: position 34,141 of record NZ_CAMPJD010000021.1, on the reverse strand, counting down.
AAACCTGCGCGTCGTCCGGTCGTCCGGAGAGCGGATTCATGAGTGAGGGCGACATCCTCGTCGCCCGCGGCCGCCAGGGTATTCCGGCGTCGCGTCTGGCCCGCCTGTGGCGCGCGCCCATGGCCTGGTGGCGCGATGTACCCATCGCCGACCCGGTCGACAGGCGCAATGCGCCGATGCTGCAACTCATCTCGTCGCTGCTGGCGGTGCTTCCTGCGCTGGCGTGGGCGTATCGTGCCTTTGCGGTCGATATTCCGTGGCGACCGGGCGAGTTGACCAGCATGGCGCTGAGCCTGTCGGTGTGCGCCGCCGCGGCCATCAGCTTCGCGCTGATCCGGCATGGACGTTTCGCGTGGGCTTCGCGGTTGTTGCTGGTGGTGTTCGCCGCCTCCGTGGTGCCTGCCTACCTGGCCGCCGGGTTCGGTGCCCAACGCTTCGAGCAGCCCGTGCTGGTCATCTGGATGGCGATCGCGGGGCTCGTGGTGGGCAGGGCGGCGCTCTGGCTGATGTTCGCCTGCATCGTGGCCGCGTTCTTCCTGGGCATCTCGGTGGATGTGTCCCGCCAAGGTGATGCTGTCGCACTGTACGGCGACGCCGCGTTCAGTGCCGCCATGTTCCTGATGATCGCCATCGTGCTCGACCGCAGTTCGGCCGCGTTGCGCCAGAGCCTGGGCGAAGCCACGGAGCGCGGGAACCAGCTCGCGGCGGCGAACCAGCGCCTGCTGCAGGAGATCAATGAACGCGAGCTCGCACAGGAGCAACTCATCCACGCCCGCAAGGTCGAGGCGGTGGGTCGACTGGCGGGAGGTGTGGCGCACGATTTCGGCAACATCATGGCCGTGATCAGCGGTTATGCGCGCAAGGGACTTCGGGCGGGCCAGGTCGAAGACGGCAGGACATCATTCGAAGGCATCGAGGCGGCGGCGCGCCGGGCGACGCTGCTCACGCACAAGCTGATGACATTCGCGCGCCAGGACGACTACGCGGAAGAGACCTTCGATGCCGCCAGCGCCCTGGCGGACGTCCAGTCCATGCTGCGCCAGTTGCTCAAGCCCGAGGTGGAACTGCGGTTCGCCCTGGGTAATGCCCCATCACCGATCAGGATGGACAGGGACCGGTTCGAGCTCATGGTCCTCAACATCGCGGCCAACGCGGATCATGCGATGCCCCATGGTGGCATCTTCTCCATCGGCGTCGCGCAAGGCGACGACGGTGGCAGCGTGCTGGAGTTCGCCGATACCGGCGCCGGCATGGGGGAAGAGGTGCTGGCGCGTGTCTTCGACCCCTTCTTCACCACCAAGCCGGCGGGCGAGGGCACCGGCCTTGGCCTTTCCGTCATCCGCGACCTCGTGACACGGGCAGGCGGTGCGATAACGGCACAGAGCCAGATGGGCGTCGGGACGACGTTCACGGTCGTGCTTCCGGCCGCACCTGTGTGAACCGGTGTGCGAGGCCTCGGATCATCCGGGGCCAAGCGCGACGTGCTGCCGGGCGCCTGGGTAAAATGTGCCCATGCACACCACCGATCGGAACCGGTTCCGCCTGTCGACGGCGCCCATGATGGACTGGACGGACACGCACTGCCGCGTGTTCCATCGGCTGCTCGCGCCGCAGGCGCGGCTGTACACCGAGATGGTGCATGCGCAGGCGGTGATCCATGGAGATCGCGACCGCTTGTTGGGCTTCGACACCGTGGAGCATCCCGTCGCCGTGCAACTCGGCGGCAGCGAGCCGGCGCACCTGGCGCAGGCCGCGCGCATCGCGCAGGACTGGGGCTATGACGAGGTGAACCTCAACGTCGGCTGCCCGTCCGACCGCGTGCAGGCGGGGCGCTTCGGTGCCTGTCTGATGAAGGAGCCTGCGTTGGTTGCCGACTGCGTGGCGGCGATGATCGATGCGGTCGATGTTCCCGTTACCGTGAAATGCCGGCTGGGCGTGGACGAGCAGGAGGACTACGACCTGTTCCGCACCTTCATCGATACCGTGGCGGCGACCGGCTGCAATGTCTTCTTCGTGCATGCGCGGAAGGCCTGGCTGCAGGGGCTGTCGCCAAAGGAGAACCGCGAGATCCCGCCGCTGCGCTACGACTGGGCCTACCGGCTCAAGCGTGAGCGGCCGGAACTGACGGTGGCGATCAATGGCGGTATCACTACGACGGCGCAGGTGCACGAGCACCTCCAGCACAGCGATGGCGTGATGATCGGCCGCGCGGCGTACCACGAGCCCTACGTGCTGCACGAAATGCAGGCGGCACTTTTCGGCGGCGGGATCGCGTCGCGCGCGGACCTGCTGCGCGCATGGCGTCCCTATGTCGAAACGCAGCTGGCGAAGGGTGTGGCGCTGAAGCACCTGACCCGCCACGTGCTGGGGCTGTTCCATGCGCAGCCGGGTGGACGCGCGTTCCGGCAGATCCTCAGCGAAGGCGCACACAAGCCCGGCGCTGACTGGCTGCTGGTGGAGCAGGCGTTGGCGGCGACCACGCGCGAACTGCGGCCGGCGGCCTGAGCCGTGATCACGCGTGACATCGATGCCTTCATCGCCCATGCGCCGACGCTGGCATCCGACTTTGGCGCGCCGACCGCACGCGCGGCGTTCCTGGTGTCGCCAGACGGTTTCGTGCGCGCCGAGCAGTCGGCGCAGGACAATCGCTACATGGCCGATGCTGGCGCTTTCGACACTGGTGCGGCGCTGCGCGAACACCACGCGCTGCATCGAGCGCTGTCGAAGGAGGTGCCGGTGTTCTGCTTCCCGGGCCGCGAGGCTACACCGGATGCGGTGTTTCCCAACAACGTCTTCGCCACCGCGCGGGTCGATGGCGAGCCGCGGCTGGTCATCGGCCGCATGCGCCACCCGGTACGCCAGCGTGAGGCGGAACGGTCCGATATCCGGGGTTTTTTCCGCGACACGCTGCGATACGCGGAAGTTGACCTGTCGGCCCAGCCGCATCCCTGCGAACTCACTGGGGCGCTGGTCATCGATCGGGCACGCGGCATCGGCTTCTGTGGGTTGTCCGAGCGCTGCGACGAGACGGGCGCGGCGCGGATGCACGAGGCGTTCGGCCTGCGCGCGACACTGATGTTCGATCTCGCCCCGGGCGAATACCACACCAATGTGCTGCTGGCGGTGCTGGCCGGACGTGCTGCGCTGGTATATCCGGACGGGCTGGGGGCAGACCTGGCGCCTGCGCTGGAGGCACTGTATCCCGCGGGCGTGATCGAACTGACTGGAGCCGAGCAGGCGGCCTTCGCCGGCAATGCCATCTCACTGTCGCCGGCGTCGGTCTGGATGAGCCGGCGCGCCCACGCGGCCCTGCGGCCAGCCGCGGTGGCGAAGCTTGAAGCGGCCGGCTTTGCCGTGCACAACGTACCGCTGGATGCCATCGAAGCCGGCGGCGGTTCGCTAAGATGTTGTGTGGCCGAGGTTTTCTGACCGTTCAGCAGGCTGAATGCGGGGTATTGCCCTGTGGATAAATTCAGAACGGATTCACCGCCGCGGGCCAAGACTTCGTTTCCATTCCCCCGAGGCGGTTTCGGGTTACGTTCAGTTTCGCGACCCCAGTTCCGTTACGATTCCGTTATGCGCTTTCGTACCTCCATCCTGGCTGCCATCACCGTGGCGGTGCTTGCCACCCTCACGGGTACCCACGTTGTGCACGCGCAGGACGAGCGTGGCCGTGACGAAGCACCGCCTGCGCGTGAGCGTGGCCCGTCGCGTGCGGAGATGACGAGGCATCGGTCATCGATGTCCGACGCGGTGCGCCGCGTCCGCAATGAGACCGGCGGACAGGTGCTGAGCGTCGAGCGCATGCAGTACGAAGGACGCGAGATCAATCGCGTGAAGTACGTCGACGACCGTGGCCGGGTGCGCACCATGGATGATGCAGGCAGCTCACGTCGCGGCATCGATGCGCCGGTGCGGCCCCGGCGCGAAACGACGCAGCCTCCACGCGGCGATAACCCCTCCCGCCCGTAGTCTTACGTAGAATCACGGCTCATCACGAGCACGCCCGCGCGGTCCCTCAGCCGCGCCGCATTCCCAAGGAGAGTCCATGCGTATCCTGCTGGTCGAAGACGAAGCCCCCCTGCGTGAAACCCTTGCCGCGCGCCTCAAGCGCGAAGGCTTTGCGGTGGACGCGGCCCAGGACGGCGAAGAAGGCCTGTACATGGGGCGCGAGGTGCCGTTCGACGTTGGCATCATCGATCTCGGCCTGCCCAAAATGTCCGGCATGGAGCTGATCAAGGCGCTGCGCGACGAGGGCAAGAAGTTCCCGGTACTGATCCTGACCGCGCGTTCCAGCTGGCAGGACAAGGTGGAAGGCCTGAAGCAGGGCGCTGACGATTACCTGGTCAAGCCTTTCCACGTGGAGGAGCTGCTGGCGCGCGTCAATGCGCTGTTGCGTCGTGCTGCCGGCTGGAGCAAGCCCACGCTGGAGTGTGGTCCGGTCGCACTGGATCTGGCTGCGCAGACGGTCAGCGTCAATGGCAGTAACGTCGACCTCACCAGCTACGAGTACAAGGTGCTCGAGTACCTGATGATGCACGCGGGCGAACTGGTCTCTAAGGCCGACCTGACCGAACACATCTATCAGCAGGACTTCGACCGCGACTCCAACGTGTTGGAAGTCTTCATTGGTCGTCTGCGCAAGAAGCTGGATCCGGAAGGCGAGCTGAAGCCGATCGAGACTGTGCGCGGCCGCGGCTACCGCTTCGCCATCCCGCGCACCGGCGAAGGCTGATGGACCGCGCCGGCATCGCCCGCATTTGATGCCTGCGCCACCTTCCGGCGCCGTGCCGCCCGCTCACGTCGGCCGCGACCGGTTCGAGGGTTGGCGGCCGCGCTCGCTGCGCGCGCGCCAGTTGCTGGCGGCCAGCCTTGCGCTGCTCGCCTTCCTCGCGCTGGCCGGCTACGCGCTGGATCGCGCGTTCGTCGACACGGCCGAGGACAACCTTCGGCAGCGGTTGAAGAGTTATGCCCTGTACTACACCGACAAGGTGGAGTTCGGCCGCAACGGCACGCTGATTCCGCCTTACAACACGCCTGATCCGCGCTTCGACATGCCCGACAGCGGCATGTATGCGCAGGTGGTGCTGCAGAACGTGCCGCCATGGGGCTCCAACTCGACGCTGGGCCCCGAACTGCCGGTGCCCAGGCGACTGGGCGCGCTGGAAGAGACATTCGAGGGGCCGCTGCCTATACGCCGCGCGGACGGGAGTGAAGGCGAGGCTTATCGCTACGGCGTGGGCTATGCCTGGCCGGCAACCCACCAGCACGCCGAGATTCCCTACAGCATCTACATCCTGGAGGACGCGCAGGCGCTGAGCACGCAGATCCGCGTGTTCCGGGGCTCGCTGTGGGTCTATCTCGGCGGTGCCGGCGTGATCCTGCTGCTGCTGCAGATGCTGGTGTTGCGCTGGAGCCTGCGTCCGTTGCGGCGGGTGATTTTCGAACTCAGCAGGGTGCAGCGTGGTGAGCTGTCGGGAATGACGGAGAGCCATCCTCGCGAACTCGAGCCATTGACCGACAGCATCAATGCCTTCATCGAAAGCGAGCGCGAGAACCTGGAGCGTCAGCGCAATACGCTGGCCGATCTGGCGCACAGCCTGAAAACGCCCATCGCAGTATTGCGTACGCAGTTGGACGACAACGGTGATCCGCAATCGCTGCGTGAGGAACTGGACGTGCAGCTCAAGCGCATGAACAACCTCGTTTCCTACCAGCTTGCGCGTGCGGCTTCGAGCGGCCACAAGCTGTTTTCGGCCGCCATCGCCATCGAGCCGAACGCCGAAGAGATCGTGCGGGGACTGGAGAAGGTCTATGCGTCGAAGGGCGTCATCTGCGAATTCGAGATCGATCCGCGCGCACGCTTCCATGGCGAGATGGGCGATCTGCAGGAACTGATGGGCAACCTGCTGGAGAACGCCTTCAAGTGGGCGCGTTCGCGCGTGCTGCTGACGGTGAAGGTGGGTGCGACGGCAGCGCAGCGCAGGCCCGGACTGTTCCTGGCCGTGGATGACGATGGCCCGGGCATCGCCGAGGAGGACGTGTCCAAGGTGCTGCAGCGGGGCGTGCGCGGCGATGAGCGCGTGCAGGGTCATGGCATCGGACTGTCGATCGTGCAGGACCTGATCCGCGACTATCGCGGCGAACTGCAGGTGCTGCGCTCGGAGGAACTGGGCGGGGCACGCTTCGAGGTGCGGTTGCCGCCGGGTCTGTAACCGTTACGTCGTCGCCAACGGCGGCGGACCGTAGAATCGTCGCAGGTGCCCGGCCACCTCCGGCATGGCGTCGGCCAGCACGCCCGGCGCCGAGAAGTGGTATTCGGTGGCGACGGCGAAGAATTCTTCCGGTGCCTCGGCGGCATACGGATCGATCGCCGTCTCGCGACCCAGGTCCACCTGCATGCAGAAATCATCGTACGCGCGCTGGAAGTCGCGCGCCCAGCGGCCATGCCACTCGCCCGGCAGGGGCGGTGTGCCGTCCAGTTCGCCATCCAGCGCATCCAGCTTGTGCGCCATCTCGTGCACGGCGACGCAGAAGCCGGCATCGGGTTCGGCCAGGTCGGCTTGCACGTCGGCCCACGACAGGATCAGCGGACCCTGGTCCCAGGCTTCGCCGGCCAGGTCGTCCTCCCACTCGTGCAATACGCCGGCCGCATCGGTATGCGTGCGTTGCACGCGGAACGCGTCCGGATAGACGATCAGCTGAGACCAGCCGCGCAAGCCGCCTTCGCCAAATTCCAGCAGTGGCAGACAGCACAGCGCCGCCAGCTGCACGCGTTGCGCTTCGTCCAGGCTCAGGCCGGCGAGCGGCGTGATGGTCTTCTGGTGCAGGAAGCGAGCCGCCAACCCGCGCAGCCTGTCCGAACGCACGTCATCCAGTGCCGACACCCAGGGCGTGTCAGTGGCTACGGTCCGCCAGAGTTCGTCCTGGATGGACGGGGAGGGGCGCCGCAGGCGGCGCAACAGGCCAATCACCGGGTGAGGCCGTCCGCGTCAGCGGAACATGCCCGGCAGGAAGCTGTGCCACTTGGAGCCGCGGCTGCGCGGCAGCGGGGTATCGTCGTCATCGCCGCCGCCCCGCGAAGTGGAGGGCGTCAATGCAGCGGGTGCGGCGTACTTGCTGCGCACGGCGGTGGCGCGCGCACGACGTGCGTCCGGAGTGGTCGGCACGGCATCACCCGGGCGGTCGGCGACGGCACGGTCGGCGACATCCTGGCAGGTGGTGGCATTGCCATTGGCGATGCTGCGCCCGTTCTGGGCGAATACCGCCGCAGAGGCGCCGAGAAGCAGCAGGGCAAGGCTGGCGCGTAACATCGGAGGGACTCCTGTCGGTCGGGGTACAGCGGCCAGATGACGCCGTCGACTATAGCGGGAATGGCTCCGGCCGGCATGAATGTGTCCGGCCCTGCGACGAAATGCCTCTCCACGGAGATGGATCGAGGAAAACCGGCCACGGCCTGCTGCATCGCAACAGGACGGCGGGAGCGGTTGCGTCAGACTGCCGCGATGCCCGCACCCGACTCCCGCCCGCTGACCGCCCCCGCCCTGCGCCTGGCGCTGATTGCGGGAGCCCGCCGGGTGATTGCCGCGCGTGACGCATTGAACCGCATCAATGTGTTCCCGGTCGCCGACGGCGATACCGGTAACAATCTCGCATCGACGCTCGGCAGCGTGCTGCATGGTGCGCTCAGCCAGCCCAGCCAGCATGTCGGCGATCTGCTGAGCCGTGTGGGCAACGACGCGATCGATGGTGCGCGCGGCAATTCCGGCGCCATCCTCGCGCAGTTCCTGCATGGCGTGGCCGAGCGCGTGCGCAACCTGCCGGAACTGGATGCCCGTTCGCTGGCCGCGGCCGTCCGTCAGGGCGCGCAGAGTGCACGCCAGGCACTGGCGCAGCCGGTCGAGGGGACGATCCTGAGCGTGATTGCCGCATTCGCCGAAGAGCTGGATGCCGCGGCGGGGGAGGACAACCAGGTCGATGCACGCAGCGGCTTCGTCCGTGCGCTTGTCCGTGCGCGGCGCGCGCTTGCCGACACGCCGCGCCAGATGGCCTTGCTGCAGCGTGCCGGCGTGGTCGATGCCGGTGCGCAGGGGTTTGTCGACCTGCTGGAAGGCATCGCCGAGTTCGTCGAGGGCGGACCACGTGCGGTGCGCGTGCGCGCCAGCGCGCCGGGCGCGGCCAACGATGCCGCCGGTCCGACGGTCCACGACCATGCCATTGATCCGACGCGCCGCTGGTGCACCGAATGCCTGCTGCTGGGCGAGGCGCTGGACCGCGATCGCCTGCGTGCCGCGCTGGAGGCCGGCGGCGCGGACTCCATCGTCATCGCGGGTGGCGCGTCACGTCTTCGCGTGCACGCGCACATCGGATCGCCGCAGGTACTCTTCGATGCGTGCGCGGCGCAGGGCCACGTCGAAGGCATGAAGGCGGACGACATGGTTCGTCAGAACGCGGTCGCCGCCGCCACGCAATCGCTGGTGGTGGTCACCGACAGTGCCGCCGACCTGCCGGACGACATTGCCGAGCGCCATGCCATCGGCGTGGTGCCCGCGCGGGTGGACCTGGATGGCCGCGACTACCTCGACAAGGTGGGCCTGTCGACAGGCGAGTTCTACCGGCGCATGGCGGTCTCGCACCAGTTGCCGCGCACCAGCCAGCCGCCGCCGGGCGACTTCCGCCGGCATTTCGAGCTGTCGCTGGCCCATCATGCGCGGGTGCTCTATGTCGGCCTGTCGCGCGCGTTGTCGGGCACGCTGCAGTCGGGGGAACATGCCGCCGCGCGTGACCCATCCGGGCGCGTGCGGGTGTTCGATACGGTCAATGCCGCCTGCGGGCAGGCGCTGCTGGTGTGGCGTGCCGCCGAGCTCGCGGCAGAAGGTTGCAGTGAAGCGGAAGTGATAGCCGAACTGGAGCGCCTGCGCCCGCTGACACGGATGTGGGCCATCGCGCCCGACATCTCCCATGCCGTGCGCGGTGGTCGTATCCCGCGCTGGGCCGCGCCGATCGCGAAACTGAGCACGCTGACCCCGATCGCGAAGATGAGTGCCGAGGGCCGCATGACGGTTGCCGGCATCCTGCTGACGCGCGCGCATGCGCCGGAAGCCTTCGCGCGGCGGGTCGCACGCCAGCTGGAATCCGGGCCGCGCTGGCGGGTGATCGTGGGGCACTGCGACGCGCGTCCGCAGGGCGAGCGATTGCTCGCCGCGCTGCGCGCGCGGCTGCCGATCAGCGAGGACCGGCTGGTAGAAACCGGGGCGGCCATCGGCGCGCATGCTGGCCAGGGCGCCCTCATCGTGGCCGTACAGCCGGCACCTGATGCCTGAGCGGGGAGGGGCGTGGCCCATAATGGTGCCATGCTGATCGTCTGCACCTTGTTGCTGCTGGCCTACCTGCTCGGTTCCGTGTCGGGCAGCCTCACGCTGGGCCGGCTGCGGGGCGTGGACATCCGCACACAGGGCAGTGGAAACGCGGGCGGCACCAACGCCTTCCGCACGCAGGGGGCGAAGTTCGCACTCGGTGTAGTGCTGGTGGACATCGGCAAGGGTGCACTGGCCGCATGGCTGGCACTGCGTTTCGCGCCGATGGAGGGCCCTCTGTCGCCACGCGCGCTGGGTTTTCTGGCGACGCTGGCTGCGGCGTCGGGGCATGTGTGGCCGATCTGGCACGGGTTCCGCGGCGGCAAGGGCGTGGGCACCCTACTGGGTGGCGTCGCCGTGCTCTGGCCGTTGGCGTTGCTGCCGCTGTTCCTGGTCTGGCTGGGCGTCCTGGTCGCGACCGGTTACGTGGGGCTGGCGTCGATCATCGCCACCGCGTGCCTCGTGCCACTGGCATGGTGGATGCACGCGGATCGTCCCGCGCAGATGTTCGCTGTCGCCGCCGCGGCGCTGGTGCTTTTCACCCATCGCGCCAACATGCAGCGATTGCGTGCCGGCACCGAGTCGCGCTTCGAACGCGTGCGCGTCTGGCGCCGCCGCGCATGACCGGCGAACGCGAACTGCTGCAGCGCGTGATCGAAGGCCCCGCTTCCGGCGACCTGCTCGCCCGCGACGCCAAGGTCACCCGCGCCGCCATGTGGAAGCGGATCGAAGCACTGCGTGCGGGCGGCCTGCGGATCGACGCGCAGCCCGGCCGCGGGTACTCGCTGGAAGCGCCGGTCGAATTGCTGGACGCGGACCTGATCCGTGCCCCGTTGCGGGACGCGGCCTCCGCGCAACTGGCGTCGCTGGAGGTGGCATGGTCGCTGGATTCGACGAACAGCGAGTTGCTCCGCCGCAAGGCGCCCGAGCATGGGGCTGCGGTGTTGCTGGCGGAACAGCAGACCGGCGGGCGTGGCCGGCGCGGACGGCAGTGGGCATCCCCGATTGCGACGAACCTGTATCTGTCGCTGTCGCGCCAGTTCTCCGGCGGACTCGCGCGCCTCGGCGGCCTGAGCCTGGTGGTCGGCGTGGCTGTCGCGGAAGCCCTGCGGCAGGCCGGCTACGAAACCGTTGGCGTGAAGTGGCCCAACGATCTGCTGGCGCAGGGCCGCAAACTGGGGGGCATCCTGGTGGAAGGCGGCGGTGAGCATGGTGGTCCGGTGCGCGCGGTGATCGGGATCGGTGTGAACGTGCACATGCCGGCGACTGCTGCGACGGCGATCAGCCAGGCATGGACGGACCTGGCCACGCTGGGCGGTCGTCAACCTTCGCGGAACAGGATCGCGTCCCACCTGCTGGATACCTTGTTGCCCGCGCTCGAACAGTTCGATCGCGAAGGGCTGTCGCCGTTCCTTGCGAGATACGCTGCGCTGGACGTGCTGATGGGCCGCGAGGTCATCGTGCATGGTCCGCAGGGCGACGAACATGGTATGGCCGAAGGCATCGGCGATGACGGTGCGTTGCGCGTACGCGTGGGCGAGGTACAACGACAGGTGCATGCCGGGGACGTCAGCGTGAGGGTGACATGACGCAGTGGGTATTCGATCTGGGGAATTCGCGCGTGAAAGGCGCACCGTTGAGGGCGGATGGGACGCTGGGCGAGGTGCTGGCGACCGGATACGACGGTGAATTCATCGCCGTGCTGGAGGCTGTCATTCCGGCGATCGACATGCAGGGATCGTCCGCCGTGCTCGCCAGCGTTGCATCACCTGCACGCACCGCTGCGGTGGTGGACTGGTTGACCACCCGTTTCGGGTGCATCTCGATCGCGCGTACGCAGCAGGCGCTGGCTGGTGTGCACTTCGCCTATGCCGATCCCGGACGGCTTGGCGTGGATCGCTTCCTGGCCCTGCTGGCGGCGCGCGCGCGCGCTGCGCAGCCGTGGCTGCTGGTGGGCGTAGGCACGGCGGTGACCGTCGATCTGCTGGACGCGGACGGGCGGCATCGCGGCGGACGCATAGCGCCCTCACCCCGCCTGATGCGTGAAGCACTCCAGCAAGCGGCCGCGCAGTTGCCGTCGCGAGGAGGCGGGTACGTCGAGTTCGCCACCGACACCCTCGATGCGCTGGCATCCGGCTGTGGCGGCGCTGCCCTGGGATTGATCGAGCGCAGCCTGCAGCATGCGCATGACCTCTTGGGCGAGCGCCCCGCCTTGCTGCTGCATGGCGGCGGCGCGGCCGAGCTGGCGCCCGCGCTGCGCGATGGCGAACTGGCGCCAGCACTGGTGCTCGAAGGACTGGCTGTATGGGCACGGCTCGGTACCGCCGCCTGAGCACCGCTAGAATCCCTGCATGTTGATCCGTGCCCTGATCGTCCTGTTGATCGTCCTGAACCTGGGCGCCGCCGCGTGGTGGCTCACCCGTCCCGCCGTCGAACCGCCGTCACCGCCTCCGTTGCCAGCCGGTGTGGCGCGCCTGCAACTCGTCGACGAGATGCCTGCGGCCACCCCTGGTCCGTCGGCCGTGGACGCCCGTGCGGCGCCGGTAATCCCGGCGGCCTGCTTCAGCCTCGGGCCCTTCACCAGCCAGGCTACCGCGACCCTGGCGCAGGACGCGGTCAAGGGCCAGCTCCTGCGGGCGCATCTGCGGGAAGTGCCCGGCCTCAGCGCCAGTGGTTACCAGGTGGTCATGCCGCCCGCGCCGTCGCTGGAAGAGGCGCAGGCAATCGCCGGCCGCATCGGGGCGGCGGGATTCAACGACTTCCTCGTCGTGCGCCAGGGCGAACAAGCCAACGGGATCGCACTGGGCCGATATCGCAGTCGTGAAGCCGCCGAACGCCGCGTATCGCAGTTGCAGGCTGCGGGGTTCACCGCGCAGATGCAGCCCGTTGGCCGCGCGGGCCCAAGCCTGTGGTGGCTGGATGCCAGCGTCGTGGAGGGTGTCGACCCCGTTGTGCTCGCCCGTGCCGCGTCCAGCGGTGCGCCACAACCCCTCGAATGCACGGCACTGCGCTAGAATTGCCGCCCGCGCCGCTTTAGCTCAGCTGGTAGAGCAACCGCCTTGTAAGCGGTAGGTCATCCGTTCGATTCGGATAAGCGGCACCATTTCCTGTCGGCGCAACGCCCGTTCGCGTGCTGCGATGCCACAGGCCCGTCATCGCTGACGGCATAGACTGTGCGTCTGTTTTCCGCAGGACGTATCCATGAGTCGAGCTTTTCCTCCCGTGTCCCTGATCGGCGTGCCTACCGATGTCGGCGCCGGCCATCGTGGCGCACGCATGGGGCCCGATGCGCTGCGCATCGCGGGTCTCGCCGAAGCGCTGGTGGCACGGGGCGTGGACGTGATCGACACCGGCAATGTGCAGGGTCCCGCCAACCCCTGGACCGGCCCCGTCCATGGCTACCGGCATCTCGATGAAGTGGTGGCGTGGAACCGCGCGGTGATGGATGCCACCGCCACCGAACTGGCCCAGCAGCGGTTGCCCATCATGCTGGGCGGCGACCATTGCCTGGCCATGGGTTCCATCACCGCGGTCGCGCAACACTGCCGCAAGGTCGGCAAGAATCTGCGGGTGCTTTGGCTGGATGCGCATTCGGACTTCAACACCAGCGAGGTCACGCCTTCCGGCAACATCCATGGCATGCCGGTGGCGTGTCTGTGCGGCATCGGCCCGGATGCACTGACCCGGCTGGGTGGTGATGCGCCCGCGATCACGCCGTCGATGGTCCGGCAGATCGGCATCCGTTCGGTCGATCCGGAGGAGAAGCGGCTGATCAAGGACCACAAGGTCGACGTGTACGACATGCGCTACATCGACGAGGTGGGCATGAAGCGCACGATGGAAGCTGCGCTGGAGGGCCTGGATGCGGATACGCACCTGCACGTCAGCTTCGACGTGGACTTTCTGGACCCGAGCATCGCGCCCGGCGTGGGCACTACCGTGCCAGGCGGTCCCAACTATCGTGAAGCGCAGCTGGTGATGGAGATGATCGCCGACACGCGCCTGATGGGTTCGCTGGACATCGTGGAACTGAACCCGGTGCTGGACCGTCGCAACCGCACCGCCAAGCTGACGGTGGACCTGGTGGAGAGCCTGTTCGGCAAGTCCACGCTGATGCGCGACTAGGGGCGCGGGGCATCGGGGAAACTGAGACTGAATGGGCGGTCCATGGTTTCACGCGGCCTATACGCCGCGCCGTCGAAGGTGCACCACACGCCGCTGCGGTGCGGGACGCACCCGCAATGGCACCCTTATCCACCCAGGAGATGACACATGAAGCGTGCAATGATGCTGCTGCTGACGGCGATGTTCTCGATGGCGGTCCTGTCGGGCTGCAACACCATGGCCGGTGCCGGCAAGGATGTGCAGAAGGTTGGCGAGAAGGTCGAAGACAAGGCCCAGGATTGCAAGGACGGCAAGTGCTGATGCGCGCTGGCGGCTGACCGCATCCGCTGGATGCCACCCGAAGGAAGGGCCGGGAAACCGGCCCTTCCGCGTTGCCGGCCAGGGTTTGGTCAGCCGCCAGCCAGCGTGCTTAAATCAGACTGCACGGGTGGGGCGGCATGGCCGGCGTGTTCCGGACGATGCGCGCCTCAGGCCGTGAATACCGTCCACAGGAGTCGCTTATGAAGCGTATCGTCGCGTTGTTGCTGTTGTCCCTGTTCTCCATCGCCGTGCTGTCCGGCTGCAACACCGTCAAGGGGTTCGGCAAGGACGTGCAGAAGGTGGGCGAGAAGGTCGAGGATTCCTCGGGCAAATAAGCCTCTGGGTTTTGAAGACTCGAAACGGGCCGCGTATCGCGGCCCGTTTTCTTTTGCCGGTGTCTGCAGTGCGTCAGGCCGCAATGATGGGGCAAGAAAATCGGAGGCTCGAGCGTCGCCGCACGCATTCATCCGTGCGAACGCGTCCTCATGCGACTGAACTGTTCAGTCAATCCTAATGGTGCGTTGACGCGCAGTTGATCGGATGGGAACACGCGGTCTGCGATGCTGTTTTCGCGGCGCCCCCTGCCGCTCAATAAAGTGAGGAAACACCATGAATCAGGACATCATCGCCGGCAACTGGAAGCAGCTGAAGGGCAAGATCCAGGCGAAGTGGGGCGATCTGACCGATGACGATTTCAAGGTCGCGCAGGGTAATGCGGAATACCTTGAAGGCAGGCTGCAGGAGCGCTATGGCTACGACCGGGATCGGGCCCATACGGAAGTCGAGGATTTCCAGCGCACGCTGCGTTCCGACAAGACCTTCAAGCACTGACGCGATCGCGTCTGCAGGACCAGGACAGGACGGGCCGCTTCATGCGGCCCGTTTTCTTCTGCGTGTTCAACGGTGGCGTGGCGGGTCGGCCACGAAGCCGTCCGGGAACGCTCGCGGAGCCTCATTGCGCCAGATGGGGCCGTGGCGACGCGGCAGGATGCCCATCGCAACCAGGCGGCGATGCTCGTCGTAACGCACTTGGCTCACCTGTTCGGGTTGGCGGGTTGCGCGGTCGAACCCGGTGCGCGAGGTCGGCGCCCACTCGCGTCCGCCATGGCCGGTGCCGATGCTCTGCTCCCGGGCGACGCTGTCCGCCGCGATCGCACGCGATGACGATGCCGGTGCCGCAGCCTCTGCTTCACCTCGCTTCTCCAGCGGGGACCGGGCAATGGGGGGCGGGGCGTACTGCGGATACCGGTAACTGCGCGCTTCCCGGAATGCGGCCACTCCGATCACGCCCACATTCCGGGGCCGGCCTGTGCGTGCGGCGTAACTGTCGCCCAGATCGGTGAACACGAACTGCGCCACGTCGTCCATCGACTTGCGCCAGCCGTTGATCTCGGTGGTTTGCCAGGGTTCCAGTACATAGCCGGCCTGGGAAGGATGCGCGGTCTGGCCGGTGATCGCATTGATGCCATCCACGGAAAGCACGACCAGGACGCGTTCGCCCGTGGTGTTGGTGAGGCGCACGCTGTAGCGGTGGCCGGGGGTGCCGGCGACCCACGCATCGCCCCGGTGGGGATGCTGGGCAAGCCATTCGCCGGTGTCGCGATCGATCACGCCGACATCGACCAACGGGCGGGAGTGGGTGGGTACACAGGCAACCAGCAGGGCCAGGGTTGCCAGGGAAACAAGGATCCGGTGCAGCATGTCCGTTCTCCAGGTGGGGACGATGCTGGAAACGGACCGCCACCGGCAGTGGGGTTGCCGGTCGACACGGTGTGTCGCCCGGTTAAGCCACCGGCAGGCTGGGCCACTGCGACCCTGTGTCGCAGGCGCGCTGCCGGCAGTATCCAGCCCCAGCCGGTAAACTGGCTGCTTTCCCGCATTCCCCCGCTTCGCTTATGACCACGCGCGTCCTCACCGGCATCACCACCTCGGGCACGCCCCATCTGGGCAACTATGTCGGCGCCGTGCGCCCCGCCGTGGCCGCCAGCCGTGCAGCGGACACGGAGAGCTTCTACTTTCTGGCCGACCTGCACAGTCTGATCAAGGCGCAGGATCCGGCGCGTACCCAGCGTTCCACGTTGGAGATCGCGGCGACGTGGCTGGCTTGCGGCCTGGAGCCGGACAAGGTGTGGTTCTATCGCCAGAGCGACGTGCCGGAGATCACCGAGCTCACGTGGTTCCTGACCTGCGTTGCGGGCAAGGGCATCCTCAACCGTGCGCATGCCTACAAGGCGGCCGTGGACAAGAACAACGCCGAGGGCGAAGACCCGGATGCGGGCATCAGCGCGGGCCTCTTCATGTATCCGGTGCTGATGGCGGCCGACATCCTGATCTTCAATGCGCACCGGGTGCCGGTGGGCCGCGACCAGATCCAGCACATCGAGATGGCGCGCGACTTCGGCCAGCGCTTCAACCATGTGTATGGCAAGGAATATTTCACCTTGCCGGAAGCGCTCATCGACGACAACGTGGCCACGCTGCCCGGCCTCGATGGGCGCAAGATGAGCAAGAGCTACAACAACACTATCCCGCTGTTCGCGCCACGCGAGGAGCTGAGGAAGCTGGTGTTCTCCATCCTGACCGACTCGCGTGGCCCCGGCGAGCCGAAGGACACGGAAGGCTCGGCGCTGTTCCAGCTGTACCAGGCCTTCGGCACCGGCGAGGAAACGCGTGCGTTCGCGCAGCGGTTCTCCGACGGCATCAGCTGGGGTGATGCGAAGCAGCAGCTGTTCGAGCGTATCGATACGGAGATCGCGCCGCTGCGCGAGAAGTACGAGGCGCTGATGGCACGGCCCGGTGAAATCGAAGCGATCCTGCGCGATGGTGCCCGCCGCCTGCGCGAGCGGTATGCGACGCCGCTGCTGGCCGAGCTGCGCCATGCGGTGGGCTTGCGCGACCTGTCGCAGCAGCCGTTGGTGGAGAGCAAGGCCGTGCCATCGAAGGCAGCATTGCCGGTGTTCAAGCAGTATCGCGACACCGATGGCCGCTTCTACTTCAAGCTGGCCGATGCCGATGGCAATGTGCTGGTGCAGAGCAACGGTTTCGATTCGCCGAAGGATGCCGGCAAGCTGATCGGCGTGTTGAAGCAGGCCGATCAGGCCGACGCGATGGAGACGCCGGAGATCGTGCTGCAGGTGCCGGCCGCAGACGTGCTGGCGGCGCTTGCCGCGTTGCGCGCGGCGGAGGCCTGAGTCCATGCCGTATCTTGCAGTGATCCTGTTCCTGCCCTGGTTCCTGCTGCTGGGCTCGCTGTACTGGTTGTTTCCGCGCCAGCCGCGAAATGCGCGCCGCAAGGGCTTCGATCTCGCGGTACTGGCGGTGGCGTTCGTACTGAGCTTCATCGGCATGCAATGGGGCTATGCGCTGGGTGCCGCTGATGTCGGCACCGGCGCTATCTGGAAGCAGGTGCTGGCCACACTGGTGGCCTACGGCGCGTTCCTGTTCGTGCTGACGCTGGCGGTACCGCTGCGCGGCTGGTGGTTGTCGCGCGGTTGAGCCGCGCGCGGACGGGTCGTTCCACCAAAGGCGGGTCGTGCAGATGCGAGGCGGGGACTAGAATCGGGTCATCCGTTCCCACACAGGCCCGCGGATGAGCCTCCACGGCATCCACACCATCGACACCGCGTTCCAGCGCGACCACTTCGACGCCGCCTACCTCATCGTCGAGGAAGGCCGCGGCGCCTTCATCGACTGCGGCACGAACCATTCCGTGCCGCGCCTGCTGGACGCACTGCAGTCCGCTGGACTGGAGCCGGACGGGGTGGACTTCCTCATCGTCACCCACGTGCACCTGGACCACGCAGGCGGCGCGGGGCTGCTGATGCAACAGCTGCCGAACGCCACCCTTGTCGCGCACCCCCGCGCAGCACCGCATCTGATCGATCCGGCGAAGCTGATCGCGGGTGCGACGGCAGTCTATGGCGAGGAAGAAATGCAGCGCAGCTACGGCACCCTTGTGCCGGTCCCCGACGCGCGGGTACGCGTGGTGGAGGATGGCGAGACGGTGATGCTCTCGGGGCGCCCGTTGCAGTTCATCGACACCCCTGGCCATGCGCGTCACCATCATTGCATCTGGGACGCGCGCAGCCGCAGTTGGTTCAGCGGCGACACGTTCGGGTTGTCCTATCGCGAACTGGATGGGCCACGTGGTGCCTTCATCCTGCCGACGACCACACCGGTCCAGCTCGAGCCCGCGGCATTGAAGGCGAGCATCGCGCGGATGGTGGCCTATGCGCCGGACGCGATGTACCTGACCCATTACGGCCGCATCGACGACGTGCCGCGACTGGCGCAGGCGCTGTACGAGCAGATCGACGCGATGGTCGCCATCGCCGACGCCTGCGATGGGCGCGCGGATCGCCATCGTTGCATCGTGGCCGGTCTCTCAGCGCTGTATCTGGAGCGCGCGCACGCACTGCGGGTGCCGCTAGCCGACGAGGAGGTCGAACGCGTCCTTGCGATGGATGTCGAATTGAATGCGCAGGGCCTGGGCGTGTGGCTGGATCGCGGGCGTCCGTGACGGGTCGCCGTTTCCTGTAGGAGCGACGTCAGTCGCGACCGTAAGACTGAATTCCTCGTGGTCTCCGACAATAGACGCGGCGTGTCGCGCATGCGTCGGGGATGCGCGGTTCCGCATGGCATACGGTCGCGACTGACGTCGCTCCTACGGCGAACATGGATGGACTAGACTGCCGATGTGTCCATTTCCGGCGGTCCCCATGAAGCCTTCGTTCCCGATACTGCTGTTGTCCCTGTGTTCGCCGCCCGTATTCGCCGCAGAAATCCCCGGCGGCGGCATCAGCGCCGACAACCTTTCGCGTCATGTCCGCGTCCTCGCATCGGACGAGTTCGAAGGCCGTGCACCTGCGACGGCGGGGGAGACGAAGACGATCGCCTACGTCATCGATGAACTCCAGAAGGCAGGCGTGCAGCCGGGAGGTGAGCGCGGCGGTTGGACCCAGGACGTTCCACTGGTGCGCGCACGGGTGGACGGCGCGGTGGACGCAGTGTTGAAGATCGGTGGTGACACGCAGGCCCTGGTCAATGGCGACGATGTCGTCGTGCAGAGCCTGAGTCCGGTTGAACGCGTGCATGTTGTCGACGCGCCAATGGTGTTCGTCGGCTACGGCGTGAGCGCCCCCGAGCGGAACTGGGATGACTACAAGGGCACGGACCTGCGCGGGAAGGTCGCGGTGGTGCTGGTCAACGATCCGGACTACGAGACGGCGCAGCCCGGCGCGTTCGACGGAAAGGCGGTCACCTACTACGGACGCTGGACCTACAAGTACGAAGAGCTCGCGCGGCAGGGCGCCGTGGGTGTATTGATCGTCCATGAAACCGCGCCGGCGGCATACGGCTGGCGCACGGTCCGTGCGTCGGGTCTTTCGCCGGTGTTCGACATCCCGCGCGCGGATGCGGCGAAGTACCACACGCTGTTCCGTGGCTGGATGCAGCACGACCTGGCAGTGTCGCTGTTCCAGCGCGCGGGCCTGGATTTCTCTGCGGAGAAGCGGCGCGCGCAGACGGCCGACTTCACACCGGTGGCGCTGGGCGGGGCCACCTTGTCGGCCGACTTCAAGGTGGCGCGCGATCAGGTGATCACGCGCAACGTCATCGGCCGACTGGAAGGCGCCCAGCGACCCGACGAAACCGTGATCTATTCAGCGCACTGGGACGCCTATGGCATCGGTGAACCCGACGCCGGCGGTGATGCGATCCGGCATGGCGCCGTCGACAATGCCACGGGGGTGGCGGCCGTGATCGAACTGGCGCGCGTGTTCGCTGCCGGTCCGCGTCCGCAGCGCAGCCTGTTGTTCATGGCGTTGACGGCGGAGGAAAAGGGGCTGCAAGGTGCGATGTTCTATGCGGCCAACCCCGTGGCGCCGCTGGAGAAGACCGCCGCTGTGCTCAATATCGAAATGCTCAGCCCGGACGGCCCGAATCGCGACATCGCCTCCTGGGGCAACGGGCGCGTTTCGCTGGAAGACGATCTGAAACGCGTGGCCCAAGCGCATGGGCGCACCTACTCGCCGGATCCGAACCTCGAAGCGGGCTTCTTCTACCGCGCCGACCACTTCGCTTTCGCCCGCGCGGGCGTGCCGGCGATCACCATCGGCGCCGGACTGGATCGCGCGGAGGGCGGTGTTTCCCGTGGCAAGGCGCTGCGCGATGCGTATTTCGCCAAGTGCTACCACCAGCCCTGCGATGCATGGACGTCGAACTGGGATGCGGTGGGGCAGGCGCAGGACGTCGAGCTGCTGTACGCGATGGGGCGTGGGATCGCCGACAGCGAAGGATGGCCGTACTGGCGGGAAGGTTCAGAGTTCAAGGCCACGCGCGAACGTTCGGAGACTGAACGCAAATAGCGGCGCCCGCGCACGTCGGGCGGGGCGGGTGGCGCGGTATGCTCCGTGTCCTTCCCCCGCCGCCCCGAGCATCAGATGGCTCCACTGCATGCGCTGGTCTACCAGAGCCAGGCCGCGCGCCCGCTGGAGACCGCCGACCTCGATGCCCTGCTGCTCGATGCACGCGTCAACAACCAGTTGGCCAACGTCACCGGCACCCTGATCTACGGCGGGCAACGCTTCGTGCAGTACCTCGAAGGTGCCCGTGCCGATGTCGAGCAGATCTACGCGCGGATTGCCCGTGCGCGCCAGCACCGCGAGGTGGAGATCCTGGAGCAAGGGAGCCTTGATGTGCGCCGCCTGCAGCGCTGGCACATGGGGTTTGCGGAAGCGCCACAGAGCCTGGTCCAGCAGCTCAGCCAGGCGCAATGGCAGCGCGACCTGCCATGGCTGGAGGACGAGATAGCATCGTCTCCCGGCCTGGAGCACCTGCTGTCCTTCTGGAACGACCAGGTTGCCCTGGTGCGGTGACCTGTTGCCTTCAGGGCCAGCGGTTCGGCGCGCCGCGCGTGCTGCCTTCGTCCATCGGCACCACGCAGAAGCGGTGGCCGGTGGGCGCTTCCATCACCCACCAGCGGTTGCGCACGTGCTGCACGCGTTTCGCACCCAGCGCTTCCAGTCGCGCGACTTCGGCGTCGATGTCGTCGGTCTCGATATCCAGGTGCACACGGGCTTCGTGCTTCACCTTCTGCACCTCGATGTGCAGGCCACCGGGACCGGGTTCGAACTTGTCGTAGAGGCCCAGGTCGCCATCATCGGGATGGGTTACCTCCAGTCCCAGCGCCGAGCTCCAGAACGCGGATGCAGCGGGCAGGTCGTCGACCTGGCTGTCGATGATGAAACCGGCGAGGCGGCTGCGGTGTGCCATAGCGGATTTCCGGGTGGATGTGCGCGACATCCTGCCACCGTTCGCGGTCAGGTGTCGTCCGCGACCGGGGTACCGAACTGCAGCAGGTAGCCGTTGTTGTCGTAGACGGCGAATTCGCGCATGCCGTAGGCGAACGTCTCGGGCGTGTAGCAGGTGCGGGCATGGTCGCGGACGGTGTCCCACAGCGCGTCGACGTCGGCGACTTCCAGGTACAGCGAGCCGGTGAATCCCGGGACCGTATCGCCCTCATGGTCGTTCATGCCGGACAGCATCAGCTCGGCACCGTCGCGGCGCAGCGCCAGCCAGCCCTGCTCCAGCGCGCCGGACGCGAGTCCGAAGCCCAGCACGTCGCGGTAGAACGCGAGTGTGCCGGGCAGGTCCGGCGTGCGCAGCATCGGCGTGAGCCGACGGAAGGTCACGCCGGCAGGGCCAGGTCGTCGATCAATGCCTTGAGGAAGCGTGCCGCCTCACCGCCGGTGCAGGCGCGGTGGTCGAACGTCACCGACAAGGGGATGACCTTGTGCGATTCGAAGCCGCCCATTACCGGCGTGACCTGGTGGCGGGCGCGGCCCGCGGCGACGATGGCGACGCACGGCGGCACCACGACCGGCGTGGCATAGCGGCCGGCGAACATGCCGAAGTTGCTCAGCGAGATCGTGTAGCCGGTCAGTTCGGACGGTGGAATGCTGCGGTCTTCCACCTGCGCGCGCAGGCGGTTGATGCTCTCGCGCACGCCACCGGCTTCCAGCAGGTCCGCATTGCGCAGCGCCGGCACGAACAGGCCGTCGTCGGTATCCACGGCGATGCCGATGTCCACATGCGGGTGCAGCGTGCGGGTGAGCTTGTCTCCGTCGAACCATGCGTTCATCGCCGGCACCGTCTTGCAGGCGCGCACGATGGCGCGGACGAGGCGGCCGGTCATGTCGTTGCCGGGCATCCACGCATGCACGTCGGCATCGTCGCTTAGCGTGGTCGGCACGACCTTGGCATGTGCATCGGCCATCACGCGCGCCATGTTGCGGCGCACGCCCTTGAGCTGCTCGGGCTGGCCGCTGACGGACACGCCCGGTGGCTGCGTGCGCATCGGCTTGCCGCTGGCGGACAGTGTGGTCCTCGCGGCCGGTGCCGCCGCGACGACCGGCGCGGTGGTGCGTGCGGGTGCGGCGGTCGTGGTGCCGCGCGCGGACCCGTCTGCGGCGGCCTGTTTCACGTCCTGCATCGTCACTGCGCCGTCGGCGCCGCTGGCGCGCACGCGCGCCAGGTCCACGCCCAGCTTCTTCGCCATCGCGCGCACGGCCGGCATGGCCTTGACGCCGCCGACGGCGATCGCCTGTTCGGTGTGCACGTCGTTGGAGGACTGCATGGCGCCCACGACGGTGCCGGCATCGGTGGGAGCGGCGGGAGCGACGTCAGTCGCGACGGGCGATGTGTCGGTGGCGAGGTTCGCGACTGACGTCGCTCCCGCAGCGGCGGGCTTCGGCGGGCCGTGGTGGTGGCCTGTGTCCTGGCCTTCCGCGCGCTGTGGCAGGCTGGCGTCGGGCTCGAACACCGCCAGCATGCTGCCGGTGACGATGACATCGCCGGCGGCACCGGCCAGCTTCACCACCTTGCCGGAGACGGGCGAGGGCACCTCGACGACGGCCTTCGCGGTCTCCATCGACACCAGCGGTTCGTCCAGCCGTATCACGTCGCCTTCCTTGACGAACCACTCGACGATGGTCGCGTCCGGGAGGCCTTCGCCCAGGTCGGGAAGGTGGAAGGTCTTGCTCTCGCTCATTCGGATGTCTCTTCTGAAGTCGTTTCGTTGATCAGGTCCAGGTCGCGCGCAGGCAGCCAGCCACTGCGGCCATCCGCATGCGTGCACCACCACCAGTCGCCCAGTTCGTACTGCAGCGCGACGGTGTCGCCGGCCTGCACGTCGAGTTCCTGTGCGGAATAGTCGCGCAATGCGACGGCGTGACCGTCGTCGCGCGGTTGCAGCCAGTCCACCAGCGCCCAGCCGGCATTGCCGTCGGCGGTGGTGGTCCAGGCGAAGGCCGGCCACTCGGTGTCGCGTGCGCCGAGTGCGACCACGTCGCCGCGCGCGAACCGGATCGGGTTCGCGTACTGCGTGCGGTAGTCGCGGACGGCGCAGGCGTGCATCAGCCGTTCGCCATCGCCCGCTTCGCCGCCGCGACGATCTTGTCGACGCTGGGCAGGTACTTCATTTCCAGACGGAACAGCGGGATGTGGGTGTCGTAGCCGGTGACGCGCTCGACCGGGGCCAGCAGGTCGTACATCGAGTGCTCGGCCAGGCGCGCGCCGATCTCCGCGCCGAAGCCGGCGGTGCGCGGCGCTTCGTGCACGATCACGCAGCGGCCGGTTTTGGCCACCGATTCGGCGATGGTGTCGAAGTCGAGCGGACGCAGCGTGGCCACGTCGATGACTTCGGCGCTGATGCCTTCGCCGGCCAGCTTGTCGGCCGCTTCCAGCGCTTCCTTCACCTGCGCGCCCCAGGTCACCAGGGTCACGTCGGTGCCGTCGCGCAGCACGAAGCACACGTCCAGCGGCAGCGCTTCGCCGTCGTCGGCGACCACTTCCTTGTACTGGCGGTAGATGCGCTTGGGTTCCATGTAGATGACCGGATCCGGATCGCGGATCGCGGCCAGCAGCAGGCCGTAGGCGCGCTGCGGCGAGGACGGCATCACCACGCGCAGGCCGGGCACGTTGGTGAAGATGGCTTCATTGGCCTCGCTGTGGTGCTCCGGCGCGCGGATGCCGCCGCCCCACGGCACGCGCAGCACCATCGGGCAGTGCAGGCGGCCGCGCGTGCGGGTGCGCAGGCGGGCGGCGTGGCAGATCAGATGGTCGACCATGGGATAGACGAAGCCGTCGAACTGCGCTTCGGCGACCGGCTTCATGCCCTGCGCGGCCAGGCCGACGGTGAGGCCGGCGATGGTGGTCTCGTCCAGTGGCGTGTCGAGCACGCGCTCGGGGCCGAACTTCTGCTGCAGGCCGGCGGTGGCGCGGAACACGCCGCCGTTCACGCCCACGTCCTCGCCCAAGACCAGCACGGCGTCGTCGTGGGCGATCTCCCAGGCCAGCGCCTGGGTGATGGCTTCGATCAGGGTGATGGCGGTCGGAGTCGCCACGGCATCCGGTTTCGCGACTGACGTCGCTCCCACAGTCTTGTTTTCGGGTTTCATCACGGTGCTCACGGGCGGTTCTCCGCGGCGATCGCGGCGGCCCGTTGCTGCAGCAGTTCCGGTGGCGGATCGGCGTACAGGTAGTCGAACATCGCTTCGACCGGCTGCACCGGCGTGTTGAGGTAGGCGTTGACCTCTTCGTCCACGCGCGCGCCGCAGTCTTCCTTCCATGCGGCCTCGTCGGCTTCGCTCCAGGTGCCCTGCGCGGTCAGCCAGGTGCGCAGGCGCGTCATCGGTTCGCGCTCCCAGCCGGCCTTCACTTCGGCATCGTCGCGGTAGCGGCGCGCATCGTCGGCGGTGGTGTGGTCTGAAAGGCGGTAGGTGACGAACTCGATCACCGTGCCACCCTGGCCTTTGCGCGCTCGCTCGCTGGCACGGCGCATGCCTTCGAGCACGGCGATCAGGTCGTTGCCGTCCACCTGCAGGCAGTGCAGGCCGCCGGCCAGGCCCTTCTGCGCCAGCGTCTGCGCGCCGGTCTGCGCGCTGCGCGGCACCGAGATCGCCCAGCCGTTGTTGATCACGCCCAGCACCAGCGGCAGTTCGTAAGCACCCGCGGAGTTCAGTGCGGCGTAGAAGTCGGTTTTCGACGAGCCACCATCACCGCACGTGCTCACCGCGATGTGCGGCTGCCTGCGCAGCTTGAACGACAGCGCCGCGCCGGCCGCGTGCAGGCACTGCGTGGAGATCGGCACGCAGAAGGGGAAGTCGTTGCGCGCATCGCTGCCGCGGTCGTAATCGCTGCCGCGTTCATCGCCGCCCCAGTACATCAGCACATCGCGCGGCTTCACCCCGCGCATGAACATGGCACCGTACTCGCGATAGCTCGGCGCATAGACGTCGCCGGTGCGCATCGAGGCGCCGATCCCCACATGAGTCGCCTCGTGGCCCAGACAGCTGGCGTATGTGCCCAGCTTGCCGGTGCGCTGCAGGGCGATGGCCTTGGTGTCGAAGGTGCGCACGAACAGCATCTGCTTGAACAGCTCGCGCAGGCGGGCGATGTCGCGCCCGGCCTCGGGCAGGTCGTTGCGTACCAGGGTGCCGTCGGGACCCAGGTACTGGAGGTATTCGATCTCGAAGCTTGCGGCGATGCTCATCTGGACGGTGTTCTCGTCAGTGGCGGAATTGGTTTCAAATGTAATTTTAGGAGCTGAGCGCTGTGCAGCCGTCGTGCAATGCAACAAGACGGAGGTGGATGGCAGGCGACCCGGCGCGGAAAACGGTGCGGAAACAGACGCTTGCCAGGCTGTCGTTCGGTGTCAGTCCGCCTGCGGCCGGCGTGGGTCGGACGTGGTGCGCGTCGCGGGTTGCGCAAACGACAAGGGGCGCGGTTGCCCGCGCCCCTGTCGACCCCACGATGGCGGGAAAGTTCAGCGGATGCGCTGGACCAGGCGGTCGTGGTTGTTGGCGGGGTTCGGATCCGTCGTCGCGCTGCTGACGGTGGCTTCGAACTCCAGCACGGTACCGCGTTTGGGCTTGCCCGGCACCACCAGTGCGAACGCCAGTGTCTGCACGCCGCGCGCCATGGTGCCACGACGGGTGCAGTCGGCGGCGGCGCCTTCCGTGGTGTCCTGCACGCGGGTGCAGGACCAGCCACTGGGCGCGGCCACGGCGGCGTAACGCGCTTCGACATTGCTGGTCAGCCGCACCGTCACCTCCTCCGCCTGGTCCGGGCCGGCGTTGCGCACCGGAACCAGCAGCGTGGCTATAGTGCCGCGGCGCAGCGGCAGGGCAGCGCCCAGCAGCCGCACCGACAGGTCGGCGCGGGTCTGCGGCAGCGCGCCCACGGCCACCGAGACGGCGGCCGTGTTGTCGCCGTTGGCCGGGTCGAGCACGGTGGAGTTGGCCGACACGCCCAGGCCTAGCGTGGTGCCCGCGGCGCTGGCCGGGACGATGGCGTCGATCGCGAACGTCGCTTCACCGCCCACGACCAGCGACGGCGTGGTGCAGGCCACGCGGGTGGTGCCGGCGGTGACGTCTGCCGCGTCGCAACTCCAGCCAGCCGGCAGCGTGGTGAGCGACGGCGACAGTTCGGCCGAGAACACGAAGGCGAATGCCGCCGGCGATGCCGCGCCCGGACCGGCGTTGCGGACGGTGGCGGTGTAGCGAACGGTCTCGCCGACGTTGGCAGTGGCGCGGTCGGCCGACACCGTGGCCGACAGGTCGGCGCGGGCGAAGGACGGCACGCGGATGCTCAGGCGCACCGGGTCGTGGTCGGACGAACGGACGGCCAGCGTCGCATCACCGAAGTTGTCCACGCCGAAGTCCGCGTTGATGCGGGCGTGGTCCACGCGCAGCGCGGCGTCCATCACCAGCGACTCGTTGACCAGCACGTGGTCCAACGTCTGCGCGTTGCCCTCGAAGACGTACGAGTACCGGTGCGCCGGATCGGTGATCAGCTGCGAACCGTCGACCAGCGGCACGCTCAGCGGGCTGGGCATGTACGTCAGCACCTGGTCTTCCGGTGCGGCTTCGCCCTTGAGGATGCCCATCACGTCGACGTAGCCATCATTGAACTCGAAGGCGTTGAAGTCGCCGACCAGCACGATCTTCTCGTCCGGGTTCGTCTGCTGCATCTCCTGCACCAGCTGGGCCAGGTAGACCGCCTGCGCGCCGCGCTTCACCCGCACGCGTTCGCCGCCGGTGGCCCAGCCGCTGCTGCCGGGCAGGGTGTCGTTGATGTCGTTGAGCGAACGCAGGTGGTTGACGATCACCGTCAGCGGATAGCTCGATGCGGCGTCCTGGTGCACGCGGGCGCGCAGGCGCAGCGGCGGACGGTCGTTGAGCAGGCTGGTGGTGCCATTCGGGTTGGCGATGGTGGTCTCCTTGCCGAACTGCGCCACGTCCAGCACCTCGACGCGGGCCACGCCGTCGGCGGTCAGGCGCGAGCTGACCAGGAAGCCGACGTTGATGCCGCCCACGTCGTTGCCCGGCTGCAGGTACGGCACATAGCCCGGTCGCGCGGCGCAGGTGGCGTCGATGCGTTCGGACAGCAGCTGCAGCACGCGCAGGTTCTCCACCTCAACCGCGCCCACGATGTCCGGGGCCTTCAGGTAGTCGCAGATCGCCAGCGCCGCTTTGGCCAGGCGCTTGTCCAGCGCTTCCGGCGTCAGCGTCACCGCGCCGTTGCTGTCGTTGACCTCGTCGAACAGCCGCAGCAGGTTGAAGCTGCCGACGGTGACTTCGTCGTAACTCGGATCGTTGACGGCCTCCGGCAGGATGCCGCCGCTGACCGACGGCGGCGTGGCCACGTCGGGCAGCAATGCCCAGGTGCCGGCGAAGTAGTCGAGCACGCCGAGCAGGCCGGTCACATTGGCGCCTGTGTCGACCGAGATCGGCAGGGCGCCGACCTGGCCGCGGCTGCGCACCATCAGGCGTTCCTGGTTGGTGTCGAAGCGTGGCGGGTTCTTGCCGGCCGGCAGGGTAATGGCATCCATCACGGCGATGCCGGGCTCACGGAACGGACGCGCGACGCCGGGCAGGGCGACGTGAAACACGCCGTCGCTGAAGGACAGTGCGTCGTTCTCGTCCAGGCTGCCACCCGACGGGGCGATCGCCACCGACTGCGCCACGCTGACGCGCATGCCTTCGAGGCGTTCCAGCGTGCCGGGCAGGGCGCCGGAGCTCAGCTCGGCGGCGGTCAGTTCGATCGCGGCGGGCAGGGCGACGCCGGTTTCAAGCATCTCGACCGTCGGCGTGACGATCTCGGTGATCGCCAGCTGGTGCGGGTTGGACGACGGGGTGTACTCCTCGACCGTGCCGGTTACGCGCACGCGGTTGCCGACTGCGGCCGTGGCCGGCGGCGCGCTGCTGGTGAACACGAACACGGCATCGGACGTGGCAGGGTCGCCATCATCGTTCGCGGCCTGCAGGAAGAAGCCGTTGTTGAACTTCAGCGCGGTGACGATGCCTTCGGTCACCACGCGCTTGCCGTCGTGCGGCGACATCAGGCCGCTGCCCTGGATCTGCGCGATGGTCAGCGCCAGCGGCGGGTCCGGCGGTTCCGGCGGCTCGGCGCCGCTGTTGCGGGGGTTCGGCGCGCCGACGGCGAAGTCGGCGCCGTTGTTGTTGGTGTCGATGCTGCCATCGCCACCACGCAGCGCGGCGTTGGTGTTGCTGAGCGTGCCGGTCGGCGCGCTGCCTTCGAAGCAGTTGGCTGCGCTGCCGAAGCCGACGAAGTCGGCCACGTTGGCATCGGCGGTCGGGCAGGCGCCGGTCAATGCCGTGGTGCTGCGGCTCAGGGCCACCTTGCCGGCGGTGCCCGCCATGGCGATGGTGCCGATGGCATCCGGAGTGGGCAGGTCCACCGTGCCGCCGGCGCCCTGCGCCTGCTGGATCAGGTAGAAGCCGCCGGCCGGGATGCTGCCGCTGAGATTGGTGCGGCCATTCCAGGTGGTGCCGGTGGAGGACGCGTACTGGACGCTCCAGCCGGTCAGGTCGACCGCCGTGGGTCCGTTGTTGCGCAGCTCGATGAAGTCGTTCTTCAGCGTGGCGCCGCTGTTGCCGCCGCCGCCGTAGACCTGGCTGATGACCACCTGTGCCTGCGCCGACGAAGCGGCGAACAGCAAGGCGAAAGACGCGAACACGGCCGCAAGGCGGCCCCGTGGCATTTCCATGTTACGGAATCTCCCTCAGTGGATTGGACGCCGCCCCCGTCGGAGGCGGATCGGCCCCCGGCCGACGCAATGTAGCCCAAGCCTGTGGTATGCGCATTGCATGGGCATGACATAAGTGCCGGTTTTCCGTCGCCCTGCCGGAGTCCGCTGCCGTCTTCGGTTACGCTGGCGCCCCCGCCGCCCCCCGGGCGGCCCCCGGTTGATCGACGGATGGCCGTAGAAAAGAACGAGCGCCCGCTGGAAGCAGGCATCCACACCGACCTCTCCGGCCGGATGACTTACGGCGGCTACCTGCAGCTGGACCGCCTGCTGTCGGCGCAGCACCCGGTTTCCGACCCGCAGCACCACGACGAGATGCTGTTCATCGTGCAGCACCAGGTCTCGGAACTGTGGATGAAGCTGATGATCCACGAGCTGCAGGCGGCCATCGGCTTCCTCCAGCGCGACCAGGTCTGGCAGTGCCGCAAGGTGATGGCGCGCGCCAAGCAGGTGCTGCGCCAGCTGACCGAGCAATGGTCGGTGCTGGAGACGCTGACGCCGTCCGAGTACATGGGCTTCCGCGACCTGCTGGGCCCGTCGTCGGGCTTCCAGTCGCTGCAGTACCGCACCATCGAGTTCCTGCTGGGCAACAAGAACGCGGCGATGCTGAAGGTGTTCGCCCACGACCCCGAGGGCCATGCCGGGCTGGAAGCCGTGCTCGACGCCCCGAGCCTGTACGACGAGTTCCTGATGTACCTCGCGCGCTGGGGCCATGCGATCCCCGCCCAGCACCTGCAGCGCGAATGGCGCCAGTCGCACGCCGCCGACGCCGCCCTGCTGCCGGTGTTCGAGGCGATCTACGAAGACACCGACCGCTACTGGCGCGAATACTCGCTGTGCGAGGACCTGGTGGATCTGGAGAGCCAGTTCCAGCTGTGGCGCTTCCGCCACATGCGCACGGTAATGCGGATCATCGGCTTCAAGCGCGGCACCGGCGGCTCCAGTGGCGTGGGCTTCCTGCGCCAGGCGCTGGAGCTGACGTTCTTCCCGGAACTGTTCGACGTGCGGACCTCGATCGGGCCCGGTCGTTGAAGCCGGGATTGGCCCGGCTTCCGCAGAAAATCCCTTGGAAATCAGCGAATTGAATGGCTGAATAGGCCGAATGGCCGGTGCAGCGCCTGTATTTCAGCGATTTGACGGCCCCCGGCCACGTCGGTAATCCTCGCCCGTCCCGTGCTCGTTGCATGGGAAACCGAAATCCTGAACCACTTTTTTCTAGGGGGAGCCCGCATGAGCGGAGCCGTCGAGTCACCAACGCCGGAACGGATACCGGAATTCAAGCAAGTCCTGGGACATCCGCGTCCGCTGTGGATGCTGTTCATGTCCGAATTCTGGGAGCGCTTCGCGTTCTACGGCATCCGCTGGGCGATGGTGCTGTACATCGTGGCGCAGTTCCATGGTGGCGACGCCTCCGGTGAAAAGCCGGCCAGCGAGTTGTACGGTGCTTACCTGGCACTGGTCTACGCGGGCGCCATCTTCGGCGGCTACGTGGCCGACAAGCTGATCGGCTTCCAGCGCTCCATCCTGCTCGGCGCGGTCTTCATGTCGGCGGGCCTATTCCTGCTGGCACTGCCGAGTGAGGCGATGTTCAAGCTGGGCCTGGCCACGATCATCGTAGGCAACGGCCTGTTCAAGCCGATCATCTCCACGATGGTGGGCAAGCTGTATGCCCAGGGCGATGCGCGCCGCGATTCCGGTTTCACCATCTTCTACATGGGCATCAACATCGGTGCGCTGCTGGCGCCGATCGTCACCCAGTACCTGGCGAAGAAGGTGTTCGGCATCGAGGACATGCCCGCGTACAAGGTGGTCTTCATCGCGGCCGGCGTCGGCATGCTGCTGAGCCTGGTGTGGTTCTGGTTCGGCCGCAGGCAACTGGAAGGCATCGGCCTGCCGGCAGAGCACCAGACCGGCCTGCGCAATGTCAGCCTCGTCGTGCTGTTCGGCGCCGTGATCGGCATCCCGATGTTCTATGCGCTGCTGACGATCAACGCCAACCTGCTGCAGGCCATCCTGATGGCACTGTTCGTGATCCCGGCGGTGATGCTGGTGGTCGAGGGCCTGCGGGAGGGCAAGGTGGCGCGCGACAAGGTCGTCGCGATGCTGGTGATCTTCGTGTTCAACGTGCTGTTCTGGATGTTCTTCGAGCAGGCAGGCAGTTCGTTCAACTTCCTGGCCGACCGCATCGTCGACCGCAACATCGGCATGGAAGGCTTCTTCCAGATGTTCGCGGGTACCAGCGATTTCCCGGTGTCGTGGTTCCAGTCGGTCAACTCGGTGGCGATCATCGCGCTGGCGCCGGTACTGGCCTGGCTGTGGGTGAAGATGGGCAAGAACAACCCCATCATCCCGCGCAAGTTCGGCCTGGGCCTGATCTTCAACGGCCTGGCGTTCCTGCTGCTGATGATGGCGCTGTCGGGGATGGTGGATGCCAACGGCAAGATCCCGTTCTGGACGCTCTTCATGGTCTACGTGATCCAGTCGGTCGGCGAGCTCTGCCTGTCGCCCATCGGTCTGTCGATGACGACCAAGCTGGCACCGTCGCGCCTGGCCGGCATGGCGATGGGTTGCTGGTTCCTGTCCATTGCCATCGGCAACAACATGGCGGGCATCTTCGCCGGCAAGGTCAGCGGCGAAGGCGGCATGACCGTGCAGTCCGCGCACGCGGGGTACACGTTCGGTTTCTGGGCGCTGGTGGGTTCTGGCGTGCTGCTGTTCGTGATCGCGCCGCTGATCCAGAAGCTGATGCATGGCGTGAAGTGACGCATCGGCGCGCGCCCCACGGGCGCGCCTTTGCCGATGCGTCATCCCCGCGAAAGCGGAGATCCATAGAAAAACGGCGGCCATCGGCCGCCGTTTTTCGTTTCCGGATCTGGAAGGCCTCAACCCTCGATGCGCTTGACGCCTTCCCCGGCCAGCTTGTCGATCAACTGGTCCAGCATCGCGCGCTCTTCGTCGCTCAGCGGCTCCAGCATGCGCTGGTGGTACTCGATGACCATCGGCGCGACTTCGTCGTAGACGCGGAAGCCTTCGTCGGTCAGCGCCAGCACCGAGCGACGACGGTCGTCGCCGTGGATCTCACGCTGGATCAAGGCCCGTTCCAGCAGGCGGGCCACCGCCCGGCTGACCGCCACCTTGTCCATCGCGGTGCGGTTGGCGACCTCGCCGGCCGACAGGCCCGGGAAGCGCCCCAGCACGGCCATCACCCGCCATTCGGTGATCGCCAGGCCGAAACGGCGGTGGTATTCCCGGGAAATCGCGCTGCTGATCCGGTTCGACAGCACGCTCAACCGGTATGAAAACAGGCGGTCGAGGTCGAAATCGGCGTGGACGACGGGGCTGGCTGGCTGGCTCATGTTGCGCTGCTACTTGTGGTTGGTTTCAGCTGAAACTATAAAATGGGGCCTGACCCGGCAAGCCTAGCGAGGCGCCCCATGAACGCACAACCCAACCTGGGTATCCAGCCCACGACGTTCGACAACCCGATGGGCATCGATGGCTTCGAGTTCGTCGAGTTCGCCGCGCCGCAGGGCCAGGCCCACCACCTGCACGACTACTTCCGCAAGCTCGGCTTCGTGCAGGTCGCGCGCCACAAGACACGCGCCATCAGCACCTATCGCCAGGGCGACTGCACCTTCCTGATCAACGAAGACCCGGATTCCTTCGCCGCACGCTTCGCCGCCGAACACGGGCCCAGCGCCTGCGGCTTCGCGATCCGGGTCAGGAAGCTGGCCGAATGGGCACGCGTGCAGGCGCTGAAGAACGGCGCCGAATCGTTCGATGCCGCCGACGAACTCACCAAGGCGGTCGCCGCGCCCGTCATCAAGGGCATCGGCGACTGCATGCTGTACATCGTCGACCGCTATGACGACAAGGGCACCATCCACGATCCGGACTACGAATACCTGCCCGGGGCGGACCTGCTGCCCAAGGGTTTCGGCCTGACCTTCATCGACCACCTGACCCACAACCTGTACCACGGCAACATGGCCAAGTGGGCGGACTACTATGAGCGCTTGTTCAACTTCCGCGAGATCCGCTACTTCGACATCAAGGGTGCCAAGACCGGCCTGCTCTCCAAGGCGATGACCGCGCCGGACGGCATGGTGCGCATCCCGTTGAACGAGTCCAGCGACCCGAAGTCGCAGATCAACGAGTACCTGGACGCCTACAAGGGCGAGGGCATCCAGCACATCGCCTGCTTCACCGACGACATCTACACCACGGTGGAAAAGATGCGCGAAGCCGGCGTGGCGTTCCTGGACACGCCCGCTACCTATTTCGAAGTGATCGACCAGCGCATTCCGGATCATGGCGAGGATGTCGCGCGGCTGGCGAAGAACGGCATCCTGATCGACGCCGACGTGGAGACCAAGCAGCGCAAGCTGCTGCAGATCTTCACCCAGAACGCGCTGGGCCCGATCTTCTTCGAGATCATCCAGCGCAAAGGCAATGAAGGCTTCGGCGAAGGCAACTTCCAGGCGCTGTTCGAGAGCATCGAGCGGGACCAGATGAAGCGCGGGGTGCTGTAGGCTCGTGCCTGAAGCCCCTCTCCCGGCGGGAGAGGGGTTGGGGAGAGGGGCGGCGAAGTCTTATCGTTTACGACGTCAGGAAAGCGGATCAGCAAGGACAGGAGGTCCTGCATGAGCAAGCCACGCTTGCCGACCCATACGCTCGATCATGCCAAGCAGCTGCGCAAGGGCATGACCGATGCCGAACGCCGGTTGTGGCGGTACCTGCGGGCGGGACGCCTGGATAGCATGAAATTTCGCCGCCAGCATCCAGTGCCGCCCTACATCGTTGATTTCTGCTGCGTCGAAGCGGGTTTGGTGGTGGAGCTGGATGGTTCGCAACATTCGCCTGCTGCGGATGCCGCAAGAACGCGATACTTGCAGTCTCAGGGATGGCGGGTCGTCCGGTTCTGGGACAACGATGTGCTGAGGGAGGTGGAGGCGGTGGTCGCGGCGATCTGGGATTTCGCCTCGCGGCCGGCCCTCTCCCCAACCCCTCTCCCGCCGGGAGAGGGGCTTTGATCGGGACACGACGAGCATGAATGCGAACAGCACCAACAACTACCAGACCGGCTTCGGCAACCACTTCGCCACCGAAGCGATGCCCGGCACGTTGCCGGAAGGCCGCAACTCGCCGCAGCGCGTCGCGCACGGCCTGTACGCGGAACAGTTGAGCGGCACGGCCTTCACCGCGCCGCGCGCCGAGAACCGGCGCAGCTGGCTGTACCGCATCCGCCCGG
>NZ_CAMPJD010000020.1 GCF_946886695.1 uncultured Pseudoxanthomonas sp. | reverse complement strand
GCATGGGCGTGCTGGCGCTGGTGGCCGCGAACCTGTACGTGGTGTTCTTCAACCTGTCCTGGGGCCCGGTGATGTGGGTGATGCTGGGCGAAATGTTCCCGAACCAGATCCGCGGTTCGGGACTGGCTGTCGCGGGCCTGTTCCAGTGGAGCGCGAACTTCCTGGTCACGATGACTTTCCCGATGCTTCTGGCCGGCATCGGGCTGGCCGCCACCTATGGCCTGTACACGCTGGCCGCCATCATCTCCGTCTTCTTCGTGCTGAGGTTCGTCCACGAAACGAAGGGCAGGGAACTCGAGCAGATGGAAGGCTAGGAGCGGAGCATGCCTTCCGTGGCGCGCCACGCCGGTCGTCCGATCGCGCTACCCGCACGGCGGGCCCGTGGCGTTTCAGCGGCGCCTGGCTTTGGGCGGAACCGAGACCGAGTCGCGCACCACCAGGCGGTGTGCCGCGACGTGGTCGGCGAGCACGCGGGTGGTACCGTCCTGTCGGCGGATGCTGCGCAGCAGGACGTCGATGGCGTCGTTGGCCATCGACGCGATGGGCTGGTGGATGGTGGTCAGTTCCGGCCACACCGTCGTGGCGGCCGACGTGTCATCGAAGCCCACCACCGACAGGTCGCGCGGCACATCCAGCCCGCGGCGGTGCGCCACCGAGATGACGGCGGCGGCCATGTCGTCGTTGCTGGCGATGATGGCGCTGGGCATCCGGCGCAGCGACAGCAGTTTCTCCGCGGCCTTCAGCCCCGCCCGATACGTGTAGTCGCCCGGCTGCACCAGGCCGGGTTCCAGTGCCAGGCCCGCTTCATGCAGGGCGGCCTGGAAGCCTTCGAAACGTCGCGCACTGGCGCTGAGGTCGGACCGGCCCTTGATGAATCCGATGTGGGTATGGCCGTGCTCGATGAGGTGTTCGGCCATTTCCTTGCCCGCGCGGAAGTCGTCGATGCGCACGCAGGAAATCTCGTTGCTGAATCGTCCCGACGCGATGGCGACCACCGGGACGCCGGCCCGTACCAGTTCGCTCACCGCCGCGCGGGATTCGCACAGGGGCGGCGGCAGGATGACGCCATCGACACGTTTGGCGAGTTCGCGCGCCGCCTTGCGCTCGGATTCGGCATCCACGTCTTCCCAGTATTCGCTCACCAGCTGGATGGTCGTCCGCGAGGCGACGCGCAGCAGGCCCAGCAGCAGTTCGCGCAGGTAGGCGCCGGTGGGATTGGTATAGATCAGTGCGATGCGGGTGTGTTGGGCGGCCGCCAGCGAGCTGGCCGCCAGGTTGGGCGTGTAGTCGAGCTTGCGGACGGCGCGCATGACCCGTTCGCGCGTCGCATCCTTGACCTTCGTCTTGCCGTTGATCACGCGCGACACGGTCATCGGGGAAACGCCCGCGAGTGCGGCCACTTCGTCGATGGTGACGCCGCGGCTCTTGCGTCGCACGGCTCTTGTCGGCTTTTCCAAAACGCTTTCCTTTCAGGGGACGGAAGGCGGTCGACCCATGGCCACTCCGCCCAGCAGCGGCCTACGCGGGGACGGTCATGAAATCCGCACGCTGGCCCGCTTTCCTGTCGCGCCTCATGGTATCGCCAACGCGGCGGGGCGACGAGGGGCGTGCCTTGCGGCGAAGCCTCCCCATGTTCGTACTGGGCTGCCTGATGTGCGTGCAGGCAGCCGGCGCGCAGGCGGAAGACGGCTACGACCTCTGGCTGCGCTACGCGCCCGCCGCACCGGCAACGGTGGAGCACTACCGGTCACGCACCACGCAGCTGGTGATGCCGGCGCCATCGGCCACGCTGGCCGCCGCGCACACGGAGCTGCTGCGTGGCCTGGACGGTCTGACCGGGCAGGTACCCGATACCGCGGCGGCGGCCACGCGCGATGGTGCGGTTGTGGCGGGCACGGCCGCTTCTTCTGCCCTCGTCGCCGGCCTGCGGCTGGACACACGCCCGCTGGGACATGAGGGCTACCTGATCCGCAGCGTGCGCGTGGGTGGGCATGCGGCCACGGTGATCACGGCCAACACGGATGTCGGCGTGCTCTACGGCTGCTTCCATTTCCTTCGTCTGCTGCAGACCGGGCAGGCGATCGATGCATTGGACGTGCGCGAATCGCCGCGGGTGAAATTGCGCGTGCTGGACCATTGGGACAATCTCGACGGGTATGTTGAGCGCGGCTACGCGGGTGCTTCGATCTGGGACTGGCACACGCTGCCCGACTACCTGGATCCGCGTTACACCGACTACGCCCGTGCCAACGCATCGCTGGGCATCAACGGCACGGTGCTCAACAACGTCAACGCCAATGCGCTGAGCCT
Organism: uncultured Pseudoxanthomonas sp.; assembly: GCF_946886695.1. The sequence continues at coordinate 59,526 of NZ_CAMPJD010000020.1, read as the reverse complement.
GACGCCGATGTACCTGGAGAAGACTCGGGCGCTGGCGTCCGTGTTCCGTCCGTACGGGATCCGCGTCCATCTGAGCGCCCGTTTCAGTGCGCCGATGGAGATAGGCGGACTGCAGACGGCCGACCCGCTGGACCCGGCCGTGCGGCGCTGGTGGAGGGAGAAGGCCGACGAGATCTACCGCCTCATTCCGGATTTCGGCGGCTTTCTGGTAAAGGCGAACTCCGAGGGTCAGCCCGGCCCCCAGGACTACGGCAGGTCGCACGTGGACGGGGCGAACATGCTCGCCGACGCACTGGCACCCCATGGCGGCACGGTGATGTGGCGCGCCTTCGTCTATTCGCACGAAACGCCGGACGATCGCGCCAGGCAGGCGTATACGGAATTCGTGCCTTACGACGGCAAGTTCCGCGACAACGTCCTGGTCCAGGTGAAGAACGGCCCCGTCGATTTCCAGCCGCGCGAGCCGTTCCATCCGCTGTTCGGCGCCATGCCGCGCACGCCGTTGATGCTGGAACTGCAGGTCACCAAGGAATATCTCGGGTTCGCCACCCATCTGGTCTACCTGGGGCCGATGTACGAAGAGGTGCTCGCCGCGGATACGCATGCGCGCGGCACGGGTACCACCGTCAGGAAAGTCATCGACGGCACGCTGGAGGGGCATACGCTCACCGGCATGGCCGGCGTGGCGAACATCGGCGCGGACCGCAACTGGAGCGGATCGCACTTCGACCAGGCCAACTGGTATGCATACGGCCGGCTGGCGTGGGATCCGTCGCTGTCTTCGCGCGGCATCGCGGAAGAATGGGTGCGCATGACTTTCTCGAACGACGATCGCCTTGTGGCGCCCGTGGTGGAGATGATGATGGGGTCGCGCGAGGCGGCCGTGGACTACATGACGCCGCTGGGCCTGCATCACCTGATGGGGCGTGGCCATCACTACGGCCCAGGGCCGTGGGTGCAGGGCGGCCCTCGTGCCGACTGGACATCGGTGTACTACCACCGGGCCGACCAGGACGGTATCGGATTTGACCGTTCCGCGACGGGGAGCAACGCGGTGGCGCAGTATTTCCCGCCGGTGGCGCGCCAGTTCGGCGATGTCGCACGCGTGCCGGAGGAATTCCTCCTGTGGTTCCACCACGTGCCCTGGGATCATCCGATGGCGTCGGGCCGGCCGTTGTGGGACGAACTGGTGATGCGCTACGCCCGCGGCGTGGACTACGTGCGCGGCATGCGGTCCACGTGGGACGGGGTGTCGTCGCATGTCGATGTGCCGCGGCACGCGCAGGTGGCGGCCTTCCTGGGCATCCAGGAAAAGGAAGCGCAGTGGTGGCGCGACGCCAGCATCGCGTACTTCCAGACGTTCGCGCGTCGCCCGCTGCCGGAGGGCCAGGCGGCGCCGCCGCACCCGTTGGCGTATTACGAAGCGCTGCAGTTCCCTTATGCCCCGGGGGACGGCCGATGAAGGCACCCAGCATCACCGGGTTTGTGCTGTCAGTCGCCATGCTCGTGATGGGTGCACCCGTCGCCCATGCCGTGGAATCCGAAGGCGGACTGCTGCATGCGTTGTTCCAGGACCACATGGTGCTGCAGCGCGACGCGGCCATCCGCGTCTGGGGCCACGCCAAGCCGGCTGAAGACGTCAGCGTGATGCTGGACGGCACGAAGGCGCGTGCGCGTGCTGCGGCCGATGGCACCTGGGAAGCCGCACTGCCGGCACGCGCCGCCGGCGGACCCTACGATCTGGTGGTGGAAGCCGGCGCGGGCGTGCAGACGGTGCGCGACGTGTACGTGGGCGACGTCTGGCTTTGCGCCGGGCAGTCGAACATGGAGTTGCCGGTCTGGCGCGCACTGGATGCGAGTTCGGAGATCGCATCCTCGGCGCATCCGCGAATCCGGTTGTTCACGGTGCCGCAGGCAAGCGCCGTCGCGGCACAGTCCCGTTTCCAGGGCGATCCCCGCTGGCAGGTGGCGTCGCCGGATTCGGTGCGGGATTTCTCCGCCGCCTGTTTCTACTTCGCGCGGGAACTTCAGAAGACGGTCGACGTGCCGATGGGCCTGATCCAGGCGGCCTGGGGCGGTTCGCGGATCGAAGCCTGGACCAGCGCCACAGCACTGCGTGCCGGTGGGGGAAGCGATGAAGCGCTCGACGTGCTGGCGCTTTACGCCACGGATACACCTGCCGCGCTCGCGCGATGGGGACGTCACTGGGAGCGCTGGTGGACCACGCGCGAAGGTGCCACGGGCGACGCCCCCTGGCGTGCGGATGTGCGCGACACCGACTGGCGCAAGGCGCCCGCAACGCTGGGTGCATGGGAGCGCTGGGGCGTACCGGCGCTCGAGGACTACAACGGCATGGTGTGGTATCGCACGCAGGTGACGTTGACGGCGGCGCAGGCGGCCCGTGGCGCAACGCTGGAACTCGGGCCCGCGGACGAGACCGACATGACCTGGGTGAACGGTACCGCCGTGGGCAGCCGCTACGGCGCCGGTGAGCCGCGTCGCTACCCGCTGCCGTCCGGACTGTTGAAGGCGGGCATCAACACGGTGGTGGTCAACGTGCTGGACACCTATCGCGACGGTGGGCTGGCCGGCCCGGCCAGTGCACACGCGCTGACCTTCGACGATGGCTCACGCGTCGTGCTGGACAACCGCTGGCGCTACCGGCCCGAGCCCGGCGCCGACGAGCCGCCGCGTGCGCCCTGGCAGGCGGCGGCCGGCCTGTCGACGTTGTACAACGGGATGATCGCCCCGCTCGGGCATGCCGGCCTGCGCGGCATGCTCTGGTACCAGGGCGAATCCAACACCGGCGACGGCGCTGCCTATGCCGCGCGGCTGCGTGTGCTGCGCGAGGACTGGCGGCAGCGTTTCGGCGCACAGGTGCCGTGGCTGGTGGTGCAGCTGGCCGGCTATGGCATGCCACCGGCGGCGCCGGTGGAAAGTGGCTGGGCGCAGGTGCGCGAGGCGCAGCGGCGTGTCGTCGCGGAAGATCCGCATTCCGGGCTGGTGGTCGCCATCGACATCGGTGACGCCTACGACATCCATCCGCCGAACAAGCAGGAACTCGGTCGCCGCCTGGCACGCGTGGCGCGCCACACCATCTACGGCGAGCGTGCGCTGCCACCGACCGGCCCGACGGCACGCGACGCAGCGCGCACGACGGACGGCGTGAGGGTGGCGTTCGACGATGTCACCGGTGCCCTGCTGACGACCGGCGCGAACGGCCCCATCGGCTTCGAGATCTGCGATGCAGCGAAGCGCTGCGAATACGCGGATGCCGCCCTAGACGGCCGAGACGTCGTGCTGCGCAGCCCGCGCACCGCCAACGCCCTGTACGTGCGCTACTGCTGGGCGGATGGCCCGGTATGCACGTTGCGCGATGCCGCCGGGTTGCCGGCCGGTCCCTTCGAACTTCCCGTCCCTGCCGTCGAGGTGCCCCGATGAAGCTGTTCTCCCTGCGTCGCCATCAGGACGACCGCCGACAAGCCAGCAAGTGGGCCACGTCCCGCAACGCCGCGCGTGGCGTGCTGGTCGCCGCGCTCCTGCTGCTGACGGTCACCGGCAACGCTCAGTCGAAAGAGCAGGCGCCGCCCGTCTACTTCGACTGGTTCGAATACACCGGTCGCGACGTGGCATTCGAACCGCCGTTACCGTCCGGCCACTACCGCAACCCCATCCTGGCCGGCTTCCATGCCGACCCCAGCATCGTCAGCGCGAACGGCAAGTTCTACCTGGTCAATTCCAGCTTCACCTTCTTCCCGGGCATCCCGGTGTTCGAGAGCACGGACCTGGTGCACTGGAAGCAGATCGGCAACGTCATCAACCGGCCCTCGCAGCTGGACTTCGACGGCCTGAGCGTGTCGCGGGGCATCTTCGCGCCCGCCATCGAATTCCATGACGGCATGTTCTATCTGGTGACCACGGCCACGGACAGTGGTGGCAACTTCATCGCCACCGCCCGTGATCCGGCGGGCCCGTGGTCCGACCCGCACTGGCTGCCGACCATCGGGGGCATCGACCCGTCGCTGTTCTTCGACACCGATGGCAAGGTCTATCTGCTCAACAACGACGAGCCGCCCGGGCCGGCGCGCTATGACGGCCACCGCGCCATCTGGATGCAACAGATCGACATCGCCCGCTTCCAGCCCATCGGCCCGCGCAAGGTGCTGATCGATGGTGGCGTGGAACCCGAGAAGAATCCGATCTGGATCGAAGGGCCGCACATCTACAAGCGCGACGGCTGGTACTACCTGTCCGATGCCGAAGGCGGCACGGGGCCGCAGCATTCGCAGGTGGTGCTGCGCAGCCGCGATGTCTGGGGACCGTATGCGCCGTATGACGGCAATCCGATCCTGACCCAGCGCGACCTGCCGCCGGATCGGCGCCTGCCGATCACCAATGCCGGCCACGCCGATCTGGTCGAAGGCCCCGACGGGACGTGGTGGGCGGTGTTCCTGGCCAGCCGCAACTACCAGCAGCGCCACTACAACACCGGGCGCGAAACCTATCTGCTGCCGGTGCAGTGGCGCGATGGCTGGCCGGTGATCCTGCCGGCGGGGCAGACCATCCCCTACATCGCCGCCGCGCCCGCATGGATGCGCGGGGAGGCCACGCAGGCGCCTTTCACCGGCAACTTCGTGCATCGCGACGAGTTCGACGGCACCACGCTGCGGCCCGAGTGGCTGCGTGTGCGCGTGCCCAGGCAGGCATGGGCCGACCTGGCCGCGCGGCCCGGCGCGCTCGCCGTGCATCCGCTGCCGGAAGGCCTTGACACGCTGCGCAACCCGGCGTTCCTCGGTCGCCGCCAGCAGCATCTGCGCTTCGAGGCCAGCACGGCGATGACGCCGCCGGCGCCCGGTGTCGCGGCCGGCCTCGCGGCGTTCCAGAGCGAGGCGTACTGGTACTTCCTCGGTGTGCGACGTATGGCCGGCGGGCGCACGGCGGTCTTCCTCGAAAGCCGCGACGGCAGTGGCATCACCCACACGCTGGCCACGCGCGAGGTCGAGGGCAGCGACACGCTGCGGCTGAAGATCGAAGGCGATGAAGGTGCCTACGGCTTCGCGTTCGATACCGGCGATGGCCGGGGCTGGCAATCGCTGGCGCGCGATGTCGATGGCACCGTGTTGAGCACCGATCGCGCCGGCGGCTTCGTCGGCACGCTGCTGGGCCCTTTTGCACGCGATGAACGTCCCTTGAGCAGGAGCGAATGATGAAGACCGTGAGCCGTCCCCTTCCTGCCTACCGGCGTGCCCGCCCCGGCCTGTGCGCGCTGGCGCTGTGTGTCTTCGCGCTGGTGGCGCGGCCCGGATGGGCGGCGGACGCAAAGCCCTGGCTCGATACGTCGAAGAGCTTCGAGGCACGCGCGGCTGCGCTGGTCGGGCAGATGACGCTGGAAGAAAAGGCGGCGCAGATGCAGAACGCCGCGCCTGCCATCGAGCGCCTGGGCGTGCCTGCCTACGACTGGTGGAACGAAGCGCTGCACGGCGTGGCGCGCGCGGGCCAGGCGACGGTGTTCCCGCAGGCCATCGGCCTGGCCGCGACGTTCGACGTGCCGCTGATGGGCGAAGTGGCCACCACCATCAGCGACGAGGCGCGCGCCAAGCATCACCAGTTCGTGCGCGACGGCTCGCATGGCCGCTATCAGGGACTCACCTTCTGGTCGCCGAACATCAACATCTTCCGCGATCCACGCTGGGGCAGGGGACAGGAAACCTACGGTGAGGATCCTTACCTGACCGCGCGGATGGGCGTGGCCTTCGTGCGCGGCCTGCAAGGCGACGATCCGACCTACCGCAAGCTGGATGCCACGGCCAAGCATCTCGCCGTGCACAGCGGCCCCGAGGCCGACCGCCACCACTTCGACGCGCGTCCAAGCAAGCGGGACCTCTACGACACCTACCTGCCGGCGTTCGAGGCGCTGGTGAAGGAGGGCGACGTGGACGCGATGATGGGCGCCTACAACCGCGTCTACGGTGAATCCGCCAGCGCGAGCAGGTTCCTGCTGCGCGACGTGCTGCGTCGCGACTGGGGCTTCAAGGGCTACGTGGTGTCGGACTGCTGGGCCATCGTCGACATCTGGAAGAACCACAAGATCGTCGCCACGCGCGAGGAGGCCGCCGCCTTGGCGGTGAAGAACGGTACGGAACTGGAATGCGGCGAGGAATACGCCACGCTGCCTGCCGCGGTGCGCCAGGGTTTGATAACTGAAGCCGAAATCGATGACGCGGTGACCCGCTTGTTCACCTCGCGCATGCGGCTGGGCATGTTCGATCCGCCGGAGCGCGTGCGCTGGGCGCGCATTCCCTATTCGGTGAACCAGGCATCTGCGCACGATGCGCTCGCGCTGAAGGCGGCACGCGCCTCGCTGGTGCTGCTGAAGAACGACGGCATCCTGCCGCTGTCGCGTAACCTGAAACGCATCGCTGTGGTCGGCCCGACCGCCGACGACACCATGGCGCTGCTCGGCAACTACTTCGGTACGCCGGCCGCGCCGGTGACCGTGCTGCAGGGTATCCGCGAGGCGGCCAAGGGCATCGAAGTGAGTTATGCGCGCGGCGTGGACCTGGTGGAAGGGCGCGACGATCCTGCCGCAACGCCGCTGATCGAAGCCGCTTACCTGCGGCCATCAGCCGACTCCCCGGAGCGCGGCCTGCGCGGCGAGTATTTCCGCACGCAGGATCTGTCCGGATCCCCCGCGCTGGTGCGCACCGATGCGCAGATAGGCTTCCGCTGGGACCGCGGTTCGCCGACCGACAACCTGCAGGCACGCGGCGAGGCGGGCCCAGGGCAGGGCGTGCCGAACGACCGCTTCAGCATCCGCTGGAGTGGCCAGTTGCTGCCGCCGGTGTCGGGGAAATACCGGATCGAAGCCGCGGCCGACGACGGCTATCGCCTGTACGTGGACGGCAAGCGCGTGCTCGACCACTGGACCAACAGCGACCGCCTGCGCAGCGATGGCGTGGAGCTTGACCTGCAGGCAGGGCGGGCGTACGACCTGCGGCTGGAGTACTACGATGCCGAACGCGATGCGGGCGTGCGCCTGGCCTGGCGCATGCCGGGTGCGAAGCCGCCGTTCGAAGAAGCGATCGATGTCGCCCGCAACGCCGACGTGGTGGTGTTCGTGGGTGGTCTGACGGGCGATGTGGAAGGCGAGGAGATGACCGTCAACTATCCGGGCTTCGCCGGGGGAGACCGCACGGACCTGCGCCTGCCCGCCACGCAGCGCGCCCTGCTGGAGGCACTGCATGCCACCGGCAAGCCGGTCGTGCTGGTGCTGACCGGTGGTTCCGCGCTGGCGGTGGACTGGGCGCAGGAGAATCTGCCGGCCATCCTGATGAGCTGGTATCCGGGCCAGCGCGGCGGTACCGCGGTGGCGGAGACCTTGTTCGGCGACGTCAACCCGGCCGGGCGTCTGCCGGTGACCTTCTACACCGCGGGCCAGCCGATGCCGGCGTTCGACGACTACACGATGGAAGGTCGCACCTACCGATACTTCCGTGGGACGCCGCTGTATCCGTTCGGGCACGGCCTCTCGTACACCCGCTTCGACTACCGCGACTTGCGCACCGACGCGCGCACCGTGGCCGCGGACGGTCGCCTGCGCGTGCAGGTGGATGTGGCGAACACTGGCAAGCGTGCGGGCGATGAAGTGGTGCAGCTGTATGTGCGTCCGCTGCAGACCGCGGCCGGCGATGCCCAGCAGGACCTACGCGGCTTCCAGCGCATCCACCTGGCGCCCGGCGAGCGGCGTACCGTGACGTTCGAACTGGAACCGCAGCACGCGTTGCGCCGTTATGACGAAGCCCGTGGGGAATACGTCGTGCCACCGGGTCGTTACGAGGTGCGCATAGGCGGGTCCAGTGCCGATATCCGCGTGCATGCACCCTTCGAGGTCAGGGCGCGATGAGCGACAGGTCTCGCGTCTTCCCTCTCTTCGCCCATCCACGCCTTCCAGGACATCCGCCGCATGGCCAGCACTGACCACACGCTATCGATCCGGGAAAAGCTGGGCTACAGCCTGGGCGACCTGGCGGCGAATCTGATCTTCCAGACGCTGATCACCTATCTCGCGTTCTTCTATACCGATGTCTACCGGCTGCCACCGGCAACGGCGGCGACCATCATCTTCGTGGTGGGAATGCTGGGCGCATTCGTGTTCACACCTCTTATCGGCATCGCGGCAGACCGTACGGCGACACGGTGGGGCAGGTTCCGTCCCTGGATCCTGTGGACGGCGATCCCGTTCGGCGTGCTGTCGCTGCTGGCCTTCAGTACGCCGGACTTCAGCGAACGGGGCAAGGTCGTGTATGCGTTGCTGACCTACAGCCTGCTCGTTTTTGTCTACGCGGCCAACAATCTTCCGTACTCCGCGCTCAGCGGCGTGCTGACCGGCAGCATGGCCCAGCGCAACAGCCTGTCGGCGTATCGCTTCGTGGCGGTGATGATCGCGCAGTTCATCATCCAGGTACTGCTGATGCCGCTGGTGCTGATCCTCGGGGACGGCGATCGCGTGCTCGGCTTCGAGCGGGTGATGACCGTCTTCGCCGTGGTGGGTACGGTGTTCTTCCTGATCACCTTCGCCACCACGCGCGAACGCATCGTGCCAACGAAGGCACAGTCCGGCGGAGTGATGCAGGATCTCGCTGATCTTTTACGCAACCGCCCCTGGCAGGTGATGCTGGCGCTGACCGTACTCGTATTCATCAACCTGGCGCTGAAGGGCGGCACGTATATCTACTACTTCCAGTACTACATGAGCGAACCGGCGTTGTCGGGCTTCCTCGACAACTCGGGTTTCAACGGCTTCGTCGCGGCGTTGAATGCAGCGCTCACCGGCATGGGCCTGTCCGGGTTCACCTGGCCCGAGGATCCGGCCACGTCGGCCTTCAGTCTCTTCAACGGCAGCGGCATCATCTGCATGATTCTGGGCATCGGCTTCTCGCGCCGGTTGGCCGACCGCTTCGGCAAGCGGGATGTCTTCGGCGGTGCGCTGTTCGTGTCGACGTTGTTCCTGCTTGCGTTCTACGTGTTTCCTCCCACGGCGGTAGCGCTGGCGTTCGGCGCGTTCATGCTGCATGGATTCTTCTACGGCATCACCATTCCGCTGCTGTGGGCGATGATCGCCGATGTCGCCGACTACTCCGAGTGGAAGAACCACCGTCGTGCCACCGCCATCATCTTCTCCGCCATGTTGTGCGGCCTGAAGATCGGACTCAGCGTCGGCGGCGCGCTGGTGGCCGGCATCCTGGCGCATTACGGCTACCAGGCGGGTGCCGCCAGCCAGCCGGATGCGGTCGTCGACGGCATCCGGCTGACGGTCAGCGTCTATTGCTCTATTCCCTTCCTGGTCGCGGTGGCGCTGCTCTTCATCTACCAGATCGACAAGCGGATGGAGACGCGCATCGAACACGACCTCGACCAGCGTCGCCGCGCAGCAGGCGCAGCCGCGTGACCCACATCTCTTCTACCATGAACGACACATCCATCCACGACGAAACCCAGCTCAGCGAAGCCGAGCTCGGACAACTGGCGGAACGCGCCATCTCCCAACCGCTGGTCACCCATATCTACACGGCCGATCCCTCAGCACATGTGTTCGAGGGGCGGCTCTACATCTATCCCTCGCACGACATCGATGGCGGCGGGGCTTTCGACGACGAGGGAGGCCACTTCGGCATGGAGGACTACCACGTGCTGCGGATGGACACGCCGGATAGCGAGGCCACCGACTGCGGCATGGCACTGCACGTGCGCGATGTGCCGTGGGCCGACAAGCAGATGTGGGCACCTGATGCCGCGAGCCGCGATGGTCGCTACTACCTCTATTTCCCTGCCAAGGATGGCGGAGGCCTGTTCCGTATCGGCGTTGCGGTTGCGGAGAGACCGGAAGGTCCGTTCACCGCTGAACCCGATCCCATCGAGGGTGCCTACTCGATCGACCCGGCCGTATTCGAGGACGACGACGGAACGCACTACCTGTACTTCGGCGGCATCTGGGGTGGCCAGCTGCAGAAGTACCGCGACAACCTCTACGACGTCGCGCACGAGGAGCCGGTGGGTGACGCGCCCGCGCTGGGGCCGCGCGTCGGCCGGTTGGACGCGGGCATGACCACGCTCGCCGAAGCCGCGCGTGAGATCGTGATCCTGGATGAGCACGGGCAGCCGCTGCGCGCCGACGACTACGCGCGCCGGTTCTTCGAAGGTCCCTGGGTACACAAGTACGAAGGCCGGTACTACCTGTCGTACTCCACCGGCAACACGCACCTGCTGTGCTATGCCGTCAGCGACAGTCCGTACGGCCCGTTCACTTACGTCGGCGTGATCCTGAAGCCCGTCGTCGGCTGGACCACCCACCATTCCATCTGTGCCTTCGGTGGGCAGTGGTATCTGTTCTACCACGATGCGTTGATGTCGGGCGGCGTGACGCACCTGCGTTCCGCCAAGTGCACCGTGCTGCACCACGAAGCGGATGGGAGCATCCGCACCATCGATCCCTATGGCGGCTGATCGGCTGTCGCCGCGCGACGATGCGCTCGCACCGATGCTGGCCGGTCCGTTGCACTGGTTGCGCGCAGGTCAGCTGCAGGTCGCGCTTGCGCCGGACGCCGGTGGCCGCCTCGCGCAGATCCGTTTCGACGGACTGGACTGGCTGGTGGGACCGGACGAAGGCTGGCCCGCGACCATCGCCTGGGGCTGCTATCCGATGGTGCCTTGGGCAGGACGTCTGCGCGGCGGACACTTCGATCTCGACGGCACGGCCCACGCCGTGCCTGTGAACTTCGGTGGTCATGCGATCCATGGCATCGGATTCTCGCGGCCCTGGCAGGTCGATGTCCTCGATGCGGACCGAGCGGAGATGTCGCTCGCGCTTCCGGAAGATGACTACTGGCCCTTCGGAGGCACCGCGACGCAATCGGTGCGCCTGGAAGGCGACCGGCTGTTCCTGCAACTCGCTGTGCAGGCGGGGAAGCAGGCGATGCCCGCCGTGCTCGGTTGGCACCCGTGGTTCCGCAAACCCGATCGGCTGGTCTTCGAACCCGACGCCATGTATCCGCGCGACGCCGACGGTATCGCCACGCTGCCGCGCATACCGCCCAGCCCTGGCCCGTGGGACGACTGTTTCGTGGCGGGCGGCGAGATCGCCCTGCATCGGGCCGACCAGGTGCTGCAGTTGCGGGCCGACACCGATCACTGGGTGGTGTACGACGGTGCCGTGCATTCGACCTGCGTCGAACCCCAGACCGGACCACCCGATGCATTCAGACTTGCACCGCGCGTGTTGTCGCCCGGCCAGCGCCTGCACCTGACGTTCGAACTCGCCTGGCAGAGGGGCGAGGGGAGGGCGGCATGACGCCGCGCCTGCGGTGGCTTTCTCGCATCAGTCCGCTCGCATGCGGTGCTGGCACCGATGTCGTCCGCCGTGTCGCGCTCGCGTCATTGACGTGGATGCTTGCCATCCCCGCGCACGCGCAGGACGACGCGATGACCGCCATTGCCACGCCGCCACAGCCCACGGCTATCCCCCTGGTTTCCCCTGGAGCGTCCGACAGGAACGATGCCGAAGCCTGGCACCGCCAATACGGCAGCGTGTTCGTGCGCAATGTCGGTAGGGCCACGCTCACGCCGTTCCTGCCGGATCCAGCCAAGGCAACCGGGACGGCCGTGATCGTGGCGCCGGGCGGAGGCTTCCGTTCGTTGTCGATGCAGAACGAAGGGTGGGAGGTGGCACGCGCATTGGCGGACCGTGGTGTCGCCGCGTTCGTCCTGAAGTACCGGCTGGAACGGACGCCCGAAGACCTCGATGGCTTCGCGCAATCGATGCAGGCGATGTTGTCCGGACCCGCACCATCGCACCGCGTGGATCCTACGGCCTCGATTCCGCGACTAGGCCTGCAACTCGCCGATGCGCGTGCCGCATTCGCTCTGGTACGCCGCCGTGCAGCCGAGTGGGGCGTGGACCCCCACCGCATCGGCATGGTCGGTTTCTCCGCGGGCGCCATGTTGACGCTCGCCACGACACTGGCCGTCGAAGATGCGAAGCCTGCTTTCATCGCCACGATCTATGGTCCGTTGGCCGCGATGGCGGTGCCGGCGGATGCACCGCCGCTGTTCGTCGCGATCGCGGCCGACGACGGCCTGTTCGCCGATGGTGGTTTCGGCCTGGTTGAAGGGTGGCGCACCGCACGGCGGCCGGTGGAATTCCATCTTTACGAACAGGGCGGCCACGGGTTCGGCATGTATCGCAAGCCGACGACGAGCACGGGCTGGTTCGATGCGTTCGCGAGTTGGATGGCGATGCACGGCTGGCTGGCGCGGGTCGGGCAGGGGCGTGCACCCGGGACCGAGGAGGAAATGACGCCATGATGTTCCGTTGCTTGGCATGTGCATCGCTGTTGGGGGTCCTGTTGCTGTTGCCGCTGCCGTTGGCATCGCAGGCGACCGGGGAGGGGACGCCTGCCGTCACGCCGCGGTCGAACCCGCTGATCCGCGACAAGTTCACCGCCGATCCGGCGCCGCTCGTGGTCGGCGACCGTCTCTATCTGTACGTCGGGCACGACCAGGCGCAGCGCGACGAGATGTTCAACATGCGCGAGTGGCTGGTCTATTCGACCACGGACATGGCGACATGGGTCGATCACGGACCGATCATGAAGGTGGCCGATTTCGCTTGGGCCAAAGCGGATGCGTGGGCGTCGCAGGCCATCGAGAAGGACGGCCGCTTCTGGTTCTACGCAGCCGTCGAACATGACGAGTCGCATCCAGGCAAGGCCATCGCCGTAGCGGTGGCCGACAGCCCGACGGGCCCCTTCGTCGATGCCAAGGGCGAAGCGCTGATCACCAACCAGATGACGCCCAAGGGCACGCACAGCTGGGAGGACATCGATCCGACGGTCTTCACCGACGACGACGGCACCACCTGGATCGCATGGGGCAACCGGCAGTGCTACATCGCACGACTCAAGCCGAACATGATCGAGCTCGATGGCCCGATCACCGAGATCACGCCACCGCATTTCGAAGAAGGCCCGTGGCTGCACAAACGTGGCGACCTCTATTACCTCACGTACGCCTCGCTGGATCGTGCCACGCACCGCGACGAGAAGGTGTCCTATGCCACGGCGACATCGCTGGCCGGCCCGTGGACGTACCGCGGCGAACTGACGGGCTCCGGCAAGTACAGCTTCACGATCCATCCGGGGATCGCGGAGTTCAAGGGACGCTGGTACCTGTTCCTGCATAACGCCGCACTCGCCATCGGCGACCAGAACGGCGCGATCGGACGGCGCGGGGTCACGGTCGAGTATCTGCAGTACAACCCCGACGGGACCTTGAAGCCGGTACGGCAGACGGAGGCCGGGATATCGGTAGGGCCGCCGTAAATGCTGCCTCCACATCGGCCGCGGCGCGCCCAGACGGTGTGCGTGCTTCCCAAGCCATCGAAGTTCTGACGCAGATGTCCTAGGCCGTGGCGAAGCTCATGTATTGGGGCAGCGTCGCCCACTTTCGTAGGAACGAGTTAGCCGCCGCCGTTCGCGGAGTGGATTGTCGGCGCCTCATCCTGCAGGTCCGGCATCCGGACGATCTGCGTGAAACGGACACCAATACTCAACGGCCCGGGTCGTACTGACCAGGTCATTCACCGTGTCCACATGCGAACCACTCGATGCTCAGCCAGTCGGCCCGTGCCTCAACACTGCTCGTCAATGCGACTTCTGGCGGTCGGTTGGGAACGCTGTCGGCGGCGGCATGCATGGCGCGCTCCCAAGTGAGGCGGGTAGCGAGCATGACACGACACCCACCGAAACCTGAGGCCGCTCTCAACGCCGTGCTACGTCGTGTGCCCGCGGGTAGTCTCGTTCCGGATCGGGTTTTGGGCTGTCCCGATCCTGGAGTTGATCGTGCTCCTTCCAGCGTGCCCTCTCGTTCCTGTGCTTGTCGGGCGTGTCCGCCTTGGCGCTATCGCTGTGAGCGTTATCGCGATGCGTGGGGGTCCGCTTCATATGGGTGCCTACATTCATCAGAGCCCGGAACGGGCGTATACGCATTGAGCATGCCCCCGCGGTTATCGGAACGTGATCATGCCGCGTGTTCGTTCACGACAAGCTCACTACCTCGGTCATCACAATCCGGAACAGCAACATTGAGGTTCGGCATGAGCAGTGAGACAGAATCGACTCCGCAGACCGGCCGGCTGGCAAGGCGCGCCACCATTCTGCGGTTCCTGTTCCGCTACCGGAAATCCGGGGTCTTCAACGGACTGGCGTTGGACGCGGACCTCGAACAGGAGGACGTAGCCGAGGAAGGCAGCCCGGAACGTTTCGCCGACGAGCTGGAGGCGATGGGTCCGACCTTCGTGAAGCTTGGCCAGATGCTCTCCACGCGCCCCGACCTCGTGCCACCTGCGTACGCCGCCGCACTGGAGAGGATGCAGGAACACGTCGCGCCGATTCCTTACGATCTGGTGCGTGAACAGGTCGAGGATGCGCTGGGTGTTCGGATCAGCAAGGCTTTCGAAGCCTTCGATGAAACACCGTTGGGATGCGCGTCGCTAGCGCAGGTGCATCGCGCGACCTTGCGCGATGGGCGCGAGGTCGCGGTCAAGGTCCAGCGGCCTGGCGTTGCGCAGCAACTGCTTAGTGACCTGGAACTGCTGCGGGGCGTCACCGACGCCGCGGATCGCATGACCGAGCTGGGCAGGCACGTGCGCTTCTCCGAGTGGCTGGCGGAATTCTCACGTTCGCTGATGGCGGAACTGGACTACGTTGCCGAGGCGGAGAACCTCGAGCGGTTCCGCCAGCACCTGCTGCCATTCAAACGGCTGTGGGTACCCGCGCCGATCTGGGACTACACCAGCAAGCGCGTGCTGACGATGGAGTTGGCGCAGGGCACGCGGGTCGACCAGATCACCGGCTTGCGCCGCACCGAGGAGTCGATGACACCCTTGGCCGAGGAGCTGCTGCGCGGCTATCTGGACCAGATCTTCGTGCATGGAGAGATCCATGCCGATCCCCATCCCGGCAACCTGCGCGTCACCGATGACGGACGCTTGGCGATATTCGACCTGGGCATGGTGGCCAATGTCCCTCCGCGTCAGCGCGACCGCTTGTTGAAGCTGCTGTTCGCCGCCGTGGACGGCAGGGGCGAGCAGGTCGCCGAGGAGAGCATCTCGCTGGGAGTCCGCCTTGATGACTACGACGAGCCGCGCTACCTGCGCGAGGTAGGGCAGTTGATCTCGCGGTACAGCGCGCACCAGGCCTCGATGTCGGAGGGCCGTGTCGTCCTGGAACTGGTCCGCATCGCGACGCAGTGCGGTCTGCGTACGGCGCCGGAACTGAGCTTGCTGGGCAAGACGCTTTTGAATCTGGATACCGTGTGCCATGCATTGGCCCCCGGGCTGGACACACAGCGGCTGGTGGAAGACCAGTTGCAACACGTGATGCGTGCGCGCCTGCGCAAGTCCCTGTCCTCGCCCAATCTGGCCAGCGAGATGATGGAGGTGCAGGCGCTTATGCGCGACGGGCCGCGCAAGGTATCCGACATCCTGTCGCTCGTCGCTGAGAACCGCTTGCAGATGCGCGTCACCGGGCTGGAAGAGTCGCGGTTGATGGAGAACCTGCAGAAGATCGCGAACCGCATTTCGGTCGGTGTCATTACCGCAGCACTCATCATGGCCTCGTCGCTGATGATGCGTGTTTCGACTCCGCACACGGTCTGGGGATATCCCGTAGTGGCGTTGGTCTTGTTCCTGGTCGGCGTAATGCTCGGCTGCGGGATCGTTGTCAGCTCACTGCTGAGCGATCACCGTGCGCGCAAGCGGGAAGAAGCTGGGCCACGGTAGCGCCGTCGCCATTACGATGGGCGAGGCATGTATTTCATTCACTTCGCGGGTCAGGTAGGGGGTTCTGCGCAGGCCGGAAAAAAGTCGGGGGCAAACCTGGGTGGCGTCGCGTGTCAGCGAATGGCTGCACGACCCGACCAGTGAGCCTTGCGGGATGGTGGGCTGCGGCGTCAGCGCTCTGCTGTCGTTCTCGTCGTACACAGCCCCCCCGGCAGACGGGGCAACTGAGGCTGCCGAGCATCTGGTCGGAGCGCGCGGACAGCCGCACCGTCCCGCTTCACACGATCTTGCCTACGCACGCATGAAGATCAGGGCCTCAGCCGTAGCGCCCAAGGTGTTGCCATGCCACGTCCCATCTGGACCGGAACCCTGTCTTTTGGCCTGCTGAACATTCCGGTGTCGCTGATGTCGGGCGAACGGAAGGTGGACATCAGCTTCCGCATGCTGGACTCGCGCGACAGGAAGCCCATCCGCTTCGAGCGGGTGAACGCGGAGACCGGCGAGGAGGTGCCCTGGAAGGACATCGTCAAGGCCTTCGAATACGACAAGGGCAGTTACGTGGTTGTCGAGAAGGAGGACATCCAGTCCGCTGCCCCGGAGACGCACGAGTCCGTGGACGTGGAGGCCTTCGTCGATGCCGACAGCATTGGCATCCGCTTCTACGAAAAGCCCTACATCCTCGTTCCGGGCAAGAAGGCCGAGAAGGGTTACGTGCTGTTGCGGGAAACCCTGAAGAGCACGAAGAAGATCGGCGTGGCCCGCGTGGTCATCCGCACGCGCGAATACCTGTGTGCGGTCATCCCCGAAGGCGACGCGCTGGTGCTCATGATGCTCCGCTACCCACAGGAGCTGGTGGATCCGGAAGAGTACAAGCTGCCCTCGGGCAAGGCCGCCGACTACCGCATCGCGGCCAAAGAAGTGGAAATGGCGAAGAGTCTCATCCAGTCTATGGAGGCGACCTGGGCGCCGGATTCCTACCATGACGAGTTCCGCAAGCGTCTTGAGGCGATCATCAAGAAGCGCATCAAGGCGAAGGGCGCGACCACGAAATTCATCGATGCTCCCGTCGAGCATGACGACGCGGCGACCAATGTCGTGGACTTCATGGCCCTGTTGCAGAAGAGCCTGGACAGCAAGAGCAGGACGCCCGCGAAGAAGACCGCCGCACGCAAGACGCCGACAAGCAAGGCTACAAAGAAGAAGGCTCCTGCCAAGCGGACGACGAAGCGTGCGGCGGCGAAGTAGGCAGTAGTGATGCCCGAATGGACGGATGCGACAAGATCATGGCCAAGGAAACGAAGGACGGTTCGCATGAAGGTGCGTGATGTCATGAATCCGGATGCCTGCGTGGTTTCCCTGGATGACACCGCGCAGCAGGCCGCCACCCTGATGGCCGAAAATGACATCGCCAGTCTGCCCGTACTCGACGAAGGTCAGCTGGCCGGTGTGGTAAGTGATCGAGACATCGCCCTGAATGTCGTCGCTGAGGGTCGGAGTGCATCCACCTGCGTCCGTGACGTCATGACATCGAGGGCGATCTACTGCATCGACGACGAAGACGTTGATGACGTTCTCTCGCGAATGGCGATGCTGGCATCGAACCGGCTTCCCGTGGTGGACCACGGCGGAAAGCTGGTCGGCATCCTCATCCGCCGCTGACGCCGCGTCATGGCCGGACGCACGATCGTCCCATTGGATGGCGTGGGCACAGGGGCGTCGGGCGGTGCGTTCCTCTATGTGTTCCCGTGCGCCTACGAGGACTACGCCAAGCTCGGCATCTCGAAGGAGCCGTTCGCCCGGCTGTCCGCCTTCGCACCCCGCTACTTCGAGTTCTTCGACCTGGAGCGTGGCTGGCTGGTGCGGGCGGACGCCGTACGCGAGGCGCGACAATGGGAAACCCGATTGCACCGGCACCTGCATGCCCACGCCGCACCCCCGCCGCTGCTCGTGCCACGTCGAGCGGCGGGCCATACCGAATGGCTGCGCGGGGCGCAGGCCGCGCTGGAAGCGGCGCGTGACGACTTCATCCAGCAAGGGTTCACCGTGCATGCGAGCCTGCGGACCTGGGCCCGGGAGCGTCTGTTTGCCGAGCGGGGGCGACTGGCGACAATGGAGCAGGCGGCGGTGGCAACATGGGGCGCGATCGAGTTCTGGCCTTGGCAGGCGGAGCACACGCCGCTGGCGGCCGTCCGCGACAGCCTTGATGCCTGTCGTGCGCTGGAAGTCGAGTTCTCCGATGTCGTATCCGCTGCGTTGCGCGATTGGCACCGGCGCAGCAGCCTGCTGCCTCCCTGAGCAGGAAGACGGCACAGGCACGCGCATGCACATCGCGTTGACGACCCGCGTCGCATAAAGAGGGGCGTTGAAGGAGGCGGTGATGAGCCTGGTGGAATATCGGCGCAAGCGCCGTTTTGACAGCACGCCCGAGCCTGCGCCGGGCAACCGCTCGCCGCGCGGGCGCCGCCCCATCTTCGTCGTGCAGCTGCATCACGCCAGCCATCGTCATTACGATTTCCGGCTGCAGGTCGGGAACACGCTGAAGAGCTGGGCAGTCCCCAAGGGCCCCAGCCTGGATCCGGCGGTCAAGCGCCTGGCGGCGGAAGTGGAAGACCACCCCGTCGACTATGCCGATTTCCAGGGCGAAATACCGAAGGGCGAGTATGGCGGCGGTCATGTGGCGACATTCGACAAGGGTCTCTGGACCACCGAGGGCAATCCGGAGGAACAGCTTGCCAAGGGCCATCTGCGTTTCGAGATGTTCGGCGACAAGCTGAAAGGCGGCTGGCATCTCGTGCGGACGCAGAAGCCTGCACGCACGCCGCAATGGCTCCTCTTCAAGGAGCGTGACCGCTACGCCAGCAAGCAGGAGGCCGACGACCTGCTGGAGGATGTCGCCCGCGCGCCGGCGAAGCCTGCGCGGACCAAGGCGGGAAAAGCGGCAAAGGTGGCAAAGGTGGCAAAGAGAGCAAAGGCGTCTTCGTCTTCGCGCGGGTCGCCGAAACGCTCCGACCCCTGGGGTGCACGCGCCGCCAAGCTGCAGGGTGCCAGGGCGACGGACGATCCGCCGTCATTCCGTTCGCCGCAGCTCGCGAAGCTGAGCGCTACCGTGCCCGCGGGCGACGAGTGGCTGCATGAGGCGAAATGGGATGGCTATCGCCTCATCGCGCAGATCAACCGCGGCAAGGTGCGCCTGTGGTCGCGCAACGAACTGGAGTGGACGAAGAAGGTGCCGGAGATTGTCGGCGCGCTGGAGGCGCTGGGGCTGCAGGACGCCGTGCTTGATGGCGAACTGGTGGCGGGGGCAGGGCGCCAGGAAGACTTCGGCCTGCTGCAGGCCGTGCTGTCCGGCGAGCGCAATGCCGTGCTGTCCTATCTGCTGTTCGACGTACTGCAGATCGACGGCGTGGATCTCTCGCGCAGTCCCCAGTACCAGCGCAAGGCGCTGCTGGCGGAAATCCTGAAGAAGCCGCCGCCGCACCTGGTCTACAGCTCGCACATCATCGGCCGTGGCGAGCAGGCCCTGGCCATGGCCATCGAACGTGGCCTGGAAGGCATCATCTCCAAGCGCGCGGATGCGTCCTACCACGGCGGGCGTGGCTATGCCTGGCGCAAGATCAAGCAGCGCAACGCGGAGGAGTTCGCCATCGTCGGCTTCACCTCGCCCAAGGGAAGCCGCGCGGGCCTGGGCGCCCTGTTGCTTGCCACACCGGATCCCGACCATGTATGGCGCTACGTGGGTCGCGTGGGAACCGGCTTCAATGCGCAGCTGCTGGCCGACCTGCCGACCAGACTCGGCCGGGATGCGCACGCCAAGCCCATGGTGCACGTCGCGGTGGATGATCCCGAGCTGCGCCACGCCCGATGGGTGCGGCCGCGCCACGTGGCGGAAGTGTTCTTCCATGGCTGGGGTAGCCAGGGGCTGTTGCGGCAGTCTTCGCTCAAAGCGATCCGCGCGGACAAGACGGCAGACGATCTGCAGGAGGCTGGAATGCGCAATCCGACGGAAAAGCCGCAGCCCTCACCAACGGAAAAAAAGAAGAAGCGCTCGGCTTCCGCGGTGACCTTGAGCAGTCCTGGTCGGGTGGTGTTCGCGGAAGGTGGCATCACCAAGGCGCAGGTATTCGATTACTACCAGGCGATGCTGCCCTGGCTGCTGCCCGAGCTGGCGGGTCGGCCACTGTCGGTGGTGCGTTGCCCCCAGGGCGCGGACCGGCCGTGCTTCTTCCAGAAGCACCACACGGCCGGCATGGAGCACGTGGGCGCCGTCTGCATCGAGGAAGACAGCGGCGAGCGCGCGGACTACCTGGTGGTGGAAGAGGGCACCGGATTGCTCGAGATGGTCCAGTTCAATGCGCTGGAATTCCATCCGTGGGGTGCCACCGCGGCCTCGCCCGACAAGGCGGACTACATGGTCTTCGACCTGGACCCCGGCCCGGGTGTGGCATGGCCGCAGGTGGTGGAAGCCGCGCGCCAGGTGCGCGGGCGGCTGCAAGCGATGGGACTGGATTCGTTCGTGCGGACATCGGGCGGCAAGGGCCTGCATGTGGTGGTGCCGCTGAAGCCGGCGTGCCCATGGACGCAGGTGAAGCCGTTCGCGCATGCTTTCGCCGAATCGATGGCCGCATCGGAACCGCTGGCGTACGTTGCGACGGCCAGCAAAAAATTCCGCAAGGGCCGCATCTTCATCGACTACCTGCGCAACGGCCGCGGTGCCACCAGCGTCGCCTCGTTCTCGTTGCGTGCCCGGCCGGGAGCGCCCGTGGCCATGCCGTTGCGCTGGAACGAACTGGGGCGTGTGAAGGCAGGCGATGCCTATGACCTGGTGTCGGCGCGTCGCCGCATGGAGCGCATGAAGGCCCATCCTTGGGAGGCTTGGACGAAGGTCAACCAGGACTTGGATGGCGCAATGCGCCTGATCGACACGATAGTCCCCAAGGCGCAAGGGAAGCAGCGCAAGAATAGATGACGCGAACATCCGGACGGGGGAGGGGGATGGTCCTTACGTCGAACTGATCTTTGCAGATCGTTGGCAGTTCACGCACGTGGCCACTATCGGTCAATGACAGGTGCCCGTTGGGGCCATGCCCCGATCAATGACAACTTCTCTCCGGATAGCCTCATCTTCAAGGGTCCACCTATCCTAAACAGTGCCTTGCTCTGCTGTTGCCCTGCGCCTTCTCCGAAGCACCGTCGAGCACATGCCGCCTGCAGTGCACTGCAGCATCAATGAACAGCCCGGCGTTCGCAGCCGTGCACGCGATGCTTACATTGTCCGTTCCACTATCCGCGTGGCATGAGGCTGACAGGACGCGATGTGTCCATGCAGGAGCGGAGGAGCGCGGCGGCTGATCTCGCGCTGGTTGCCGTGTTGGTCGCGGCAGGCGCATGGTTATCCAACACCTGGGGCGGACGCCCAGGGGACCTGTCTGCTGTCTGGATTTCAGGAGGCATCCTCTGTGCATGGCTGTTGCTCCGGCCCAGCGCCTCCTGGGTAGCGTATTGCGTGGTGGGCGGCTTCGCCGATATCGCAGGCCAGTGGGCGGCCGGCACGGCGCTTTCCGTGGCCATCGCCCTGTCGATCTGCCAGGGGATCGAAGTGGTGGGCGTGGCATATTTCATCCGCCGCGAGATTCCCAACATCCGCGACCCCCGCCACTGGATACATCTGGGTGGCGTAGCGACGGTCAGTACACTGCTCGCCTGCGCGGTCTCGGGCCTCCTCGCTGCCGCACTGGCACACCACGTCATGAAGGCAGACTTCGGTGTCGCGTTCGCCACCTGGTACGGTGCGCACGTGTTGGGCATGGTCATCGTGGGTACCGCCACCCTCGTGCTGCACGTCGAAGGCCTGCGCGCATTGGCTCCACGCGGCCGGCGCACCCGCTTCGCAGTCAGTATGGGATTGATTGCAAGCGTTGGACTGGCAGTGTTCACCCATCCGTATCCGGTGCTCTTTCTCACGTATCCGCCTTTGCTGCTGGGTGCGTTCCGTCATCGGTTTGCGGGTGTCGCCATCGGCGTGACGCTGCTTGCGGTAATCGGCATAGCGCTCACCACCACCGGCCATGGTCCCCTCGCTGGCATTTCCACCTCGCACCCCGCGGTGGGCATCGTGCTGTTGCAGCTCTATCTGGCGGGCGGCTGCCTCCTGACCATCCCCGTGGTGCTGGCAATGGCGGAGCGCGATCGGTTGACCGCACGCGTGCGGGACAGCGAGCAGCGCTACCGACTGCTGGCAGATTTCTCGGGCGACCTCGTGGTGCGACTGAACCAATCGGGCGAGCGCACCTACGTGTCGCCTTCCGCAAGAGAAATGCTGGGTTGGTCCCCTGAAGAAATGCGGGGATCCCGCTGGCACCTCATGCATCCTGATGATCGCGAAGGACAGCGGCGGGCGATGAAGGAAGTGGTCGCGTCCGGCCTTCCGCAGACGCATCGCTTCCGGATCCGGCACCGCGACGGCCAATATGTATGGGTGGAAGTGGTCATGCGATCCGTTCCCGGCCGCGATCCCTCGGTCCCAGTAGACCTCATCCTATCTGGGAGAGATATCAGCAAGCGAGTGGCCGCTGAGCGGGCCTTGGAAAAGAGCCGACTCGAACTGGAGCGCCTGAGTCTGGTGGATTCCCTGACCGGAGTGGCCAATCGACGCCAACTGGAACGCCGGCTTGCACTGGCCATTGCACGCCTAAACAGGGGCAGTGGCGCCATCGCGCTGTTATTCCTCGACCTGGATCACTTCAAGGAGGTGAACGATACGCATGGTCATGCGGCAGGAGACGGCGTGATCCGCTGCTTCGCCGATCGCCTGCAAGCCGTGGCGAACGAGGAAAAGGGCCTGGCGGTCCGTTTGGGTGGGGACGAGTTCGTGATCCTGCTAGATGGCAACATCACGGTAGCGGCCGTCGAGGATGTGGCACGACGCATATTGGCATCGGTCGATGCACCCATGTACTTCGGAGGAATTTCGCTGATGCTCACCACGAGTATCGGGATCGCGTTCGCGCCATCGCCTGTGGAGGAAGACGACCTGCTGGCTACGGCGGACGAGGCGCTGTACAAAGCAAAGCAGCAGGGGCGCAATCGGTTCCATCTGACCATGGCGCGTGCATCGCGTCCGCAGCAGTCCGCCCCCAATGTGTCTGCGTAGGCATCCAACCGTCCTTCCGCAGGCACCTGTGCGGCCGACCCATGGACGTGTCCGCTGGAACCGCTGTCGCGGCGCGTGCATGATCGGCGCGTCGAAGGGATGTCCAGTATGGCAGGGGTGACGACGCCATGAGAGCGGCGCTGACGCGGGTAACCGCGGCCTCCCCATCCACCGTGCGCTGGATCGGCACCTGCCTGGGCCTGTTCATCAGCATTGGGCTGGTTCTGACGGTCGTGCAGGATCGGCTTGCACGCGTAGAAGCAGCGCGGCGGCAGAGCACGGCCGTGGCCATTGGTGTGGATCGCCTGCTCCATTACGAGCTCCGCAACCTCGAGCGTGCGTTGCGAGGCATGGCGGTCGAAGCGGATGGCTACGTGGAAGACCATCCCGAGCGCAGCCGGTGGGACCTGCCGGCAGCAATCCGCGGGGTAGTCTCGCGACATGTCGAACTTCAGGACATCGATCTGTACGACGCCGAGGGGCGCGCGATCCATCATGGTGTCGGTGCGCATGAACGCCCAGCTCACCCTGCATACACTCCCGGGCCTGGCGGGGGGCTGGGCGTGGGGCGTCTGCAGCAGGAGGGCCATGGCGAGCCGATCATCCCCCTGGCGCTGCGCACGCCCGAAGGCAACTGGCTGGTGGCATGGCTGCGCACGTCGGAGCTGCAGCGCATGCTGGAGGGTCTGGACATAGGTAGGCGGGGCAGCGCGGGAATCCTAGACTGGAATGGCGTGGTGCTGGCGCGCCAAGGCATCAGCGGCGCCCACGTGGGCAGGCAGGTGCCGTTGCCTGCAAACCTCATGCCGGGCGCCACGGTGCAGCTGGATATGGTGAGCCGACTGGATGGCATCGAGCGGTTCGCCAGTTTCACCTCGACCAGTGACTATCCTTTCGTTGTGGCAGTCGGTCTTTCGAAACAGGACGCGATGGCACCTTGGTGGCGCTATGCGGTCATCGCAGGGTGCCTGTTGGTGCTCTATTGGCTGGGGATGTCTTACCTGATGCGGAGGATGTCGGTGTCCGAGGCTGCGCGCCGTAGAGTCCACGATGAACTACGGCGGCATGCCGACTGGCTCACGAAGGCCCAGGAAGCCTCGCACGCAGGTGTATGGGCGATGGAACTTGGCGATGACCGCGTCCGCGCTTCCGCGCATGCCGCCAGCCTGTTCGGTTTTGCCCCTGTCGCGGGCATGTTGCCGCTGGCGGAGTTCTTCCAGCGCATGCACGTACTGGACAGGCAGAGGGTCGAACGCGAATTCGAACAGGCGCGGGCAAACGGGCAGCCGTTCCGCTCCGAGTACCGCATTGTCATGCCGGATGGACAGTGCCGTTGGATAAGTGCGCAGGGTGCGTTGATCGAGGGTGAAGACCACAGGCCACGCATGACGGGCACGATCGTCGACATCACCGAGCGCATGGCGCGGCAGGAAGAGCTGAAGCGCGCGGAGATCCAGTTCCGCGAGTTGTTCGACCTGAATCCACTGCCGTTCTGGGTATTCGATATCGAGTCGCTCCGGTTCCTGGCAGTCAATGCCGCCGCCATTTCCCATTACGGATACTCGCGCGAAGAGTTCCTGGGGATGACTATCCTGCAGATCCGCCCGGCTGGAGAGGTCGAGGCGGTACTCGCGTCGGTCAATGACGGTGCCGAGCCACGCGACGCCTCGCCTGTATGGATTCATGTCCGCCGCGACGGAACGCCCATGCATGTCCGTGTGCACAGCAGCAGCATCATGTTCAATGGGCGTGCAGCCCGGTTGGTGCTCGCCGAGGACGTGAGCGACCGGGTGGCCCACGAGAAGGATCTTGCATGGCGGGCTGCGCATGACGAGGGCACGGGCCTGCTCAATCTGCGTACGTTCGTCGAACAGCTGGATGAGCCGCCGGAACCGGCCGGAAACAGCGGGATCTATGCTGTCGCCTACGTGCAGTTGCGCGATCTCGCGTTCGTTTCGCCCACTTTCGGGCACCGTACGCGCGACGAGATGATCCATGGCATCGCGCGGCGTCTCGCTGCCGTGGCGGGTCGGCACGGGCCGCTTGCCTATGTGCCTGCCGATGCCTTCGTCGCCGTGACGCGCCATGCGGCCGACTGGAACGAACTGGTGGACGAGCTGCTGGCTGCATTCTCCGAGCCCGTCGAGTCGGGAAGTGGAAGCCAGCGCATGGAAGCATGGATCGGAATCGCCTTCCGGCAAGCCCCCGACCAGGGGGCGGAAGAGGTCGTGGCGCATGCATCGCTGGCCGCGCTGCAGGCCCGCGCCGAGAACAGCAGGACGATGCACTACACCGACAGCATGGCGGACGATGCCAGTCAACGACTCGCTATGATCGATCGCCTGCGACGGGCGCTGCCGGGCGATGAGTTCGAGCTCTTCTTCCAGCCCATCCAGCGGCTGAAAGACGGTGCGGTCTTTGCAGTCGAAGCGCTGTTGCGGTGGCGTACCCCGAGTGGCTACGTAGCACCGGACAGGTTCATCCCCTTGAGCGAGGAATCGGGCCTCATCGTGCCCATCGGCGATTGGGTGATCGACAAGGCGGCACAGGCATATCAGGCGGTGGCGGCGGCGGGGTTCCCGGGAATGGCCATCGCGGTGAATGTTTCCGCTGTGCAATTCATGTCCGGGACCGTTCCCCGTCTCCTCCGGAGTGTCCACGAGCGCTACGGCCTTCCGCCTGGCAGCCTGCATGTCGAGTTGACGGAGAGTGTCATGCTTCGCCGCCCCGATATGGCACGGGCGGCGATGGAGGAATTGCAACGCGATGGCGTGTTCATCTCCATCGATGATTTCGGCACCGGTTTTTCAAGCATGACGTACCTGCGCGACCTGCCGGTGGATTGTCTGAAGATCGATCGCAGTTTCATCCGCCACGTGCACCGCGATCCGAGGAACGCATCGATATGCGAGGCATTGATAGCACTTGGGCGCGGCCTCGGCCTTGGCATCGTGGCCGAGGGCGTAGAAGCCGAGGAGGAGCTGGAATGGCTGAAGCGGCATGGCGTCGACAGTGTCCAGGGTTTCCTGATCGCACGACCCGCTCCGCTGGAAGAATTGCTCGCCTGGCTCGCGGCGCCTAAGTGAGCGCTGGCGTCAGCGACACTGATTCACACATGTTCGGCCCGCATTCGCTGTGTTCATCCATGAGTACCATGCCGTTTGTAAGCATGTGGTCTTCGATGAAGCTGGGGCTTGCCGTGCCGCGCGATACAGCGGTGCAGTCGCTCGGATAGGATCTCTATGGTGCGGGCCGAATGCAGCCGCAGGTTGCAGCTGCGAAGGCTTCTGGAAATCTCAGCTCCTGCGCATGAGGATCATCTTTTCCTGAGTCATGTCGCGCATGGTGTAGGGAATGCCGCCGGTGCCATACCCGGATTCCTTGCGGCCAGCGAAAGGCATCCAGTCGGTGCGAAAGGCGGTAAGGTCGTTGATCATCACCGCCGAGGCATCCAGACGGTTGGCCGCGCGCAGGGCGATATCAATGTCTTGGGCGAAGATGCTGGCCTGGAATGCGGTGGGCAGGGCGTTGGCGCGCGCAATCGCCTCGTCGAGATCGCTATAGCGGTAGACCGCGACCACCGGGCCGAAGATCTCTTGCAGGGATACCCGTGCGTCGACAGGGGGATCGAGCAGCACCGCAGGTTGCAGCGTCGTCTCAGAGAGGCGTGTTCCGCCGGTAGCGAGCTTGACGCCGCCCTTGACCGCCTCCTCGATCCATTCCGCGACCCGGTCTGCCTCTCGTGGCAGAATCAGTGGGCCAACCTCGGTCTCCTTCAACGTGGGATTGCCGGTGCGCAATCTTTCGACGCGAGCGATGAGCCTGTGCGTGAAGTCGTCGGCGATCTCGTGGTGGACGTAGATGCGCTGCGTCGATACGCAAACCTGGCCAGCATGGTAATAACCGCCCTTCACGATCGGCTCGATGATCTTGTCGAGGTCAGCGCTGCGATCGACGATGGCCGGCGCAAGACCCCC
This sequence comes from uncultured Pseudoxanthomonas sp., assembly GCF_946886695.1. Next base: position 32,564 of record NZ_CAMPJD010000020.1, on the reverse strand, counting down.
ATGCTCAAGCGCCGAGCGCGCCCCATGGGCGAGCTTGGCATGTAGCGACCAACCGACCCTGGCCGAGCCGATAAAACTCAGGAAGGCGACCCGCTTGTCGGTTGCCAGCTTTTCGGCCAATTCATTGCCTTCCGGTACGAAGCTTTGGCACCAGGGCGCGGGTAGGCCGGCTTCATGTGCCATCGCAACGAACTCGATGCAGGAGAGGGGGGTCGTGCTCGCGGGTTTGACGATGACGGGGCAGCCGACCGCGATGGCCGGCGCGACTTGGTGGACGATCAGGTTCAGCGGATGATTGAACGCCGAGATCGCCGCCACGATGCCGATGGGCTCTTTGGTGGTAAACGCCCAGCGATTCTCCGCAGCGGCCGACAGGCCCATCGGGATCTCCCGGCCAGCGAAGTTCCGCAGTTCGTCGGCGGCGTTGTGGACGCCGTCAATGGCGCGCGTTGTCTCGACGATAGCGTCAGGTAGCGGCTTGCCACCCTCGCGCGCGATCTGCATGGCCAGCTTGTCGCGCTTACCTTCCATCAGAAGGGCCAGCCTGCGCAGGATGGCAATGCGCTGATGCGGCTTGAGCCAGCCGTCACGATCCTTGAACACGCGCTCGGCGGCTTGCAGTTTGCGCTCCAGTGCCATGGCATCGTCGGTTTCTATTTCCGCGATCGGTGCACGGTCGAAGGCCTGCACGACGTTCAGCATGGTGGATTTCCTCACACGTCAGATGCTCGAGGGAGAAGCGGGGCGCCGTTCTCTGCGCGGCTCTGCAAGCCGTCATTGACGACAGATGGCGTCGCGACAGATCCGCTCACGCGCACTCCAGGCCGGGTTTCCTATTGCGCAATTCGTCGACCAGAACGCGCGTGTTCTCGGAATAATCGATCGGCACGTCAACCAGATGGACCCCGCCACCGGCGAAGGCGGCTTCGAGCGTCGGCACGAGATCCTGGACTGCGGTCACCCGCGAACCCTTCGCGCCATAAGCTTGGGCATAGCGCACGAAGTCGGGATTGCCGAAGCGCATGCCGAAATCCGCGAAGCCATCGACTGCCTGCTTCCAGCGGATCATGCCGTACGCACTGTCGTTCAGGATGACCACGACCAGGTTAAGCCCGAGCCTCACGGCAGTTTCCATCTCCTGCGAGTTCATCATGAAGCCGCCATCGCCGCAGACCGCCATGATGCGACGATGTGGATAGAGCATCGCCGCCATCATCGCGGAAGGCAGGCCGGCACCCATCGTGGCGAGCGCGTTGTCGAGCAGCAGTGTATTGGCGACATGTGTGCGGTAGTTGCGGGCGAACCAGATCTTGTACATGCCATTGTCGAGACAGACGATGCCGTCGTCCGGCATGACCTCGCGCACATCGTGGACGAGGCGCTGGGGCGTGACCGGGAAGCGATCCTCTTGGGCGCGGTCGTTGAGGCGGGCAAGGATCTTCTGGCGCTGCGCGATCATCCCTTCGTCGGGAGACAGGCGGCCTTCGAGCCGCTCCGCGAGCGCTTCGACGGAGGTTCCAATATCGCCGATCACCTCGATATCCGGATGGTAGACCTGCTCAACCGTGGCGGATTGGTAGCCGACATGGATGACCTGCGGTCCGCCGCTGTTCTTCATGAGGAAGGGGGGTTTCTCGACCGTGTCATGGCCGATGGCGATGATCAGGTCGGCACGCGCGACGGCTTCGTGGACATAGTCGCCCTCCGAGAGCGCGGCGGTGCCCATGTAGAGGTTGGAGCCGCCAGTGACCGCACCCTTGCCCATTTGCGTGTTGAAGAAGGGGAGCCGGGTACGCATCACGAAGGTCGATAACGCCGCGGTCAGCCACGGCCGGCTGCCGGCCGCACCGATCATCACCAACGGGCGCTTGGCGGCGAGGATGGCCTCCACCGCCCGGTCGAGCGCGGCAGGAGGGGCGAGGGGACGCTCGATCGGGTGCACCGGAATGACGGGGGAACTTTCGACCTCTTCGGCGGCGACGTCCTCCGGCAACTCGAGATGCACCGGCCCCGGCCTCTCCTCCGTGGCAACACGGAACGCATCACGCACGGTGGCGGGAATGGACGCCGCGCTGACGATCTGGCGCGTCATCTTGGTCAGTGGCTTCATCGACGCGACGATATCCACGATCTGGAAACGAGCCTGCTTGGCGCTCATCACGGCTTTCTGGCCGGTAAGAAGGATCATCGGCATGGCCCCGAGATGGGCATAGGCTGCACCGGTCGAGAAATTCAGTGCGCCCGGGCCCAACGTGGCGAGGCAGACGCCTGGCTTACCCGTGAGCCGCCCATGCGTCGCCGCCATGAAGGCGGCTGCTTGTTCATGACGCGTCAGGACGAGTTCGATGCGTGAGGTCCGGAGCGACTCCAGGAAGTCGAGATTCTCCTCCCCCGGTACGCCGAAAATACGGTCCACGCCTTCGTTCTCAAGCGCATCGACCAGCAAGGCAGAGCCCTTGCGCATAGTTCGGATCCTTATGGCAGTGAATCGGACAGAACTGGGCGGACGTAGTGCATGGGCGAGTCTAGCAAGCGATACGTTAACTGCGCGGAGCCTGGCGGGACTCGGGTACTGTGAACCGGCGAGGAAAACAACACGAAGAAGATGATGATTCACGACGCCCCGGCGACACCGTGCGTCTGGCCGCCGCACGGGCGAAGGAAATCGGGCCGACACTCGTCCTTGCTGGACGTGACGAAGAGCCACTGCAGGCTCGCATGCTCGCGCTCGATGACCTGGTCGATGTCAGGCGCGGGCTGCAGGACATCAACGTGCCGCTCAACTGCGCCGGTCCGTTCGTGCACACGGTGGGGCCGCTGATGACCGCCAGCCAGCACGCTGCTTATCATGAGTCATGCGTATGTCGGAGAGGGGCATGGCGCTGCAAACGCGCTTTCCGGAAATCGTGCTGTAGAGCCCACGCAATGTTCGAATTGTTGTGCTCTGCAGCATGAGAATTCGTGCGTGGCGTCTTGCACCGGAGTGTTCGGCTGCTTTATGGTGCAATCGATTGCATTGAGGCGAATATTTGAAGCTTCGTGCCGGTTGGGAGGCCGGGAAATCGATGTATGTCTATTCGATCAGAGCGGCGTGTCGCATCTCGTCCGGCGCATGCCTCGTGATGGCAACGATGTCTCGAACGAAAGTTTCGAGCGTTCGCCGGCCGTGGCTGGGTCCATGAGCGCGCAGGGCGAGGGGTTTACACGCCGGGATGCGCTGCGCGCCGCCATGTTGGGCAGCGTTGGGCTGGTCGGTGCCGGCCTGGTGTCCGGCACCGATGCAGCGGCGCCGCTCAAAGGCACGCTGAAACACTCCGTCGCCCGCTGGACATTCCCGAAGTTGTCGATTGCCCAGTTGTGCGAGACGGTGAAGGGCATCGGTTTTGCCGCCATCGACCTGGTCGGCCCGCAGGACTGGCTGACGCTGAAAGCGCATGGCGTATTCAGCTCGATGTGCAACGGCGCAGAGCTTGGCCTGGATAAAGGCTTCGCCGCCACCCAATTCCACGATCAGCTGGTCGAGCGCTATACGCGCCACATCGATCTGGTGGCGGACGCCGGTTATCGCAACCTCATCTGCTTCTCCGGAAATCGCAACGGCATGGATCCGCAGGAGGGCCTGGCCAACGCCGAAGCCGGCCTGAAACGGATCCTGGGCCATGCGGAGAAGCGCGGCGTCATGCTGATCATGGAGTTGCTGAACTCGAAGGTGGATCACCCCGACTATCTGTGCGATCGCTCCGGCTGGGGCGTGGCGCTGTGCGAGCGGCTGGGCTCCGATCATTTCGGCCTGCTCTACGACATCTACCACATGCAGATCATGGAAGGCGACGTGATTGCCACGATCCGCAAGCACCACGCGTTCTTCAGGCATTACCACACCGCGGGCGTGCCTGGCCGGCACGAGATCGGCGAGGACCAGGAACTCAACTATCCCGCCATCTGCCGCGCCATCCGCGACACGGGCTTCGACGGTTACGTGGCGCAGGAGTTCATGCCCACCGCCGCCGACCCCATCGCCTCGCTGCGCGAGGCCGTGCGCCTCTGCGACATCTGAATCCGATATCCACCAGGGAAATCCCATGGCAGACAATCACTACGACGCCATCGTCGTCGGCTCGGGAATCAGCGGCGGTTGGGCTGCCAAAGAACTGACCGAGAAAGGCCTCAAAGTCCTGATGCTGGAGCGCGGCCGTAACATCGAACACGTCAAAGGCTACGTGAACGCGATGAAGGAGTCGTGGGATTACCCGCATCGCAATCATCCCACCCAGGAGATGCGGGCCAGGTTCCCGGTCCGCGCGCGTGACGGCGGCCTGGGCGAGAACACGCTGGACATGTGGGCGAACGAGCAGGATTGCCCCTACACGGAAACCAAGCGCTTCGACTGGTACCGCGGCTACCACGTCGGCGGCCGATCACTGATGTGGGGCCGGCAGAGCTATCGCCTGTCGGATCTGGATTTCGAGGCGAACCTGAAAGAAGGCATCGCCACCGACTGGCCGATCCGCTATGCCGACATCGCGCCCTGGTACGACCACGTCGAGAAGTTCGCCGGCATCGCCGGTACGCGAGAAGGCCTGGACGTCCTGCCCGATGGCGAATTCCTGCCGCCCATTCCTTTGAACATCGTCGAGAAGGACGTAGCCGCGCGGATCAAACAGGCCTTCGGCGGCACGCGCCACCTCATCCACTCGCGCACCGCCAACATCACCCAGCCCAAGCCCGAACAGGGCCGGGTGAACTGCCAGTACCGCAACAAGTGCGTTTTAGGTTGTCCGTTCGGCGCGTACTTTTCCACACAATCGGCCACGCTTCCGGCGGCGATGAAGACGGGCAACTTGACGCTGCGGCCGTTCTCGATCGTCAAGGAGGTGCTCTACGACAAGGACCGCAAGCGCGCGCGAGGGGTGGAAATCATCGACGCCGAGAACGGCCAGACCTACGCGTACACGGCCAAGGTGGTCTTCCTCAATGCGTCCTCGTTCAACTCCACCTGGCTGCTGATGAATTCGGCCACCGATGTCTGGGAAGGCGGTCTGGGTTCTTCCTCGGGCGAGCTGGGCCACAATGTCATGGACCATCATTTCCGCGTGGGCGCATCGGGCCGCGTCGAGGGGTACGAGGACAAGTACTATTTCGGCCGTCGCCCCTGCGGTTTCTACATTCCGCGCTTCCGCAACGTCGGCAGCGACAATCGCGCCTACATGCGCGGCTTCGGCTATCAGGGCGGCGCCAGCCGCACGGGGTGGTCGCGCGAGATCGCCGAGCTCAATATCGGTGCGGAACTGAAGGAGGCGCTGAGCCAGCCGGGCGAGTGGCGCATCGGCATGACCGGGTTCGGCGAGATGCTGCCGTATCACGACAACCGGATCAGCCTGGACCCCGAACGCAAGGACAAGTGGGGTTTGCCGGTGCTGGCGATGGACGTGACCATGCGCGAGAACGAGCTCGCCATGCGCAAGGACATGGGCGCCGATGCCGCGGAGATGCTGGAGGCCGCGGGCGTCCGGGACGTCCGAGTGCATGACGATGACTACGCACCGGGCATGGGTATCCACGAAATGGGTACCGCGCGGATGGGACGGGACCGGAAAACGTCGGTACTGAACATGCACAACCAGGTGTGGGATGCGCCGAACGTCTACGTGACCGATGGCGCCTGCATGACCTCAGGCGCCTGCGTGAATCCGTCGCTGACCTACATGGCGTTGACGGCGCGTGCGGCGGACCACGCGGTGCAAGAACTCAAGGCGGGGAACCTGTGATGGAACGTCGGGAACTCCTGAAGATGATCGCCGCCGCCACCGGCGCGGCCATGATCGGCATGCCGGCGTTCGGCTACGCACAGGCGCCGGTTGCCGGCGCTGCGAACGCCTTTTCCGACGCCGATGTGGCGCTGTTGGACGAGGTAGCCGATACCATCCTGCCGCGGACCAGCACGCCGGGTGCCAAGGATGCGGGCACGGGCGCGTTCATGGCCCGATACGTGGCCGACTGCTACACGCCGCAGAACCAGGCGATCTTCCGCGACGGTCTGGCCGATCTTGATCGGCGTGGCGGGCAACGGTTCCTCTCACTGTCGCGGGACGCGCGCACCACACTGCTGCGTGCGCTGGATGCCGAGGCCAGGGCGGGGCTGGGTACCACCGCGAAGGAAGGCGGTGTGAACGCGGGGCCGCTGACGCCTCACTACTTCACGATGCTCAAGCAGCTGGCGATCTTCAGTTTCTTCACCTCGCGCCCGGGCGCGACCGAGGCGCTTCGGTACGTGCCCGTGCCGGGCCGCTACGACGGCGAACTGGGCTACACGCTGGGCACGCCGGCATGGGCCACCGAATGAGCGGCCTGTACCGTGCGTCCGCGCCCCGCGCGTTCACGAGAACCTCCATGACCCCGATGACAAGATCCATGCTGATGGCGACCTGCCTGCTGGCCCCTTGCGTGTTGGCCGCAGCGCCCGCGATCGCGCAGGCCGCCAGCGACCCTCAGCGCGATCCCGCCAAGACCGAAGTCTGGAAGCCGATCCCAGCGATGGTCGCCACGCCCCGCGATGCCGCGCCGTCCGATGCCGTGGTCCTGTTCGACGGCAAGGACCTGTCTGCGTGGGAGGGGGAGCAGGGCGGCGAGGCGCGCTGGGCGGTGGCCGACGGCATGTTCACGGTGGTGCCGGGCAGCAAGGGCATCCGCACGAAGCAGCGCTTCTGCGATATCCAGCTGCATGTGGAATGGCGCACCCCTGCCGAGACCCGGGGTTTCGATGGGCAGCAGCGCGGCAACAGCGGGATCTTCCTGCAGGAGGTCTACGAACTGCAGGTGCTGGACAGCTACGACAACCCCACGTATCCCAACGGGCAGGCGGCATCGATCTACAAGCAGGCCATTCCGCTGGTGAACGCCTCGCGCGCACCGGGCCAATGGCAGGTCTACGACATCATCTGGAAGGCGCCGCGCTTCTCAGACGGCGGCGGCCTGATCTCACCGGCGCGCATCACCGTGCTGCACAACGGTGTGCTGGTGCAGAACGATACGGTCGTGTCGGGCAAGACCGAATACATCGGCGCGCCCTCGTATCCACCCCACGGCTGCGCCCCGATCTATCTGCAGGATCACGACGCCAGGGTCAGCTTCCGCAACGTCTGGGTGCGCGAACTCTGAGCGGCGCACCGGACGCTCATCCGTCTTCGCTTATTGCTTGAGGAAGGCGACCAGGTCGTCGATTTCCTTTTCCGAGAGCTGGCTGAAGGGCGGCATCAGCCCGCCGCCGTTCACGATCTTCTCCCTGATCTGCTTTTCGTCCAGCCGCTTGCCCACGTCAGTGAGGGCAGGGAAGGTGCCCGGAATGCCGGCACGTTCCGCGCCGTGGCAGGCCGAACACTGGGTGGCGTAGAGCCGGGCACCGGCCGCCGCATCCCGCGGGCCTCCCGAGATCGCCGGGACCGCGATGGAGGCGGCCACCACGACAGACAGGCCGGCCAACTTGACGAATTTCCCCATGGGGATCACTCCGGTATTCAGCGCGCTGCGTCCGCAGGCAGGTGCTTGTAGAGATAGTCTGCGCCGGCTTTCACCACCGCCGCAGGATCGCGCGGCTGATCATGCTCGACGATGAACCACTGCACGCCCGCCGCCCTGGCGGCAGGAAGGATCGATGCCCAGTCCAGCACGCCCTGGCCCACAGCGGCGAAGCCGCCCTCGTCCTGCGCCTGGCCCGTGGCGGCGTTGTCCTTGGCGTGGACTGCGAACAGGCGCCCGCGGAACTTGCCCAGCGTCGCCGCTGGGTCGAGCCCGGCGCGCGCCACCCAGGCCAGATCCAGTTCCGTTTTCAATCCGGGGCCGGCCGCTTCGAACAGCAGATCCAGTCCCGTCCTGCCGGCGAAATCCACCAGTTCGAAGTCGTGATTGTGATAGGCCAGGGTCATGCCCCTGGCTTGCAGCTGTTTCGAGATGCCGGCCAGTTCCTCGCCCAGGGCCGTCCAGCCTGCCGCGTCGGTCGGCCGCTCCTGTTCGCCCAGATAGGGCACCACCAACACGGTGTTGCCGATCGCCTGATTGAAGGCGACCACGCCGTCCAGGTCCGCGCGCAGGTCCGCCAGCTGCACATGGCTGGAGATGACCCTGATCGAATACGTGTCCAGCAACCGCTTCAGTTCGCTGGCGCTGACGTTCTGCGTGCCGACGGTTTCCACCGCCCGCACGCCGGCATCGTGCACGATCTTCAGTTGTTCATCGAGCGAGGCCACATGGCGCAGGGTGTACATCTGCACGGCTATGGGCTTGGCCGGCGCGGCGTCCTTGGCGAAGCCGGGCAGGGAGGACAGGAACAGCAGCGTGGCGGTTACGACTCTACGCAATGGCGTGATGCTCATGGTGTGCTCGGAGTCCGGAGATCTGTGTGGAGGAAAGGAAAGCCGGTCATGTCTTCGATCAGGGAATCGGCGTCCAGGCGCGTGACCTGGCCGAGGCGATGACGCGATCGACGATGAGCGCCGAACGCCGCCCGTCCTCGAACGTCGGCAGCCCTTCAGGTCGCTCAGCGACGATGGCGCGGTAGGTGTCGGCGACGAAGGCGTCGAAACAGTTGCCGTAGCCCTGCGCGTGACCGGGCGGCAGCACCGACAGCCGGCGTTGTTCGGCGCTTCCCGCTCCCGGACCGCGCACGAAGATCTCCTCGCGCTGGTCGGGCAGGCCGATCCAGAGCCGTTCGCTGTCTTCCTGATCGAAGGCCACGCTGGCCTGCGCGCCGTCGATTTCGAACCACAGGCGGTTCCGGCGTCCGGCCGACACCTGGCTGACGGTCAACGAGGCCAGCGTGCCGTTGCCGGTCTTGAACAGCGCCGCGGCCACGTCTTCGCTGGATACCGGCTGCATCGCGCCGCCCGCCGCGGGCGTGGAGAAACTCAGCCCGGTGGCGGCGGCGCGTTGCGCGATAACCGTTTCGAAGGCGGCGCTGACGTCCACGAAGCGTTCGCCGCTGACCCATTCCACCAGGTCGCACCAGTGCGAGCCGATGTCGGCGAAAACGCGCGACGCGCCGCCCAGCGCCGGATCCACGCGCCAGTTGTTGCTGGCCGGGTCCAGCAGCCAGTCCTGCAGGTAGCTGCCATGGATGAGCCGCAGCGGCCCCAGGTCGCCGTGCGCGATCCGCGCACGCGCTTCGCGAACGACCGGGTGATAGCGGTAGACGAACGGCACCGTCGCCACCAGGCCGGTGGAGGCCGCCAGCGCGGAGAGCGCTTCGGCATCCTGCAGGGTGGTGGCGAGGGGCTTCTCGCAGATCACATGCTTGCCGGCTTCCAACGCAGCCTGCGCCATCGCGCGGTGCAGATGATTGGGGGTGCATACATGCACCACCTGCACCTCCGGGTCGGCGAGGGCGTCGCTGATGTCGCGATAGGCGCGCGGCACGTCCCATGCTTCCGCAACTTCGGCGCCACGTTCCGGCGATGACGCACTGACGCCACGCACGACCGCGCCGGCCAGCAAGGCCGCGCGACGATGCACGGCGCCGATCATTCCGGTGCCGACGATGGCGACTCCGAGCTTGCCCATGCGACGGCTCCTCAGCTGGCGGACGACGTGGAGGGCGCACCGGCAGAAGCCGGCCGCTCGCGGAACAGCAGCAGGAAGGCCACCAGCACGACGAAGGCCACAGCCGCCGGGAACAGCCAGATCTTCTGCCAGTCCGGGCCCGCCGCCGTGGTGTAGTGCTCAACGACCGCACCGGACAGGAAGGTGCCGATCAACATGCCCACGCCATAGGTGGCCAGCGTGATGAACCCTTGCGCGCTGCTGCGCACCGCCGGGCCCGCGTGGGCGTCGGTGTAGATCTGGCCGGTGACGAAAAAGAAGTCGTAGCAGATGCCGTGCAGCACGATGCCGATGACCAGCAGCGCGAACCCGCCGTCGGCGTCGCCATAGGCGAACATCCCGTAGCGCACCACCCACGCCGCCATGCCGATCGCCAGCATGGTCTTGACGCCCAGCCGCGCGAACAGGAAGGGCATGGCCAGCATCAGCAGCACTTCGGATACCTGGCCCAGGGACTGCAGGCCGGCCGCACCGCGCACACCCAGGTCGTTGAGGTACGGATTGGTGAAGTTGTAGTAGAACGACAGCGGCACGCAGATGGCGATCGAGGCCAGGAAGAACACCAGGTACGAGCGCGACTTCAGCAGGCGCAGCGCGTCCAAGCCGAGGATCTGGCCCAGCGAAGCGTTGCGCTGCTGCGCGAGCGGCGGCGTGTGGGGCAGGGTGAAGGCGTACAGTCCCAGCATCAGCGAGGCAGCCGCGGCCATGCGGAAGGTGAGCTCCAGGCGATGCGCCTGTTCCCACCCCAGCCAGCCGATCAGCACGCCGGCGACGATCCAGCCGATGCTGCCCGCGACCCGCACGGGTGGGAACTGTTTTTCGGGCGACTGCATGTGCCGCATCGCCACGCTGTTCGCCAGGGCCAGCGTCGGCATGAACAACAGCATGTAGGCCATCACATACGCGGCGAACGCGTCGAAGCTCGTCGCCGTGGACGCGAACCAGATCAGTACGGCCCCGGCCAGGTGCAGCACCGCCAGGATGCGTTGCGCGGCGAAGTAGCGGTCGGCGATCAGTCCGACCAGGAACGGCGCGACGATGGCGCCGATGGACTGGCTGAGGAAGGCGGTGGCGACCTGGCTTGCGCTGGCCTTAAGCGGGCCCTGCACCAGGTACGTGCCCAGGGTGACGAACCACGCCCCCCAGATGAAGAATTGCAGGAACATCATCGCGCTCAGGCGCGACATGGCGAACGTCATGACTTTCCCTCCCAGGTCGGTGTTCGGTCAGATCCCCAGCATGCCGCGCAGTGTTTCCCGACTCGCGCCGCTGTCGGCGAAATCATCGAAGGCGCGCTCGGTCACGCGGATCAGGTGGTCGCGGATGAAGGCAGCGCCTTCGCGCGCGCCGTCTTCCGGATGCTTCAGACAGCACTCCCACTCCAGTACGGCCCAACCGGGGAAATCGTACTGCGCCATCTTCGAGAAGATCGCCTTGAAATCGATCTGGCCATCGCCCAGCGAGCGGAAGCGGCCCGGCCGGTCGATCCAGTTCTCGTAGCCGCCATAGACGCCGCTGCGCGCACTGGCGCGGTACTCGGCGTCCTTGACGTGGAAGATGCCGATGCGTGCGTGGTAGCGGTCGATGAAGCCGAGATAGTCCATCTGCTGCAGCAGCAGGTGGCTGGGGTCGTAGAGGATTTTGGCGCGCGGATGATGGTCCACCGCGTCGAGGAACCGTTCGAAGGTCGCACCGTCGTGCAGGTCTTCGCCGGGATGGATCTCATAGCAGAGGTCGACGCCGTGGGCATCGAAGGTGTCCAGGATGGGACGCCAGCGGCGTCCGAGTTCGACGAAGGCCTCTTCCACCAGGCCCGGCGGCCGCTGCGGCCAGGGGTAGAAATAGGGCCAGGCCAACGCACCCGAGAACGTGGCGTGCGCGGTCAGTCCGAGTCGCTGGCTGGCCTGGGCGGCCATCATCACCTGTTCGACCGCCCAGGCCTGCCGGGCCGCGGGATCGCCGCGCTTTTCCGGTGGGGCGAAGCCGTCGAACAGGCTGTCGTACGCGGGATGGACGGCGACCAGCTGGCCCTGCAGGTGGGTGGACAGTTCGGTGATGCGGATGCCGTGCCGGTCGAGCGTGCCGGCGATATCGTCGCAGTAGGCCTGGCTCTGGGCCGCCTGCGCCAGGTCGAAGATATGGGGCGCGCTGGTGGGCACTTGTACGCCAGAATAGCCGAGCCCGGCGGCCCATTCGGCCAAGGTGTCCAATCGATCGAAAGGAGGCTTGTCACCGATGAATTGCGCCAGGAACAGCGCGGGACCCTTGAGTGTCTTCACCGCAATCGGCCTTGATGCAATCGATTGCATGATCCTAGCATGGGGTCCTCGGCAGAGGCGTTGTGCAGCGCATCGGAGACGCCGGGACTGACATGGCCACCATCTACGACATCGCCAAACACGTGGGCGTCTCGGCAGGGACGGTGTCGCGAGCGCTCTCGCGCCCGGAGAAGGTGCTGCCGGCGACGCGCGAGCGCATCGAGCAGGCAGCGGCCGCGCTTGGCTATGTCCCGAATACGATAGCCCGGACGCTCAAGACGCAGCGCAGCGGCAAGATTCTGGTCACCGTCCCGGACATTGCGAATCCGTTCTTCGCGCAGATCCTGCAAGGTGCGGAAGAAACCGCGCAGGCCGCTGACTACGCCGTGCTTCTGGGAGATACCCAGCACCAGCCAGATCGCGAAGAGCGCTACGCGCAGATGCTTCGCCGCAACGAGGCCGATGGCCTGATCGTCCTGGGACATCGGCTGCCGCCGACGGCGCGCGAGATCGTCCAACAGTTGGGTCCGCGCGCGCCGGTAGTCAATGGCTGCGAATTCGATCCGGCGCTTGGCATTCCAAGCGTTCATATCGACAATGCTGCCGCTGCGCGTGCCGCGATGGAACATCTCTACGGATTGGGGCACGAGCGTATCGCGGTGGTGGGCGGTCCGCCTGACAATCCCTTGCATCAACAACGACTGGAAGGGGCAAAGCGTGCAGCCAAGGCGCGCGGCCGCTTGCGCCAGCTGACACTCGTGCCAGGCGATTTCTCCGTGGAGTCGGGCTACGCGGCAGCCAGGCAACTGCTGGGGCAGGGCGTCGGCACACCGACTGCCGCCTTCTGCTTCAGCGACCAGATGGCGTTGGGGGTACTGGCCGCCTGCAGGGACCTTGGGCTCAGCGTGCCGCACGACTTTTCGGTCATCGGCTTCGACGACCTGGTCTCATCCCGATACCTCAACCCACCCCTGACCACCATCAGCCAACCCATGCGCGAAATCGGTATTCGCGCCGTGAAGCTCCTACTTGCCATCATTGACGGCGTGGACGTGCAGCACCGGCAGACGTTGGACTTTGCTTTGATGCTGCGTGGGTCTACTGCTGGGCGCGTGGGATAGGCGAGGGCTACTCCTTCTGTGCCGGAAATGGCGGGTTCCATGTAGAGGAGCGCTGCTCAGATCTCTCCTGCCGTCGCGAACGTGATGCGTGTCCTTCGCGGATGATCAGGGATGTTTATCGGGGTAGGGGGAGAATGGCAGCTTCCGACCTATTCCGTTGAAAGACTCGGTTGAATCGGTCATCTGAAGCTGGTCCACTGACGTCCCATCGATCAAGCGGAAGTCGACGCGATGATGGGACGTCAGGAAGTCGGCCAAGCGCCGCTGTTCTATGTCTTCAACCTGGAAGAGCACGTTCCAGCGAACCATCTGCTCCGCGGCATCGACCAGTTCCTGGACTTGAGCGAATTGCACCGGCACCTTGCGCCGCACCACAGCCATACCGGTCGACCCTCGGTCGATCCGGCGCTGCTGATCCGCATACTGATCGTGGTCTACTGTTTCGGCATCCGCTCCGAGCGCCGGCTATGCGAAGAGGTGCATCTGAACCTGGCCTACCGCTGGTTCTGTCGGCTGGGCCTGGAAGACGCGGTGCCGGACCATTCGACGTTCTCCAAGAACCGGCTCGGCCGGTTCCGCGACAACGACACGCTGCGGTTCGTGTTCGAGAAGGTGTTGGAGCGCTGCCTGGCCGAAGGCTTGGTCCGTGGCGAAGGCTTCGCCATCGATGCCAGCGTCATCAAGGCGGATGCCAACCGCCAGCGCGGTGTTCCGGGCAGCGAAGCCAGCTGGGACCGGGAGTCGTCGCTCACGCGGCCGGTACGCGAGTATCTGGAGGCGCTGGACGCCGCCGAGGAACCGCGCAAGCCGCCGAAGAACGTGTCGCTCACGGATCCCGCGGCGCAATGGACCGCTGCGCCCGGAGGGCCAGCGTTCTACGCCTACTCGACCAACTACCTGATCGATACCAAGGCCGGCGTCATCGTCGATGTGGAAGCTACACCCGCATGCCGCACGGACGAGCTCAACGCCACCCGAATCATGGTGGATCGCGTCGAGAAACGGTTCGATATCAAGCCGACGCATCTGATTGGAGACACCGCCTACGGTACCGCCGAGATGCTGGGTTGGATGGTCAACGAGAAGGCGATCGAGCCGCACGTACCGGTGTGGGACAAGGCCGAGCACAAGGATGGTTCGCTGGGACGTTCCGACTTCCGTTGGGAAGCTGAGGCCGACGAGTACCGCTGCCCGCAGGACAAGCCTCTGCGTTCAACCGGCAAGCCCACGTCGGATGACACGCTGATCTATCGCAGCAGCGTCTACGACTGTGCCGGCTGCGAGCTCAAGTCACGGTGCTGCCCCAATACCACGCATCGGAAGATCGCTCGGCAGGTCAACGAATCCGCGCGCGACGTGGCTAGTCAGTTGGCAACGACACCTCGATATGCGCGGTCGCGACGACATCGCAAGAAGGTCGAAATGCTGTTCGCCCATCTCAAACGCATCCTGCGGCTGGATCGCCTGCGTCTGCGCGGACTGAAAGGTGCCCGCGACGAGTTCCTATTGGCGGCCATCGCGCAGAATCTGCGAAGAATGGCTGCGTGGTTGATGCCGAAAGGCGCGGAAGCGGGGATTGCGGTTCCCATTCAAGGCATGGGGGCGCTTACGCGCCCGCACTTGGTTCATCCCGGATCGAACAATCCTGGTTCCGGCTCCATGGTCACGTGGCGCTCCCGCTCCAGATCCGAGTTTTTCAACGGAATAGGCCCAAAGCGGAAATCCATAGGAATGGATCCATTAGCACAAGAGATGGCGGGGTCGCCACACGAGAGTAGCACCAGTGATGGCCAGAAGCGGAAAATCCCTCCTGTGCCAACAGCGGGTATCCGAAGTGCCGCTGAGTAAGCAGCCCGTCGCACGCTGGGCAATGATTTCGTGCGAGCGGAGTATCGGTCTCCGGCGTAGGGGTTGTCGCAGCCGCCTACCCAGTGAGCGAGGCGATCGCCTCGCGCCTCACGACCTCCGGCGGGCAGGCGCGCGAGGTCGGCCAGCTTACGGTTCCGACACGGCTAGAAGCGATCAATCACCAAGGATCAAGGCCTCGTCCTTGGTCGCGCCTAGGACGAAGACAGTCTTACGACGAGCTGCTCGAAATGACAAAGCAAGGTGATCTCTCCAGGGAAGTCCAAGGAAGCGGCGATCTCTGATTCACCGTTCGTCAGCTACATGTATTTATGTCTAGGTTTCTGTCCTGGACGGCAGAAGTGTGCCGTTGGGCGAGATGAAGCGGCCCATTCAAAGCATCTTGGTGCGCCAGGCTTTTGAGCACGCCGCAGGGGGAGAAAACAATGTTGGGGATGTCTTCTAACTCACGGGGGCGATATGCGTTCGGCTATCAGATTAGCGGTGCTTACGTCGGCAATGGCGTTTTCGGGGTGCGCCAACATCACTCCAACGCTCATTGATGCCGGGGACGGCTCGATGAAAGACGGTGGGCTTCGCTACTATGAAACCCGCCCGTTTATCGTAGTAAAAGAGCCTTACCCGATCGGCTCAAAGGCATTCTTGGTATCGGGCAGGGTTGCCGGTGACGGCAAGACAGTGATGCTAACCGCTGTCCCCGACGAGCTAAGGGTTCTCGTGCCCATGCAGCTAGAAGGTGGCGGCAGCGTTCCGGCAGCTAGCGTGCTAATCGCTCATCAGGACGTGAGAGATCAGGTCGACGCGCATGGTGCAGAGGGAGCTGCCGGGGATAAGCCAGAAGAAGAGGGCGCACAGGACGGCAAAGAGGACGAAGGGGATAAGCCCAAGGATCCGGCTACAAAGCGAATGGGGCTTTCAAACATATCTGTGACCACCGACCTAGCAGCTCTAGCACGCTTTGAGCTGTCGAAGAGCATCTCACTCATCTATCTTCCTGACTACGAGCGAGAGTTCATCGTTGATACCAAGAGTAAGCTTGGAACGACGCGACTGACACTGAATCTTGGTCCTGGGTCCAGTCTGCTCGGAATGTCGGGTGATGTCGACAATTCTGTGGTGGTAGAGGCGTTGCTGGACAGCACTAAAGCGCTCTTGACCGGCGGAACCGATCGTTTGTTAGGACTAGTAACGGGATCCAAGGATTCGGGCACGGGGGGCGGTGTGGTGGCCCACAGTGCCGCTGGAGAACTTGCGAAACTAGCTGGTCAGCCAGTAACACTACGAGCGCACCTTGTGAAGATCGCGGCGATGGGCATGTACCCGATCGTCAAGCCCAGTGAGGTCGGGGGCTATCACCCACAGACACCTTATCAAACAGAGCGTCGCTTCGTGCTGCCGGTCGCGGGCTACCAGATTCCTTACGACTATTACGAGGTATTGGTTTTCGAACATGTCCTGGGTAGCTCAACGGGGGGGCTGCTGAGTACCAGTCCGGCCTCGGGAGATGCGACGGGGAAAGCCACTCCCGATTGCTCAGGGAAAATAAAGCCCGACGACATGGATGACTGGTGGGATAAGGAGGTCGCGGGCGCTGCCGATGCCACAGAGAAGGCACGGATGGGTCAACTCGACGTTGAGCCGAAAGCATCAGCCGGAAAGGAGTGCTACGACGCTGCTGACATTCGTGTTAAAGCCAAGGCGGGCAGCCCAGCTGCCACCGAAACAGACCGCGCAAAGGTTGAGGCCGCATTCAAGAAGCGGTTCCCTAAGACCACTGTCAAGGTAGTGCTCGGCTAACCAGGGCCTGCCAACAGTTTAAGGACAGTGCCATGCGTTGGAGCGACCTTTCGTTGGAATCCAGATGCAGCATTGTCGCGGCTCTGGCAAGGCATCTGCACAAGAACCCGCCTTGGGAGTTTGAGGTGTGGGGTGTGACTAGTGTTGGCTTCGGTTGGCGGACTTACGAGCGGGACGCGGGGCGCATTTCTCGACGCAGCCCAGTATTGGTACTGGTTGTTCCTCGTAAGTTGCCTTCGGAGTCGCTTGCATCAGGAGAAAAAATCTCTCGCAGCTTGAACATACGGCGAGTGATTAATGGGGTCGAAGTTGCGCTGAAGGTCCCGGTAGATGTCTGCAGACGCGGATCAGCCGCGCGTGCACACTCGCCCCGCCTGACTCCGCAGATAGCGGGCGGGTGGCGGTATGGCACCGCGTGCGTGATTCTTGAGGATGAGGAAGGTAGGCGCTGGATACTGAGCTGTCACCACGTCATCGGTGACTCGAACATCAATCCGTCGTTGGAACCGAATACCGCCGTAGGCCTAAGCGTTGGCAGCAACATCCAGTTGGGAGTAGGGCGACGATTCGGTCCGCTTTCCGCTGGCGCAAGTGACTGCGTGGATGCCGCCTTGGCGCGAATCGTGTCCAGGCATCCTGTCAGCACTGATATATGGTCATTCTATCCATCCGGATACCCCGATTCCTTCGCCTACTGGAGCGAGGCGCGAGCTGAGGCCAAGATGTTCTGCACCGGGCTTGTTGTGCCTTTGCGGTTCCTGAGAGTCGAATTTGATCGTCAGGTGAGGTACTTGGGCGGCGGACGCGCATATATACGTGAGGTTGCTATCTTTGAGGTAACGAGGGCTGGTTCGCGTCCCGCGGGCGGCGATAGCGGCGCCCCCGTGGTGTCGGTGAACGGTCAGTGGCTAGGCATGTACATCGGCGGCGGATTGATGACGATCGACGGTGCGCAGAGGCGGGTGGCCGTGGTCATCCCGCCGCACGTGATTCTTGAGGAGCCGAGTCTTGGGGTAACACTGGAGCTTTCTGAGTAGCGCTAGGTTGTGCAATCAGTTGCACCGGATCTTCTCGCTCGGTGGCGAGGTCCCGTCCGTAGCATTGATCTGGCCAGTTCGGGCTACACCCCACTTACTCAGGCGGAACGCGGCCTCCAGTACTACGCTCGTGCAGTCTCTCCTGAAGCCATCCTGCAGTGTGGGCCAACCAGTTGAGAGGCTCGCGATCCTGGTGTCTGACGACGCAAAACCGCCCCAAATCTAAATGTTTGATTTGAAGGGAAAGCCGGGCCCACGCGAGGCAGGTTGCTGGGCTTTAGAGTTGCCAACAAATGCCCCATGGTTAGCGAACTACCAGCATTCGCCCCATAGTTGGCGGAAGTGCCAACAAATCACCCCGTGATCGCAGAAGTGCTACAAACACGCCTCATTTTTCTCTAGACCAGCTGATCGGCCAGCTACCAGGCGGCCTTGGGCGCTGATGCGGTGGGGATGTGGAGCGGCTTATCGCGCACCGTCACCAAGCGAACAGACCTGACTCGCCCGGGGCACCCGGCCAGTTCCAGAATGGGCCAGGTCTTGGCCGGCAGCAGCTCGGGATGTTCGTTGAGCTTGCGCCGGAGAATCGCCTCCAGTCCCCAGCGATAAGCACTGGTAAGCTCATGCTCCAACGCATCGGACAGATGACGCCGACCAGCGAGGTGATCGATCGCACGGGACCGTTCGGTCTGGAGCACCTTGGCGGTCAGATCCGGGGCAAGCCGAGAAGGGATGCCGTATGCCTACGGAGTTTGAAGCAGGGACTGCCAACTCTTTAGCTGCTCTTCGTCTGCGGCTTCCAATTGCGTCAGTGAGGCGACCGCAGAAGTCAGTAGTGGGCGACCTTCCGCCGTGCGCCCAGACTGCATCAAGATCTGTCCGCGCAGGGCCTGCAGACGATGCTCCCACCCGGGCGTGGAATCGCCCGCCGTCAGGGCGGGCACGCTCAAGCCCTCCACCATCTCCAAGGCCTCGGCATACCGGCCCTGCTCGGTAAGATTGCCTGCCAACGCATAGCGGAAGCTGTGCGCCGCGACATTGTCTTGACCGAAGTGCTTGCGAAGCCCGCTTTCGGCTAGGTGCAGGTAGGTCAAGCCTGCATCGCGGTTACCGCAGTCGTATTCCTTGAATCCGAGGTTGCCCGTTTCGATCAACGTCGCCTGTCGCTCCTCGCCATAACGCTTGGCCATGCGTTCGCGAACCGTGCGTGCGATCGGCAGCGCCTTGGCGCAATCGCCGGCATAGTCATGGATGCTCGCGATCAGCGACATCTGGACCAGGGTGGTGTAGTCGTCAGGGCCCAGGATGCGCTCTGTGGTTGTCGCAGCGGCCTCGGCGATGGGCAGGGCTTCGGCGTAACGCCCCAGATTGCGCAGCGCGCGCGCCAGCATCACGCGATAGCCCGCTACCGTGGACTCGCCGATGCGCTCGGGGCGCAGCAGGGGATCGGCCAGCAGGGTCTGCAGCAGCGGAATGGCCTCGTCAGCCTTGTCGGACCTGAGTAGGCCATCGGCGATGTTGGAGCGGATCAACGCCGCCATCGAGGCGTCGTCGGGTCGCAGCGCCCGCTGCAGGAGATCGGCCCGCCGGTGCGCCACCAGTGAGGGCTCTATCTGCAACTGCTGGAAGTGAAGCTGTCCACGTGCAATGGCCGCATATAGGGCTACCTCGTTCTCCCCCTCCAGCCGTCGCTCACCTGCCAGCCTGTCTGCCTCCTCCAGCTGACGTTCCGCCTCGGTGAACGATTCCGGCGTCCCGGCATAGGCCAACGTGCGCACCAGTCCGTAACGCGTGATCAGCGTCTGCGCGTCGTCCACACCAAAGGCGCGGCCATAGTCCTGTACGGCCTGGCGCAGATGGCGGGCAGCACGCTCGCGATCTCCCAGCGTCCGCCAGGCATCGCCCAGCGCGGCATGAATGCCGCCGCGCACCGCAGGGTCCCGGTCGAATCGCTGTGCCAAGGGCTTGCCCGCCTGTTCGAGCATCTGCCGTACCGTCGGGTCGCGCTCGAAGCCGGATCCGCCCGGGCTCAGGGCGCCGATCAGGTCATCGCTCAGAAAGCGCGTCACGGCTTCCGCGCGCGCGGCCTGCATCTGCGCGGTGCGGCGTTGCTGTTCGCTTCGCCACCAGAGTGCCGAGCTGGCCAGCAGGCCCACGCTCAACACGGCGATCGTGGCGATCACCCACGGCCTCCGGGCTCGCGTGTGCTCCAGCGTGCGCTGCACCTGCTCCGCGGCCGCCGCCGCCGCTGCATGGCGTTCTGCCTGCGCTTGGCGTTGCTCCAACGACGACAGTCGCTCGACCAGCTCCGCCACGCTGCCCATGCGCTGCGCAGGGTCGCCATCGGTGGCACGGCGGATGTCCTCCACCAGAAGCGGATCCGCGATGTCGCGCTCCCAGCCTGGGGCCATCGGGCGTCGCAGATCGCCGGCCAGCCATTGGTACAACAGCACACCCAGTGCGTATACGTCGCTACGCACGGTGGCAGATTGTCCGGCAATGAGTTCCGGCGCCAGGTACAACGGCGTACCGGAACTGTCGCCGCTATGGGCCGTCGTGACCGTCATGCCCATGCCGGTGATGCCCAGCTCGGCCAGACGCTCGGGCTGAAGCAAGCGGCTGTTACCGAAGTCCGTCAGGCACGGCTGGAAGGCATCGTCACCCCGCGAGCGAACCAGTACGTTCGCCGGCTTGATGTCCTTGTGCAGCACGCCCACGCCGTGTGCGGCCTCGACCGCCGCCGCTATACGCAAGAAGAACGCCAGCTTGCGCTCGCGGCTCCAGCCCTGCAGTGCTCCGTGCTCGTCGGCCCATTCCGGTAAGGCCTGTCCGCCGTACTCGCACTCCAGGAAGAACGGCTCGTTCTCGAAATTCCAGTCCAGCACGCGGACGAAGTCGTCCCGCTCACCCAGGGTGTCTCGCAGCACGCGCATCAGCGTGGCTTCGCGCTTGATGGCACCCAGCCGCTCGCCGCCCACGCTGAACTTGAAGACGCGGCTGTCCCGCGTGCGTGGCTGGCGTGCCAGCCAGACTTCGCTGCCCAACGTGCGACCCAAGGGCCGCTCCAGCAGGAAGTGTTCCCGGCCCGGTACCGGTTGCCCGGGGGTGAAGGTCAGCGCAGCCTCCATCCGTTGGCCTTGGGCCACACGCTCGACAGGACCTTCCAACCGGTAACCCACGCGCGGAACGGTGGCGATCCGGTCCTCGCCAGCGGCATCCAGTGCCTTGCGCAACTTGCCCACGGCCGTGGCCAGCACGTGGTCCACGGTGATCCGACCGGTCCAAACCTGGTCGAAAAGCTCCTCCTTGGTCACCACCTCGCCCACGTGGCGCAACAGCACAGAAAGCACCTGCAGCGGCTTGTGCTCGATGTCGACGGCCAGCCCCGCCACACGCAGTTCATGGCGTGCCTCGTCGAACTCGACGCTGCCAAAACGCCACCGGTAGAGCCGGGTATCGGACGAAGGGGAGGCTGCCATGGGGCCGATGATAACGCCGGTTACAGGCGCTTTTACCGCGCCCACGGGGCCGGCCTGGCGTCCTTGAAGGTTCCTTGAAAGCTCCGTGAGGACGCGCGGCAGCCCGTGGCCTGAGGCTTTCTCCATTCCGGTGCGGCGCCATGACGGCCACGGGTACCGCCGGGACGGGGAAGCGCATGAGGAGCAGGGGACTGGGGGCTTCGCGAAGGGCGTGCGGCCGGGGTGCGGCGGCGCTCTTGCTGACCGTCGGGGCGGCTAGCGCGGGTGCCGAGACTCACTGGCCTGAAGGAACGCATCACGGGGGCCAGACCCCCAGGCCAAGGCGCGGGTCCACCTTTATGCCGCTCCGCGCAACCCCCCGGATACCGACAGTGCTTCAGAAGGGATGAAGCGTCCGGATGCACCGCAGACAGATGCCAACCATCGCGTGAGATCACCTTGCTGGACTGAATCGAGCGACACATCCCCAACCTGGAGAGAGTAACGATGCGAATGAAGGTCCATCTAACCCTGCTGGCGTTGTCAGCCATGATGCTGTCGGCCTGCGGTGGCGACGAGCTTGCGGAGGGCCAGGAGGAGGGCGGCGTGCCTCTGGACGAGCTGGAGGAGGCCGCGATGTCGGGGCCTGACGGGCCTGCGCCGCTGCGGTGTCCCGCCAAGGTTCGCAAGGAGCTCAGCGGCCCGGACATCATCGGGTTGCGTCTGGGCATGACACTGCCGGAAGCGATGGCAACGACACGTTGCAGCCTGGGTGAGGAGGCCGTCGTCACGGAAGAGAATCGGTGGCTCGATCGCCTTGACACGACCGGCGTCGCGTTGGGCACGCAATTCTTCACGGTCGAGAAGGGCAGCTACCGGCCCTGCAACTTCGCCAGCGAGTGGCAGGAGTGCCGGGGCAAGTTCAAGTGGGAACACACCGACGAAATCGTGAGGGTCGCCACGCCGGGTGTGCCGGGCAAGGAGACCGCGATGGTTGTCTGGCGCACCCAGAAATTCCGTGACGGCCAGATGCCCTCGGTGGACGCCACGCTGGAAGCCCTGACCGCCAAGTACGGACAGCCGCAGGTCCGCGAGAACAACGATTCACCACGTGGCTACTCGGCGGGTACGCGCGACCTGCAGTGGGTCTACGACCGCTCAGGCAATCCATTGTCCGAAGCCAACCCCTTGTTCGGGCGCTGCCGCAATGGCGTCTATGCCGGGGGGGAGAACACAGGCGCCAGTTGGACCGACGGATGCGGTCTCAACATCAGCGCAAGGGTCGTGCTGAGTGGTAACAACCCCGGGCTGGTGATGGAGCTGCATACGGCGATGATCCAGCAAAGCAATACCTACGCGTACATCGAAGGTATGCAGGCTGAACTTCAGCGCATCGGTCAGGCAAGGCGCGAAGCGGAAGTGAAGGAGGCCGGCGATGCTAGCGATGTACGCCTCTAAGCCATGCTGTCTCCGCATCGTGTGTCTGGCACTCCTGTGTGCCTCAACGCTTGCCGGCTGTGAGGGCGAAGCGCCAGCGCGCGACGTGGGACAGACAATGCCGCAGCAAGAAGCTGCCGATTCATCGTCGCCTGCAGGTAACACTCAGCCCGCATCGCCTGCTGGTAGTGCCGTCGACGCTACGCCATCGGCGGCTCGATTTGGCGATCGCCAGTTGGATCATCCGGATGATCTGCAGATTCTCATGCTTTCCTACAGGCTGGAGGGTCGTACACCACCGATCGACGAGTGGGCGTCAGCGCAGTATCGCGTGAAGTATGCAGACGAATTCAAGCGTCCGAGCCTGCTGAAAGAGGAGCAAGAGCGCCTGCAGGGCATCTATGACGGCACCGCCGAAGTTGGCCGCCTGCGACTCAACGTCAACGCGCAGTTCGGCGAATACGACGCCGGCCGGAGAGGGTATTACCTAGATGCGTTCATGCCGGGCAGCGCCTTCAACTTCGACGCGCAGCCATCGCCGGAGATCCAGAGGCAGCGGATCAGTCTCCAGGTCGACAATCCGGAGGAGCTCAACTTTTGGCCGCTGGATGCCGTGCAGGCGCAGGACGTACTGACGCGCAACAGCGGTCTGCGCAGCGTGGTCCTAGATAGCCGGTTCCTGATCACCGGAGTAAGTCGCCGTAGCGAGGGTCTGGTCATCAAGGCCCGGCTGCTGGGATACACGATCGGTAGCGATCACTACAACCGCCCGGCGACGTTTGGCGAGGTCAACTTCGTCGGTCAAGGGGAGCGCTGAGATGACATGGCGAGCCAAGGGATTGTTGGTTGGTGTAACGCTGCTGCTATCGGCGTGTGGCGATGGATTGGCAGGCACCTACGAAGACTCGATGGGCCTGACCCAGCTGCGCTTCGAGCGTGGCGGGGTGGTGGTGCAGTCATCGGATCTGGCCGGGGTTGAGCGGCAGATGCGCTACGAGATGGACGGAGACCGCATACGCATGCGGCATCCCGATGTGGAAGGTGCAGCCTTGGTGCTCACCCGTATCGACGACAGGACGCTGTCTGGACCGATGGGCGTGACCTACCGACGCGTGAGCGAGTGAGGCATAGCCCCGTCTTCATCGGTGAGCTGCGCGAACAACCATGAATCTCAAAGAGGAGAACTGAAATGCGGGAATGGCTCTACTTCGACACCATGGTGACTCCCAAGATCATCACCTTCATCTACTGGATCCTGTTGGCCGTTGCGGTGGTGTCTGGACTGGTGCTGATGGTCAAGGGTTTCGGCCTGATGCGC
Organism: uncultured Pseudoxanthomonas sp.; assembly: GCF_946886695.1. Next base: position 8,681 of record NZ_CAMPJD010000020.1, on the reverse strand, counting down.
TACTCCGGGTTTGCGGGCTTCGGCATGATCGTGGCCGCCCCGATCCTTGCCGTACTTTCCGCCCTGCTGGCGCGCATCTACTGCGAAATCATGATCGTGCTGTTCAAGATCAACGAAGCGCTGCAGGACATTCGCCGCAAGTAAGGCGTGCACAGCGACCCGGTAGCGGACGCGGGGCGTCCGCCGCCGCCATTTTCACTCGCAGGGGATAGGGCCATGACGGCAAGCATCTCGTATCGACTTACCACACACTCTTCGTCCGCGCAGGGCGCGCATACAGGGCCGATGACATGGCTGGCGCGGTTCCTGATGGCGCTGTCGCTGCTGCTGGTGCTGTCGCTGTCGCAGCCTAGCTTCGCCGTCGACCGCGGCCGGCAGGTCGTCATCACCAAACCCGACGATGCGGCACAGTTGATGGATGCCGTGGAAAATGCGATCTGGGCCGCCGACGGCAAACCGGCCTCCAAGGCCGTGTACGTGGTCTACAGCACCGACTGTGCGTGGAGCAAGCGCCTGTTCGACGACACCCGGGCGTTAGCCGGCAACGTGCAGCTGCGCTGGATTCCCGTGGCGGGCAGTACGGCCGTGTCGGTGGTGGCGGGACGCGATAGTGCGAGCGTCGCAAACGCGTTCGCCGGCCGTGCGTCGCGCGCAGGCGATGCCAGCGCGCAGCGTGGCCTGATCTACAATCACGGCGTGATGGACAGCATCACCTACCAGTTGCGGCCGTACGATCGTTCGAAGACGTTCGCATTCCCTACGCTGGTGTATCGCAGCGGCAAGAGTGTCAAGGTCGTCGCCGGCAATCCGCGCAATCTCGCCGCGCTGTCGTCCGAGGTGCTGAACGAGCCACGCGCCGCTTCGCTCGTGCCGGCCGGTATCGCACTGTCGGCACAGCCGCGGGCGCTGCTGCGCAGCCGCAACCTGCCCAAGTGGGCGCACTTCAACGACACGCCGATGATCTTTCGGGCCGCGCCATCTCCGCAGGCACCGGCCATCGACGACTTGGCCAAGGACTTCCTGGTGCCGATCAGCGGCATCGTCGGCACGACCGGCTGGATCGAAGTCGCGCCATGGGGCCTGGACAAGCGCAAGGCGTACGTGCACGACCCGCTGATGGCGCGCATGGCGTTGCTGGATTACCGCGTCAAGCCGCAGGGTGGGCAATGGCAGGCGTCGGCGAGCGTGCAGGTGCGGGAGTTTCCGGACATGGAAGCGCATGTCCTAGAGACCCTGCCACCGGGAGTGCGCTACCGGCGCAGCGGTGTGGTCGAACACGCGGGCCGCGTCTGGGACCAGATCGTGCTGTATGCCGATGGCGCAGTGGGCTACGTGCAGCGGTAACCTCCATGAAAGCGTTTGCCGATTGCGGAGCGTGGGCGGGCATGCCGATCATCCTGTTCCTGCTCCTTCTTCTGGCTGCCGACCAGGCATGGGCCGCGGGCCCCGACGAGGCCAGCCTGCGGCACTACCCCTCCACAGAGCAGGTGCGGGCAGATGTGGAAGCGGCCTATCGCGACAGCCCGCCGGGAGAGATCGACGGGCGCACCGCCGGGCGTTACCTGGTGCTGGCAGGGGTGCTGGAAGCCTCCGGGGGTGGCAAGTTCGGTCCGAAGAGTTTCGAGCAGCGTGCACCCGCCCGGGCCAGACAGTTGCGTGAAGGATACCTGCAGGCCTACGCCGCCGTCCGGGAAGGCAAGTGGCCCGCCTCGCGGTTCTCCCTGCTTCGGGCGGCATTCTGGGGTCTTGCGGTGGCGGCCGCGGGCACAGCGGTGGATCTTGCGTTCGGCATGTTCGTCTTCGCGCTGCCCGCGCTGGCCTTGGGGGGCGCTGTCGCAATTCTTCTCGCATACGCGTGGCAGCGATCGTTGTGGGCAAACATCCGCGGGCAGATTCCCTCGGGGCTACTGCGGGTGGCGTGTCCGACGGCGCTGTCCCACATGTACGTCATGCCATTGGTGCCCCGCTTCCTGCAGCGGTATCCCGATCTGGAGCTCGATCTTCAGATTAGCGACCGCTTCGTCAATTTGCTGGACGAAGGCGCGGAGCTCGCCATCCGCATCGGGCATCTGGACAGCAGCTCACTGCGCGCGCGACGTATCGGGTCTTTCAAGCGCGCATGCGTGGCCAGCACCGACTACCTGGAAAGGCGAGGGACACCGCAGGTGCCGTCTGACCTGAAACATCATGACTGCGTCATCTACACCTTGCTTGCATCAGGGGCTACATGGCGCTTCAAGGATGAGGAGATACCGGTCTCGGGCCGAATTCGCGTCAACTCGCCCGAGGCGTCACGCGAGTCGGTCCGCGCGGGTCTTGGCATAGGCCAAGGCCCAGCCGGGCTATTCGAAGACGGGCTCAGGTCTGGTAATCTCCAGATCGTTCTTGAAGAGTTCTCCGCTCCGCCGGTGCCCATGCAGATCGTGTACGCAGCCAACCGGTTGGTCTCGAAGAGAGCCATTGTCTTCATGGACTTCATTACTGAAGAGTTCGCGAGGATCCCTCAGCTCAATACCTAGCGCTTTCCGGGTGGCGCCGGCAGGACCTGAGCGATCGAGTGTCCGGATGTCTGCTTATGGCCGATAGCAGACGCCTGTCTCAAGCTGGTCAGAGAGGCTGACGATGGCGAGAAGGAGCAGCTATCGGCCGTGCTTGGATACGCGGGCTTGATCGTCTTGCCCTTTCCTGCAACCACCTGGTTGGTTACCTAGACGGCCGTCGGGGCATTGCGAAAAGAGCTTCAGGCCGCTTCGCAAGCCTGGCGGGCGCCTTTCGAGCGTTGTGATTTCTTATCGCCTACCGCTAAAATCCCGTTGCGATCGTCGATCGTGGCCGCACTGCGGCCGGCACAGCTGCCGCCATGCCAAACCTCCACCCTTCTGTCGGAGCTTTGCATGCGCGTCACTCGCCTTGCCGCTGCCCTGTGCGCGGCCCTCGTGCCTATGTCCTACGTGTCCGCCCAGGAGGCCGTGCCCGATGGCCTCCGGAGCACCACCGAGCTCGACACCATCGTGGTCAAGGGCGAGAAGACCGACCGCGACCTGCAGGACACCACCACCAGCGTTGCCGTGACGACGGACCTGCGCATGGAGCAGGAGAACCTGACCAGCCTGTACCAGGTCTTCGATCGCACCGCCAACCTCAGCCGGACCTACGGCGATGCCGGCTTCACCATCCGTGGCATCAACAACAACGATGGCGAAGGCGCGCCCCTGTCGACCATCTATCTGGACGGCGCGGCGATGTCGCACTTCATGGTCGCCACCGGCCCCAGCACGATGTGGGACCTATCGCAGGTGGAGATCCTGCGCGGTCCGCAGTCGACGATCCAGGGCGAGAACGCGCTGGCCGGTGCCATCGTGCTGCGCACCCAGGACCCTGATCTCGAAACCTGGGGAGGACGCGCCCGTGCCCTGTGGTCGGACCCGTCCGACCGGCGCGTCGCCTTTGCGGTCGGTGGGCCCCTGGTGGAGAACGAGCTGGGCGTGCGCGTGGCGGTGGAGCGGCGCGACTTCGACGGGTTCGTGGACAACCCCACGCGCGGTACGGGCGAAGATGCGCTGGAGTCGACGCTGGTGCGCGGCAAGATCCTGTGGACGCCCTCCGCGATCGAGGGGCTGACGGCGCGCCTGAGCTTCAACCACTTCGACCGGACCGGCCCGTACTCCTTTACCTACAGCAGCCTGGATGTGCCGGACTACTTCGACCATCGGGTCAATTACTCCGACGCGCCGAACGTGGATGACACCCGGACCAATAGCGCCACGCTGGAAGTGGACTACCAGATCAACGAGCGCTGGACCCTCAACGCGGTCACCGCCTGGAGCGACGCCGACAGCGAGCGCCATTACGACAACGACTACACCGCCGCCTCGGGCTCGGAAGGTGGAGCGAACCTGGACTCGAAGGCGTTGTCGCAGGAATTCCGCATCGCCTACGACGGCGATCGGCTGCGCGGGCTGGCCGGCCTGTACTACTCCGAACGGGACACCCACAACGCCACCGCGAGCATGACCGGCGTGGTCACGCCCGAATCGACGATCGCCTTCCTGCTGCAATCCATCGGATTGGACCCGGCCACGGCAAGCTTCGTCGCGCAGCAATATGTGACGGCGTTGCCCGAGATCGAAGTCGACTACCGCAGTGCCGCACCGTCGCGCGGCGAGAACAAGGCGATATTCACCGACTTCGAGTTTGATTTCACCGACAAATTCAGCCTGTTGGGCGGCTTCCGCTATGACCGCCAGAGCTACGGCTTTGGCAGCCAAACTACGGCGGTGTTCGCTGGCACGCTGCCGGACCCGGCCGCCTTCGGGTCCACTTTGGCGCCGGTGATCGCCGGCATCAACCAGGCGGTGCTGGGTCTGGTGAATGACGCCAACGGTGCCTCGCCGTACTCCACGCGGACCTTCAATACCTTCCTGCCGAAGCTGGGCCTGCGCCACGCGTTCGACGAGGACGTATCGCTGGCGTTTGTGGCCCAGCGCGGCTACCGCTCCGGCGGTTCGAGCTTCAACGTCGCGCGCAGCCTGGTGGTGCCCTACGACCCCGAGTACACCGACAACTACGAGTTGTCGCTGCGTTCGCAGTGGCTGGATGGTCGCCTGACGTTGAACGCCAACGCGTACTACATCGACTGGAAGGACAAGCAGGTCAGCGTCAATTTCGGGCAGGGCAGTTTCGACTACCACACGGTCAATGCCGGTCGCGCCCACCTGTATGGCTTCGAGGTCGAGGCCACGCATCGCGTCTCGTCCGGGTTCGACTGGTATGGCTCATTGGGCCATTCGCGCACCCAGTTCGATCAGTTCGAGCCGGTGTTCGGTGGTGTCGTGGCTGACTTTTCGGGCACCGAGTTCGCTTATGCGCCGCGCTGGACGCTGGCGGTGGGTGGCAACTGGCGCTTCGGCGACCACTGGGTCGCCAACCTCAATGCCAATCACCGCACCAAGGTCTACAGCGACACCGGCGCGTTCCAGAATCAACTCAGCGCACGCACGCTGGTGAACGGGCGCTTCGGTTATGAGAGCACGCTGTGGAGTGCGTGGCTGTTCGTCGACAACCTGTTCGACGAGGGCTACATCCAATACCGCTTCACCGACCAGGCGCTCGGGCTGTCGCATGGCGTGCTCGGCGCGCCGCGCGTGGTGGGTGTCGGCTTCGAAGCGCACTGGTAGACCTTGGACCACATGGCGGCCCTCATGAACGTGCTCTACGTGTTGCTGGCATTCCTGTCGGCCGTTGCCTTCTACCTGGGCAGCCCGCATCAACGCGTGTGGGCCGCGGCGGCGTCGCGACGAGGATGGCTGCGTGCAGCAGGGTGGGGCAGTGCAGTGCTCGCGCTCGCGGCAGGCGTGGCGGCGTTGGGGGTATGGGCGGGGGTGTTCTCCGCCTTGACGGCCTGGATGTTCGGCACGGTGGTGCTGCCGTATGCCGATGCGTGGTGGCACGCACGCGGGGAGAATCGCCATGTGGGGTAAATCGCTTGCGGCCGCGCTGTTGGGGCTGCCGCTCACCGTCGGGGTGATCGGCCTGGCCGTGCTGCTGTGGCCCGGGGAACTGGAGCGCATCACCTTGCCCTGGTTGCTGCTGGCCTTCCCGTTCTGGGTGGGCGTCATGTCGTTGGCCTTCCTGGCCAAGTCGGGCTGGCGCGCGTGGGCCTGGATGGGCGGCGCCACGCTGGCCTGCTTCGCATTGATCCATGTGGCCAAGCTGTTGGGCTGGGCCGCGGAGCTGCCGGCATGAAGGCGGCGACCTTGCGGATTTTCCTGTCGGTCCACACGTGGGTCGGACTGGTGTCGGGCATGTTCCTGTTCATCGCGTTCTATGCCGGCGCCATCTCGGTGTTCGTGCATGAACTGCAGGGCTGGGAGCGCCCCGCGCAGACGGTCCTGTCTCCTGCCGAATCGCTGGGCAGTTCACAGGCCCTGCTGGACCGCGTGCTACGCGAGCACCCGAAGACCGCAGAAGGCCTGACGCTCGTGTTGCCGGGCGAGCACGGGCCACGGCCCTCGGCGTACTGGTATGACGCCTCGGTGGGGGCGCAGCGCAAGTTCATGCTGGAGGACGATGGGGCACTGAAGCAGCTGCCGGGCCGGGGCGGATTCGTCGAGTTCATCTACGACCTGCATTTCACCGCGGGCCTGCCGCGCTCGTTCGGGCTGTATGTGTTCGGCGTGGTGTGCATCCTGTACGGCCTGGCACTGGTCAGCGGGGTGGTGATCTACGCCCCGGCCTTCCTCAAGGATCTGTTCGCCCTGCGCGCCGGCCGCAACATCAAGCGCTTGTGGCAGGACGCGCACAACGTGGTGGGCGTGCTGTCCCTGCCATTCCATGTGATCTTCGCCTGGAGCGGGGCGGTGCTGACCATCGGCTTCGTGATGCTGGCACCGTTCCAGTTCCTGGTCTTCGAGAACAAGCTGCTGACGGTGCTGGCGGCGGACTTCGAACTCGCGCCGCATGTCGAGCCGGCCGGTGTCGCCACGCCGATGCTGCCCGTGGCCGAGCTGGTGCGCCGCGCCGATCTGGCCCTGCCCGGACTGGCTACGGAGAGCCTGTTCTACCACGACGCCGGCGATGCCAATGTCCAGGTGACCGCGTATGGCGCGTTGCCGCAGCGCACACTCAATGGCTTCGGTGGCGTGGCGCTCAACGGCGCCACCGGAGAGGTCATCAAGGCGCTGGGGCCGAAGGATTTCCCGCCCGGCATGGCGATGCTGCGGGGGCTGCAAACGCTGCACTACGGCAACTTCGGCGGCTTTGCGGTGAAGTGGCTGTATTTCCTGCTCGGGATGATGGGTGCGTTCCTGTTCTATAGCGGCAACCTGCTGTGGATCGAAGCCCGACGCAAGCGTCGGCAGGCCGAGCAACCGCGACGCACGCGGTTCGTGGCGGCACTCACGATCGGCGTCTGCCTGGGTGCGGTTGCAGGCATCTCGGCGGTGTTCCTTGTGGCCGCGCTCCTGCCGGGCGTGTCGATCGCCACGGGCTACTTCATCGTGTTCTTCATTGCCGCGCTGTGGGCCTGCCTACGCCGGCCCGCGAAGGCCGCATGCGAACTGCTCTGGGTATGCGCGCTGCTGACGCTGGCGATCCCCGTCGCCGGATGGCTGGCATCGGGCGAACACCTGTTCGCGGCGCTCCTGCATGGCCATTGGCACCGTGCGTTAATCGATGCGACGGCGGTCGTCATGGCGATCGCGTTCTGGCGCATGGCAGTCGCCACGCGGCGACGTTCGCGTACCGGGGATCCGAACAGTGTGTGGGCCGTGTAGTAAACAGCAGCTAGGTAGTGCGGGGCCCACTTGCCAGGATGGCAGCTATCGACCCAAAGCGGACATCTGGCAGGTGGCTCATTCGATCGAGGAACGGCCAGGTCTAGGTGACCCAAGTCTCACGAAGATCGGGAGATCCGCATCAGGGGGCGGCAAGGATGTCCTTGAAGACTTTGGTGTTGAAGTCCGTATATATCGCGTCGCACCAGCCTGACGATTCCTCCCGGAAACTGATACCGAAGCTGCGCCACATCAGTTACATGATGTCAGCTTTCGGTCGAGATCGTGCAGTGCGAGGACGGCGAGGCAGGCACATCGTCGTCGTGAGCGCACAACAATGGGCGCCGTGTTCAGTCAGCGGCTGCGATATGCTCCCTTTCGCAGTGACCGAGCTATCGAGCATGTCTCGTTCTGGCATCAACGGCAATGCATGCTCTTAAGCTGGCAACGAGTGTGATCTCCTCTTTTCCGGGCGCAAAACTCCAGCCTTCCACTGCTCGCCTTGCTGATTGATCACACTTCATATTTCCGGACGAGCGCAAGAAGATATGGTTTGCAGTCGAGCCGGATCGAAGTACAGAAAACTGAATCTTTATAGCTGACACCAAATCATCGCTATCTAGAGACTCCAATCTTGCATTAAGTGGCTTGGGCGCAGGCCGTAGAGATCTAAGCATGTCTGCGATGACAATTGAGGGGCCATTCCCCCAGGAAACCTTTCCGGTATGCTTTCCGATGTGAATAGGATCAGCATGACCAGCTGCAGCAACGCCCGTTTTGACGGGAACCTTCCAGTCGGCACCTCCATTCATGGCTAGAGAAACCGAGCCGCATCCCGCCACATGCAGATGGCAGTAATACTTCGCTATCACATCTGCTTGCTGCCTAGAGATTCCAGCACTTAAGTCCAATTTGCCGAGGTCGTTGGAAAAGTCCTCATTCTTAGTTACGAGATTCTGAGCCAACGCTGGAAATGTGAGCGACAAAAGACCTGCTAATGCCACAACTCTAATGGTAATCATCCGACTCTCCATCGCCCGAAACGAGGGAATAACTACTGCATCTATTTTGCAGGAGGGGTGGATCTGACCACGGGAAGAGTCACGGGCGGCGAGTAGGAAATTCGCAAAGGAAGCCCAAACTCACGCCGCACCGGATTCTCAATCATATCGATATTGTCGCCAGTAAGATTGGTGGCTGAAACATTATCGTTGTACCCGAACGCGTGACCAAGCTCATGGGCAAGCATTATGGGTAATGGAATTCTCTGCATGCCAGCTGTCGTAGCTATCTTTGGAGAGTAGCAGGGATCAATGAAGATCGTGTTTGACTGCCCGTTACACTCCGGACTAGGGTTCTACCCCGTCTCCACGGACTGTTGGGTTAAGAGTCTAAAGGCCTGATCCT
>NZ_CAMPJD010000019.1 GCF_946886695.1 uncultured Pseudoxanthomonas sp. | reverse complement strand
CAAGGCCCGCGGCGTACTGCGGGCGCTGGAAGCCTGATTGCTGAGGCCTTCTCCCCATATATGGGGAGAAGGGATGCACCGCTGCGGCTGATCAGGGCACGCCTACAGCCTGAGACGGCGACCGGGTATCCTGCACAGCCTGCTTCAAGCACCGAGGACTACGTGGCGTCAGCTCTCAAGCGCGGTTGCCGCTTCATCGTCATCACCTTCCTCCTGTTGCTGGCCCTGGCGGCCGGCGCGGCGTTCTGGCTGTGGCAGGGCCACCGCGGGTTCGCCGACACCGCGATGGGGGGTGTCAGCGCCGACGCCACACTGGAGGTCGCCAGCGGCGATGCCTTCCCGACCGTGCTGCGCAAGCTGCGCGAACAAGGCGTGTCGCACGGCACCGACCTGCAATGGCGTCTGCTCGCGCGCGAAACCAACACCGCCAGCCAGCTCAAGGTGGGCGAGTACGCGCTGGACCCGGCGCTGACCCCGCGCGAACTGCTGCAACGCATGCGCGAAGGGCGCACGTTGCAGTACCGCTTCACCCTCGTCGAGGGCTGGAACATCCGCCAGGTGCGCGCCGCGCTGCGCAACGCCACGCCCCTGCAGCAGAAGACCGCTCAGATGAGCGATGCCGAACTGATGGCGGCGCTCGGTCACGAAGGGCAGCATCCGGAAGGCCGCTTCCTGCCCGAAACCTACGTCTACACGCGCAGCGAAACCGACCTCGACGTGCTCAAGCGTGCGTATGCGGCGATGGAGAAGGCCGTCGATGCCGCCTGGCAGGCGCGCGCGCAGGACATCCCGCTGCAGTCGGCGGAAGAGGCGCTGATCCTGGCATCGATCATCGAGAAGGAAACCGGCATCGCCGAGGAACGTCCGGCCATCGCCGGCGTGTTCGCGCGCCGGCTGAAGATCGGCATGCCGCTGCAGACCGATCCCACCGTCATTTACGGCATCGGCAGCAGCTACGACGGCAACATCCGCCGCCGCGACCTGACCACCGACACGCCGTACAACACCTACACCCGCAAGGGCCTGACACCGACACCCATCGCCATGCCCGGCGTGGACGCACTGCGGGCGGCGGTGAATCCGGCGGACGGGGACGCGCTGTACTTCGTCGCGGTCGGCGACGGCAGCGGCCGGCACATCTTCTCGGCCACGCTCGCCGAGCACAATGCTGCCGTCGCGCGTTACCTGGTCACGCGCCGCGAAACCCTGCGCAAGGCGGAAGTGCCATGAGCGAGGCCCTCCTGTCGCAGCCGCGCCTGATCACGCTGGAAGGCGGCGAGGGTGCCGGCAAGACCAGCGCCATCACGGCCATCCGCGACCGCCTGCAGACCGAAGGTCACGAGGTGGTGTTGACGCGCGAACCTGGCGGCACGCCGCTGGCAGAACGCATCCGCGAGCTGCTGCTCAATCCGCAGGACGAAGCGCTGGCCGCCGAAACCGAACTGCTGCTGATGTTCGCCTCGCGCGCGCAACACGTGCGCGACGTGGTGCGTCCCGCGCTGCGGCGTGGTGCGTTCGTGGTCAGTGACCGCTTCACCGATTCCAGCTACGCCTACCAAGGGGCGGGGCGTGGACTGGACCCCGAGTGGATCGCCGCGCTGGAGCGTCGTGCAGTGGGATTGAAGCCCGGCCTGACGTTGCTGCTGGACCTGGACGTGCGCGAAGGCCGTGCGCGAACCGCGGGTCGTGACCTGTGGCCGGACCGCATCGAGAGCGAGCAGGACGATTTCTTCGAGCGCGTGCGCGCCGGCTTCCGGGCGCGTGCCGCCGCCGAGCCGCAGCGTTTCCGCGTGATCGATGCCGCGCAGCCGCCGGCCGGCGTGGGCGCTGCTGTCGATGACGCCATCGCCGCGTACCTGCGCACGCTGACGGACAGCGACCTGGCATGAGCACTTTTGCTGCGACCGCCGCGTTTTCGCCCTGGCAGCAGCGCGCCTATGACCACGCTGTCGCGGCGCTGGCGTCGGGCCGCCTTGGCCACGGCCTGCTGGTCTGCGGTCCCGCCGGCCTGGGCAAGCGTGCCGTGCTGGATCGCCTGGCCCGCCGCGTGCTGGCACAGCAGCGCGACGCAAACGGCGAACCTGCACCGGGCGACCGCAGCACGCGCCTGATCGAAGCGGGTACGCATCCGGATCTGCAGGTCATCTCATTTGTCGCCACCAAGGATGGCAGCAAGCTGCGCACCGAGATCGTGATCGACCAGATCCGCGAGGTGTCGCAGAAACTGGCGTTGACGCCGCAGTACGGCGGTGCGCAGGTGGCGCTGATCGATCCGGCCGATGCGATCAATCGCTCGGCCTGCAATGCCCTGTTGAAGACGCTGGAAGAGCCTGCGCCGGAGCGCTATCTGTGGCTGGTCAGCGCGCAGCCCGCACGCCTGCCGGCCACCATCCGCAGCCGCTGCCAGCGCATCGAGTTCCGGCTGCCTCCGCGTGACGAAGCGCTAGCGTGGCTGCAGTCGCAAGGCCACGCTGCCGCCGATGCGGCACGTGCGCTGGACGCGGCACGCGGTCATCCCGGCCTGGCAGACGACTGGCTGCGCAACGACGGGTTGGCGCTGCGCGAGGCGGTGGCACGTGATCTGCAGCGGCTGGAGCTGGGCGAGATCGGTGTGGTGGAAACCGCGCAGCGCTGGGCCAACGACGAACTGGCGGATGCGCGCCTGCGCCACGCGGCCGACCTGGCGCTGGAACAGGCGGGAAGTGCCGGCTTGACCGATCCGGCCCGATTGAACAAGCTGGCCACCTGGTTCGATGCCGCCAACCGCACCCGCGACCTGTTGCGGACCACGGTGCGCGGCGATCTGGCCATGGTGGAACTGCTGCTGGCCTGGGCCGGCAGCGACCGCGGTCGCGCTGTCGGGGCGCGGCGCGGATGACCGACATGCACGGAGACGGGGAATGAATGCAGCAGGTGGACGGCAGGGCATCCTGTCGCTGGCAGTGAAAGACAAGGCCGCGCTGTACAACGCCTACATGCCGTTCGTGAAAGGTGGCGGCATCTTCGTGCCCACGCCCAAGCGTTATTTCCTCGGCGATGAGGTCTTCCTGCTGCTCACGCTGCCGGAATCCAGCGACCGTTTGCCGGTAGCCGGCAAGGTGGTGTGGGTGACGCCCATCGGCGCGCAGGGCAACCGCGCCGCCGGCATCGGCGTGCAGTTCGCCGAGAACACTGAAGGCGAAGCCATCAAGAACCGCATCGAAACGATGCTGGCGGGCAGCCTCGGCGGCGAAAAGCCCACCCACACGATGTAAGCCGGAACGCGGCACGCTTCCGTACGATCCTGCAACGCGGCGTCGTTGGCGGCATGTACGGGTATGGGCCGAGCATGGCCCTGACTTCGAGCATCATCGGAACCAGATCTGGAGCGCCCCGCCGAAGGGGACGGTGTCTGTTGCCAGAAGACCGCGCAGGGCATCGGCCCGCAGCGAGCCGAACCCGGACGGGCGTACTTGCCGTTACCCGGCGACGCCACGCGTTCGGGCGTAAGCGTGGCGCATTCGCCGGACTCGACCAGACATCAGAACGTGCTGGCGTCACGTTGCGGGCAGCGGGCCGAGGATGCCTGCAGTCGACGGCAGCGGCCGGGTGCCCAAAGCATATTCGCACCGCACGATCTGTACCTCTTTCAAGTACCTCTGCCCTGAGGGACAGATGTTTTCGGGCGTGTTGACCGGAAACGTCGGGCTTTTGCGAATTTAGAGCAAGAGTGATTCGAGGCGCCAGGTGGCGCCGGGACACCCCTCCATGCCTTTCAATGCGTTTCAGGGAAGGCAGGGAACTGGGGATAGGGTCATCACGAATCTGTCTGCTTCGTTCGGTGTGGTCCGCGGGCCATCGCGGAATGCGTCGACGGCGGAGTAATGGATGACTGTGCCGGACGCGTCGTCCATCGGGGATGCGGGATCTGCAGGAATACGGAACAACCATCGGAAACATGCAGCAATGGTCAAGAGAGAGCAAGCAGGAGTGGCCGGAGGGCTCGCAGGGCGACTTGCGGGCGGTTCGCGCGAATGCGCAATGCAAGGAATTCCTAGTGAATAGTCGTACCTGCTTCTCGCACGCCAGAAGGCACCTGCTCAGGTGGTCGTGGAAATCCTTGCTCGGACTGGCGGCATTGCCGCTGCTTGGCTTCAGTCAGCAGGCACAGGCGCAGTTGGCATGCGACACCGGTCATGCCTACATGCTCATGTTGAACAACACCATGACACCGGCGACAACGGCGCTGAGGCGCCTCAACCTGTCGGACGGCACGTGGACGAATGTCGTGGCGAGCACGCCGTACACGGGTCTATCGAATGCCCTTGGATTGACGGTGGACGGCTCCGCCGTCTGGATGATCGAAGCCTACGCCACGGGCGGCAGTTCAACGTTACAGGTGCGCCGTTACGACGCAGTCAGTGGTGTGTGGTCGAACTTCAACGTCTCCATCCCTGGCCAGGCCAATGCCAGCGTGCTGACAGAGATTCCGCGCGGTGCGGTCAGCAGGTGAGCGGCGTCTATTACATCAGCAGGCCGAACGCGAACAATGCGTGGGAGCAGTTGGTCTACGCGTTCGACACCAACACCAATACGTTCATCGGTCAGGTGGCACGGGTCGCGACTGTGGCGAGTGCCGGCAACGGCGACCTGACGTTCGACGCCTGCGGCAACATGTATCTGGTCGCGTCCGGGACGACTGGTAGTTACATCTATCGGATTGATCGTGGTTCGATCCCGACATCCTCGTCTACCGCGCTCGTCCCCTCCACCTGGATCGGCACCATTCCGTCCTCGGCGGGCCTCTTGCCCGGGCTGGCGCTCGACGGCGACGGATGGCTCTACGCGACGACGACCATCGAGATACTCAAGATCAATCCGACCACGGGCGCCGTCGCTGCAGGCTATCCGGTCGCGATCTCCGGAGCTAGCGGCACCGCATACGTACTCGACCTTGCCGATCGCAACGCCGCGCCCACCCTGCGGTTGAGCAAGGATGTGACGCGGCTGGCGTCCACCGATCAGTTCCAGCTGCAGATCACGCCAGGCACCGCGCCGGGCAACACTGCAACCACGAACGGTTCGACCCATGGGGTGCAGGCCGCACGCGTTGGCCACCTACCGGTGATCGTTGAGCAGACCTACACGTTGACTAAACCTACTGACTTCCTTTGCGGGCCGCGATGGCCTGCGAACGGAATCGGATCGCAGAAGGAAACATTGATGAACACGTCTGCTTCGCTTGCGAACGCAAGCCTGCACAAGCCATCCTGGAAATCGTTGCTGGGCTCGGCAGCCATGCTGTTAGCCCTGGCTGTCTGTGGGCAAGCAGCGGCGACCGAGACACTGACATGGGGTGCCGTCACAGGGGGCGGTGACCTGCTTGCCACCCCGATGTCCCATTCCGTGGGCGGAGTCACGGTGACCACGACGGCGACTCAGTCAGAGGGGCCGTGGGAGGATGCTCCTTTGGCTTATCGAACTGGCGGCACCCTCAACGGCGTTGCGGGGGGGCGCATTTCCATGGACATGAACCTTGCGCCTGGCGCTTCCCTGCCTTGGATAGAGGTTCAATTCACCTTCTCGCGTCCGGTGACCGATCTTGAATTCACGCTCATCGGCCTGGATGGCGGCCCAACGGGCAGCTGGAACGATCGCGCCGTCGTCAATTCGGTCCCGGCCATGGCGCCGACTGTGGTGTCGATCGGTTCGCAAGTGTCGTGGACGGCCGCGACAAGGACAGCACAGGCCACCAGTAATGCCAACATCGCCACTACGGATGCCAACATCCACTTGCGTTTCCCGCAGCCTGTCACAAGCGTGACCCTGCGCTATGTCGCTGGGTCGACAGTAACAAGCAACCCGCTAGCCCAGTTGATCGGAATTGGCAGCCTCAGCTGGCATTCGGGCGCGGTGCGGGTAAGCAAGTCCACTGCGCCGGGCTTCGGCGGTCCGTTCTCGTTCTCGCAGGCCAATCTGTTGACCACGCCGGCCAACATCACCACTACGGCGGCCAGCACCCCGACGCCCGCCAGTCCCGCCGCACACGAGATCGACGGACCAGGAAACAATGTCACTCTGACCGAGAGCCCAGCAACAGGCTGGGTCTTGGGCTCAGCCAGTTGCACCGATGCCAACAGCGCCGTGACCGGCAACACAGGGACACTCGGCACGCTGTCCGGCAATACGGTCACCTTGAATGCATCGTCGCTGCTGCTGTCGGGGAGCAATATCACCTGCACCTTCAACAACGTGCCAGCACCACCGCCCGACTTCGGAACCTGCGATGCGCGCATGTTCATGGACCAGGTTCCGACGAATACGTCGACGCTGTTCAATGTGAACTACGCGACCGCGCCGTTCACGTTAACGGCACTGGGGTCGTCTACCTCCACTACCGGTCGCAATGCGCTTGGTTACAACGTGCTGGACAACTACATGTACGGCATCAAGTGGCCAACGGGTGGCGGCATCGTTGAGCTCATCCGCGTAGGTTCCAACGGCGCCGGCCAGAACCTGGGCGTCATTGCGGGTCTGCCCGTGTCCACGTACAACAACGGCGTTATTTCGCCAGCAGGCGACTATTACCTGAAGACGGGCTTTTCGGACACCACGCTCTACCGCATCAATCTGGCCACCCTCCCGTACACCGCCACTGCGATCACTTTGAGCCAGCCAGTACAGACCTTCGATCTGGCTTGGCACAACGGGCTGCTGTATGGCGTGGACACCACGTCGAGCCCGAGCCAACTGGTCAGCATTGATCCTGTCAGCGGCGCGGTGACGACCATTGGGCCGACCTCTCCGTTGACCAATGCGCTGGCCATGTGGGGCTTCAACAACATGTTGCTGGGATCCACCGGAGGAGCCATTTATGCTCTCGACCCTATCTCTGGTGCGGGCACGTTGTTGAGCGTCATCTCGCCTTCTACCAACAACGGAGATGGTGCCAACTGTCCCACCGCGAACATTGCCTTCAACGGCGACCTGTCGGTCACCAAGACCAATACGCCGGCATCGGGTCCGAACGACCTGCCGACCGACACCTATTCGCCCGGCGAGACGCGCACGTATACCATCGTGGTGACCAACCTCAGCGGCTCCTTCGGCGCGCAGAACATCACGGTCAGCGACCCGATCCCGACGGGCATCGATGCGGCCACGGTGAGCTGGAGCTGTGCCAACACCTCGGGCGGTTCGCGTTGCGGCGCCGCCAGTGGTACCGGTGCGCTCAACGACACCGGCCTGGACCTGCCGCCGAACGCGGTGGCGACCTACCAGGTCACGATGACAGTGCCCGCCAGCTTCACGGGCGACCTGACCAACACGGTGGCCATCACGCCGTCGAGCACGATCAACGATACGAATGCCGCCAACAACACGGCCACCGATGTGGACCAGTCCGCACCGCAGCTGACGATCCGCAAGATCAGCATCGGCGGCGTGGACAGCTTCGGCTTCACCGGCACCAATGGCGTAGTCGCGCAGACCCTGACCACGACGACGGCCGGCAGCCCGGTGAGCGGCGCCACCCAGGCACTGACCGCAGCCGGCACCGCCACCACGATCACCGAAAGCACCACGCCGGCAACCTACCAGGTCACCGACATCACTTGCACGGGACTTGGTGCAGGTGGCATGGCCACGCCTGATCTGGCCAACCGCACCGTGGCACTCGATGCCGCGGCGACGGCAGCGGGCGCCAACGTCGAGTGCACGTTCACCAACACGCTGCAGCAGACGGACATCCAGGTGGTGAAGACTGCGTCGCCTGATCCGGTGATCAGCGGTGACGTGGTGACCTACCAGATCGTGGCCAGCAACAACGGTCCGCAGGCGGCCAGCAACGTCCTGCTGACCGACGTGGCAGGGGCAGGGCAGGACTGCACCACGCCCAGCACGACGGCGACCTGCACCGCGACAGGCGGAGCCAGCTGTCCGTCGCCGACCGTGCCGGTGAGTAGCCTGCTCGGCGCTGGCGTCACCATTCCCACTTTGCCGGTCGGCGGGACGGTCACGTTTGGCCTGCAGTGCACGGTGACCGCCAGTGGCCTTTGAGGCGACAATGGTTCCCCGGGGCTTCCGGTGCAAGAAGGGCGACAACATCTTCGCCATGGCGAACCCGTACAGCGCGGCATGGCAGGCATCCAAGCGTAGCCCTCGCCATCGAGATGGCCGCAACAGGCCGGATGCCTCAGTGCCTTACGATGCCTTGCGCATGACGCGGCGGAGATAACGGATCGTGGCGGCTTCCCATTGCCGCGGGCCGCTCGCGCCGCGGCCGGCCTGCTGCAGGCGGCCATCTTCCCAACCGCTAAACACGCGCGGGTCCACGTAGTTCTTCTCGCATATGCGCGGTGTATTGCCCAGCAGGTCGGCGGCACCGCGCAGCACGTCCCGCCGCACCTGCGCGCGGACGGATGCATCTTCCTGTGTCGGGGGCGGCAGCGACGCCAGGGCACGAAAGGCGAACAGCGTGGCGCCCAATGTGCGGAAATCCTTCGCGGTGTACGGGCCATGCAGGTGCGTCTGCAGGTAGTCGTTGACATCGCCCGAGGTGATGCGCTGCACACGACCATGCTCGCGATACTGGAACAGTGCCTGGCCGGGTAGTTGCCGGCACTGGCGCACCAGCCGCACCAGTCGCGCATCGCTGACGCGGGATAGCAGTGCCTTGCCGCCCTTGCCACGGAAGGCGAACCGCACTTCGCCCCCGGCGATGAAGTGCGCGTGCACGTTGCGCAGGGTGGTGAGGCCGTACGAACCGTTCTCCTTCGCATAGCTTGCGTTGCCCACCCGCAGCAGGGTGTGGCCGAGCAGGGCGATGACCAGCGCCACCACTTTCCCGCGAGGGAAGCCCGGCAGGGCGAGATCGGTACGCACCTGCCTGCGCAGGCGCGGCAGGGCTTCGGCGAATGCGATCAAGCGGTCGTACTTGCGTGCCCCACGCTCGGCCTGCCACGCGCGGTGGTAGCGGTACTGCTTGCGCCCGCGCGCGTCGCGGCCAGTGGCCTGCAGGTGGCCGCGCGAATCGGCGCAGATCCACACATCGGTATAGGCGGGCGGAATGGCGAGTTGGCGGATGCGTGCAAGCGTGGCGGGATCGCGAACCGCGCGGCCGCGCGCATCCAGGTACGTGAAGCCACGCCCGCGGCGGCGCCTGCGCAGGCCGGGCATCGCATCCGTGGTGTAGTGCAGGCCGCCCATCGCGCCTCAGAAGTCGTCGACGTACTCGAGCACCAGCCCGTACTGCGCGGCGACATCGTCGGCAGCATCGCGCACGGCATCGGCGTGCGACGAACCTACTGCGATCTCCAGCGCATGCACGTCGCTGCCGCCGATATCGTCGGTGAGGCCGGCGGAACTGGAGTCGTCGTCGTCCATGTGTGGCATCAGGTCCGCCAGTTCCTCGGCGCGCTCCACGCCGTCCAGTCCGTGCAACGCCGTCACCAGCGCATCGAAGCCGGTGCGCGGGCCGGTGGCCCGCAGTCTGATCATGGTCATGGTGTTCCTTTGCGCCATGCGCGTTCGAGGTTCGCCCGACCATAGGGCGGCTCCGGTCACGTCTTCGTGAAGTCATCCGGGTGCCGGTGGAACGGCGTTCATCGCGTCCTTCTCCCGACGGGGCAATGGCGGGCCTCACGTCCGCTACACGATGACTGCGGACGAAGCACGCTTTCCTTCTCCCCGCGCGGCGGGGAGAAGGTGGCCGAAGGCCGGATGAGGGGTGAGCGCAGTCTCCACCCCCGCAACGTCTTCACGCCGCGCTACCATCCGCCCCGGGGCTGTCGGAGTCCCGCAAGGAGCAGGGAATGAAGGAATCACGCGCTATCCAGCCGTCGCGCTCATGGGCCGTGCTGTTGTCGATGTTGGTGGTGTGCGCGCCATTGCTGGCGCAGGCGCAGGCGTTGTCCGGCCTCCGGGTATTGCCGCATGAAGGTCCGGACTCTTCGTTCTCGGGGTGGCAGAGCGAGGGTGCGGTGCCGGCTGCGCTGACGGTGCCGCTGGACCTGGGCGACGAGGTGTACGGCGCGACGTTGCAGTTGCAGCCGGCGAAGGCGGGCGAAACGTACCGGGTGCGGGTGCAGTACGAAACGAGCCTGGGCCTGAGTGCGGAAGGTCCGCATCTGGATCTCACGGACTGGAAGCACTGTATATCGGACTGGGAGGCGGCGGAGGCGGTCGACGCGGTGTCGTTCGTGTTGCCGACGCCGTCGGCGGAACAGCATGCGTGCTTCCCCAGGTACACGCGTGCGGAACTGGATCAGGCGGTGCGTGCGTACGCGGTGGCGCAGGGCGATCCGGCGATGGCCGACGACTGGATTCCCCGCATCGGCGAAGGAGACGCGCTGGGCACGGTGGTGCCGTTCGTGGCAATCAGTGCGGTGCGGGTGAGGGTGGAGGTGTTGCGGAAGGGAAAATGGGTCGAGGTGACAACGTTGGGGTTTTTGCCGCCGATGGGGTGTTGAGGGGGATGATGCTGCTTCTGGGTGCAAGTGTTTGCGCCCCTACTTGTAAGTTTGTTTGATTATGCCGGGTGAACAGATGGAGCTTCAGTTTGTATCTAATGGGGGCGCTCCCCTCATGCTGTGGGGTCATTTGTGAGTCGCGCCTTGGCGTGCGCATGCGTGGTTTTAGGTTTGGGATTGGGCGCTGTCGTGTCGCTTGCGTTCATGCTCCCGTCACCCTTGGCCTATTTCTCGGACAGCTGGGTCAATGCGTTCAATTCTATTTTCGCGGCCTTACTTTCCGGCGGCGTAGCATTTCTATCCGCGTATTGGCTGTGGCGACGCGAGATGTCGACAGATGAGACGAATCGTCGCGAGGCTCAGTATGAGTTGGGCCGTACTGCCGGGTTGATGATCGCGACGCCATTGGCCGGTTTGGGGCTAATTCTTAGTCTTCTCGATACGCATTGCACTGGGCCCGAGGGCGGGATTAGTCGAGATTTTCCCGTAGATCGAGTGAAGGATCTTCGCTTGCTTCTCGATGCGCTAAAAGGTTCATCTGAGGAATCGAAACGCAACTTGGAGCGCTTGTCCACAAGCTTTAGCGCGATGGAGGGTGAGCGAATCTTGTGGTTTACCTACGCGGAGCTGCAGATATCCCGTTGCTTGGCCCTCTCCAATGCTGGAGGATTCGTCGGCAGTTCAGTGAGTACAGTTCAAGCGAATGTCGGAACAGTCCTCTTGGATGGCGATTTCGTCGCGTTTGTTCGATCCTTGAAGACAAGATTGTCTGTTGCCCATCGCGAGCTTTCGGCGAAGGTGCCGAGCCTCGAAGCCATTGCAGAATTTCAGGGCGAAGATGCTGAGGTGCACAAGTATGGGTAAGTGCGCCATTTCGTGGAAATACCTTTGGTGAGTTACGTGGCCGGATATCAGATCCGGGCAGAGCGCTCGGAAGCCCCCACATCGGAATGCCGGAAGGCCAGCGACGTTGGGCTTCACTCCGTTCAGCCCAACCTATCCCGGCTTGCTGGTGCACAATGCGGCACCTTTATTGGATCTGGACGCATCATGGACATCGAAGCCCTTCTGAGTGCCGCGCTACGCGAGGCAGGTTACGGGCAGGACGCCATCGGCTCAGCGATGCCTAGGATCCTGCGCATCCTGGAGGCCGAGGACGTACGCATCGAGATGGGGCGCGACTTGTCGCGCAAGGAGCGCGAATACGTGCGCCTCCAGCTGGAACTGGGACTCAGCGTGCGGGAAGTGGTTGCTGGCCTGAAGAACAGATGAGCGGCAGCCGCAGGATGGGTTGAGCCGAAGGCGATACCTATCCTACGCGCGCGCTTCCATCGTAACGGGGGACCATCAATTCGGCCGGTCGCCCGGCGCATGGCGTGCGACGTCGGCCTCGCGGTGATCCGTTTTCCCCGCCGCATTGGAATGCGGCATCTGCCCGAACACTTGCTCCGTCATCCCGGAGAGTTGGATCCGGAGATCGTTCTCCACCTTGACTCTCCGCCGCTCGACCAGGGTCTGCAGCGCATCCAGAAGTTCAGAAAAATCCATGGCCTCAAGACGGCCCAGGGAGAACATCGGGACCCGTTCGCAGCCGATACGGAAGTGGCCGTCGCGATCACGCACGGCCTTTGCGGCGTAGGTGTGGTCCACGCCCCCAGGGTGGGAAACCAGCGTGTCGCGCAGCCTCCTGAAGTGGCGGTGGCGCACCTGAAGCAGTTCCGCGAGGCTCCCGATCACCTCGGCGGCACCCCAAGGCGCGACGCCCTTGCCGAAGCACCGGCCGTAATGGACCAGGGCGGCCGTCCACCACGCCTCGACATCGCCGTCAGGCGCTGCGTCCAATATCCGATCCACGTACATGGCCGCCGCGACGAGGTCATCCGCAATACCGACCAGTTTCTCCAGCCGACGCGCCTGATTGCCATCCAACCGTCTCGCTTCCGACATTCCTTGCTCCTGACCCAACGTTCCAAGCAGATGACCTGACGCCTGCTGTCACGGTCAAAGGATGAAATCCGGGCAACCGCACATCGGAAAACTTCAGGTAAACGCATCTACCCGCGTGATCACGAACTCGCAGGATGGGTGAGCCGCGGATGGCCTCCAACGGCGCATCCGATCTGCCTATTGCATGAAGCGAACCACGACAGCCGCTTGCAATGGCGACAAGAATTCGGATGAATCATCGACACGCCGCAGTCCCACCAACGACAAACGACAGGCCCCGGATGAAGCCCCCAGTCGCCTTGCTGCTTCTCCTCATGTGTTCAACCGCCATCGCAACGGAAACGACGGAGCACAAGGAATGGGAATGGCGCGGCCCCGGTGGGGCGGGTGCGTGGCTGCAGACAGAGAGGCGCGGAAGCACGGTCACGTTCAGCCTCGAATTGAACCGGGGGGAACCGTCGTACAACATCGGCATGGCATCCGGGCAGTTCCCCCTGGAACACCATCTGGGTATCTACCAGCCCTACGAACTCCCCGGATGCGCGTTGGCCTTCGCGTTCGTCGGTGATGAGGTGGAGATCAAGCAGGTCGGCTCCGGCTCGGATTGCGACTTCGGGTTTGGCGTGATGGCGAGCCATGTGCTCACGCTCAAGCAGGCGGAATAAGCGCGCCTACTCAACGCGGTGGCTGTATGGCCGGTGCGTGCTGGGCCATCAGCTCCACGATCCAGTCGATGAACACGCGCAGCTTGCGGCTGACGTGGCGGCTTGGCGGGAAGGCCACGTACAGCGGCATCGGGTCGAGGTGCCAGTCCTCGAACAGTGGCACCAGTTCGCCGCGCGCCAACGGTGCGCGCGCCATGTACTGCGGCAACCACAACACGCCCAGGCCGGCGATGCCCGCGGCCAGATAGGCATTGCCATCGTCCACCGACAGCACGTGCCGGCCGTGCACGCGCAACTGTTCCCCGTCGCGCCGCATCGCATACGCCAGCGGTGTTCCGGTGCGTGAGCCGCGATATCCGATGATGCGGTGGTGGCCGTCTTCCAGCGCCTGCGGATGCGGCGGCTCGCCCGCGCGCGCCAGATAATCCGGCGCGGCGTACACCCCAAGCGCCAGGTCGGCGACGTGGCGCGCGCGCAGTGACGGCTCGGTGAGTTCACCGCCACGCACCACGCAGTCCACGTTCTCGTCGATCAGGTCCACCTTGCGGTCGCTGGCGCCCAGGTCCAGCTGGATGTCCGGATACCGCGCGTGGAAGGCGGGCAGGGCCGGCACCACGACCAGGGTGGCCAACGGCGCGGGCACGTCCACGCGCAGGCGCCCGCGCGGCGAGGCGGAGGCTGCCGACAGACTGGTCTCGGCATCGTCCAGGTCGGCCAGCAGGCGCACGACGCGCTCGTAGTAGGCGGTCCCGTCGGCGGTGGCGTTGACCCTGCGCGTGGTGCGGTGGAGCAGCTTCACGCGCAGGTGGGTTTCCAACTGCTGTACGAGCTGGGTCACGCGCGTCCTGCTGGTCTGCAGCGTGTCGGCGGCCTGGGTGAAGCTGCCGGTTTCCACCACGCGGACGAAGGCCTGCATCGCATCGATACGGTCCATGTGGTCTCCGGAGGGCCGAACGGGATTGTTTGGATTCTACAAACAGTGATCCCGGGTTCGGCGTGTTTATCGCACGGGCGCAGCTGCCTAGAGTGGCTCCCACGCGCCGGAATCGCCGGCCCCCCCCCGGAGATATCCCATGAGTCCCCGTGATGCTGTGTTCCCCGCTGGCCGGCATGCGCTGTACGCAACCCATCGCTATTCCGCCGCGATAAGGTCGGATGACCTGCTGTTCGTGTCCGGTCAGGTCGGCAGCCGCGACGACGGTTCGCCCGAACCGGATTTCGAGGCCCAGGTCCGCTTGGCGTTCGCCAACCTGGAAGCGACCCTGCGTGCCGCCGGATGCGGATTCGACGACATCGTCGACGTCGCCACCTTCCATACCGATCCCGCACGCCAGTTCGACACGATGCTGGCCGTGAAGGACGAGATCTTTCCGCAAGCGCCTTATCCGAGCTGGACCGCCATTGGCGTCACCTGGCTCGCGGGCTTCGACTTCGAGATCAAGGTCATCGCGCGCATTCCGCGCTGAACATCGCGAGGCGAAGGTCGGGTGCGGCCTGGTGCTCAGGCTGCACCCGACTGGATGCGGTGTGTCGTTTCACCGGGATCCAGCAAATGTGTCGCGGGATTTTCCCGCCGCGACGATCCGGTTCCCCGTCATCCCGCGCGGGTCAGCCCGCGCTGCGCGGTACCGGCGTGTTGAGCAGTTGCTGTTCCCACAGGTACGCGATCCCGCTGCCTGCGGCATGCTGCTTGAGCACTTCCGTCAGTTCGGCGGCGTGGTCGGTCCGGGCCCAGTCGCGCTGCCATTCCGCCGCAACTGCCAGCCAGGTCATCATGTTCGCGCCTGCCGCGATCATGCGCTGGATGGCCACCTGGTGCGCCTCGACCGACACCGCGCCGGAGGCATCGGTGATGACGGTGACATCCCAGCCTTCGCCCAGTGCGTGGATCACTGGCATGGCGACGCAGATCTCGGTCCACAGGCCGGCGATGATCAGCTGCTTGCGGCCCGTCGCCTTGACCGCGTCCACCACCTTGCGGTCTTCCCAGGTGTTGATGAACGTCCGGTCGATCACCTCCTGGTCCGGAAACACGTCGGTGATCTGCGGAAAGATGAGGCCGCCGCGTTCGGCGATGACGCTGGTCAGGATGGTGGGCACACCGAATGCCTTGGCGGATTTCGCCAGCGCGGTGGCATTGTTGACCACCATGTGCGGGTCGTGGCTGTTGAGGTTGGCGAGCTGGTACGGCTGGTGGTCGATCAGAACGAGGACCGAGTCTTCCGGACGAAGCAGCGACGCGAGACCGTTGCGAAAAGTCATGGATACATCCTGTGGTGAGGGAAGGTGCAGAGACGGGAGCAGCGATGGGTGCATCGTCCCGGCGCAAACCTTGTCATCCCCCTGCGCGGGGCGGTAGCGCCCGTTCGTGCCAAGCTGTGTCGCGGAATCGGGAACACGGGATTCGCGAGGGCTGTGGCAGGCTATGTCGCGCATCCGGGAGACCACGTTGGATATCGAAGACCTGCGGACATTCGTGGAAGTGGCCGATGCCGGCGGCGTTTCCCCCGCTGCGCGCCGGCTCGGCGTTGCCAAGTCCATCGTCAGTCGGCGGCTGGGCCGGATCGAGGCCGAACTGGGCGTGCAGCTGCTTGCACGCACCACGCGCGGCGCCGCGCTCACCGAGGCCGGCGCCACGTTCCGCGAACACGCCGCCCGGGCCTGCGCCGAGATCGACGCGGCCCGGGAGACCATCCTGCCCAGCGGTGACCTGCGTGGCCGCCTGCGCATTGCGGCGCCGCTGTCCTTCGGGCCGACCCACTTCGCTTCCGTGCTCGCGGAAATGGCGCGGCGCCACCCGCAGCTGCACGTGCATACCGCCTACAGCGATCGCTTCGTCGACCTGGTCGCGGAGGGGTTCGATTGCGCGATCCGTGTGGGCTATCTGCAGGATTCCACTCTGGTAGCGCGCTGCGTGGGGCCGCTGTACGGAAGGCTCGTCGCGAGCCCGGAATATCTCGACGCGCATGGCGCCCCAGAGGTGCCTGGTGACCTCGCCGCGCATGAAGCGCTGATGCAGGGAACCGAAGCATGGCAATTCATGGACGGCGACGAGGTCATCACCGTGCACCCGCGCGGGCGCTTCAAGGCCGACAACGGCACCGCGCTGATCGCCGCTGCCGTCGCGGGGCTCGGCATCGCGTGGCTTCCCGATGGCCTTACCCGCGACTACGTGGCCTCCGGCGCGCTGGTGCCGGTCATGACCCGCTATCCGCCGCCGCCGGCCGGCATCTATGTCATCCGGCCGCCCGGCCAGCATCCTTCACTCAAGGTGCGCGCGCTCACCGAGTTGCTGATCGAATGTTTCGAACAGGCGCCACACCTGGCGGATGTCGGCGGCTGAGCCGCCCCGCGGTGGTGGCGATCACATCGAGGGCAGGGCAAGGGGCCCGGTGGCACCGTTCCATGGCACAGTGCGGCGGCCTGCGCGGGCGTGGAGTATCGAAGCCGCTGCGGCATCCGCCCACCATGTTTATCCCGGAGAATCCTGCATGCGGTTCCACCTTGGCCGTTGGTCCGTGATCGCGATGCTGGCCTGCAGTGCGCTTCCTGCGTGGGCAGCGCAACCCAGGGAGTCCTTCGGCCTGCGCGTACCCGTCGCGCCCATGGCGCGCGCGATGCAGGGAGGCCAAGAACTGGTCTACGAACTGCACCTGGACAACCATGCCCGCCGCGATCTGCGGCCCGTGCGCGTTGACGTGCTGGATGCGGCTGATGGGCGCGTGCTGGCCGCCTACGAAGGCGCGGCGCTGGAGGAGCGGCTGGACCGCTCGGGCATGCAATGGAAGGCCGAGACCTTCGATGCGATCCCGTCGGGGCGGCGCGGTGTGGTGTTCATCGAACTGCCATTGAAGGGCACGTTGCCCCGCGCATTGCGCCATCGTGTCGGTTTCGCGGATGCGGATGCGGATGCGGATGCGGGCATCGACACGATCGAAGGCGGTTCGACACCGGTGATCGACGGCAAGACCCCGGTGCTGGCGCCGCCGCTCGACGGCGGTCCTTGGGTCGCCGTCCATGATCCCCGCTGGGCGCGTGGGCATCGCCGCGTGGGCTATGCCTTCAACGGCG
This sequence comes from uncultured Pseudoxanthomonas sp., assembly GCF_946886695.1. Next base: position 47,273 of record NZ_CAMPJD010000019.1, on the reverse strand, counting down.
CCCTGCGTACCCCCGGTCGCCATGCGGCCGACTGGGTGAAGCTGGATGCATCCGGGCGCAAGGCGCCGGCGGGCAACGATCTTGCCGCACGCACCTACAGCCATGGACAGCCTGTGTATGCCGTGGCCGATGGCGTGGTGAGCCGCGTGCACGACCGGTCGCCGGAGCGTACGCGGCTTTCGGACGGCATCACCGGCACCGAAGGCAACCACGTGGTCCTGCAGCTCGACAACGGCTACTACGCGCACTACGGTCACCTGCGCCCCGGCAGTGTGACGGTCACGCCGGGCATGCGCGTCAGGGCGGGCGACCGGATCGCGCAGGTCGGGTTCAGTGGCAGCGCCTCCAATCCGCAACTCCACTTCGCCCTCACCGACGGCCCGGATGAACTGGCCAGCGAAGGCATCGCGTACACGTTCGCGCGCTACCGCCTGCTGGGCACGTTCGACGACGTCTCGCGGATCGGCCAGGGCATGTGGACGCCCGCCGGCGCGCCGCAGGAGGTCCGGACCTCCATGCCCGCGGGCATGAGCGTGGTGCGCTGGCCGGAGTAGCGTGCGCAAGGGGCCGGGTGATTCGTCGGTCCCATCGCGGCTTCGTCTCATCCTGCTGGCCGGCAGGGCGATCTGCGTGCATCCTCCCGGGCTGGACAGGCGCGGGCCTCCTTCGCCTGGCATGGCCATCACGACACGCCGGGACCGGCAGGAGAGGACAGATGCGTTTCAGGACGTCATGGCGGATGGCTGCGGTGCTGGTCGCGATGCTGGTGTCGGGCTGGGCGGGGGCCGTGGATGCGCCCGCGGGCGCGGCTGGCGAGGACATCGATGTCCGCCTCCAGGCACGCATGGCCGAGGCCGGCCTGGTGGGCGTGGGCGCGGCGGTGATCATCGACCGGAAGGTGGCGTGGTCGAAGGGCTACGGCTTCGCCGACAAGCAGCGCGGCGTGCCGTTCACGCCCGACACGGTGATGGCGATCGGCTCGATCAGCAAGACCTTCACCGGCGTGGCGATGATGCAGGCAGTGCAGGAAGGCAGGCTGTCGCTGGACGAGGACATCAACCGCTATCTGCCTTTCAAGGTGGTGCATCCCGCGTTTCCGGAGGCGCGCATCACGTTGCGCCAGCTGGCCACGCACACCTCGGGCATCACGGACCGCTGGGCGGTATACGAGCGCCTGTACCACTGGGGCGGCGATGCGCCGGAAACGCTGGGTGATTTCCTGCCTGGCTATCTGGCGGCGGGCGGCAAGGACTACGCGCCGGAGAACTTCGTGCCGCACGCGCCGGGCACGCACCGCGACTACTCCAACATCGGGGCGGCACTGGCGGGCTACATCGTGGAGCGTGCGGTCGGCGAACCACTGAACACCTACACGCGCCGCACCATCTTCGCGCCATTGCGGATGGCCCGCAGCGGCTGGTTGCTCTCGGAGGTGCCGGCTGACGCGCATGCCACGCTGTACGTGGCCCAGGACGGCTTCAGCATTCCCCTCCCGCCCTACGGCCTGACCACCTATCCCGATGGTGGCGTGCGGACGTCGGTGGCGGAACTGTCGCGGTTCTTCATCGCGCTGCTGGGCGGCGGCCAGTACGAGGGCGCGCGCATCCTGCAGCCTGCCTCGGCCGCGGAGATGATGAGGCTGCAGTACACCGCGGCGAACAAGCCGGACAACATCGTCCTGGCGGAGAAGAACTCCGGCCTGTTCTGGGCCACCAAGTACGATGGCCGCTTCGTCGGCCACGGCGGTTCCGACCCCGGCGTGCGGACCGAGATGCTCGCCACGCCGGCGGGTGACGTGGCCGTGGTGCTGTTCACCAATACCTCGCTGGCGGAACGCGACGGCAAGGTCTACGCGGAGCTGTTCAAGGATGTCTGGGAGCATGCGCAGGCACTGAAGTCCGCCGCGAAATAGTCCGGGTCGGACGCCCGCCGATCCTGCGAGAATGCGGCCAGGCCCGCAGTGTGCGCGGGCATGGGAGCGAACGGCATGATCCGCTGCATGATGGCCATCCTGGCGTGGCTGCTGGTGACCGCGATGCCGACGGCGCGGGCGGCACCGCCTGCGCCCAGTACGGAAGACGGCACGGACCCGCGCGTACCGCTGGAGTATCTGCCCGCGCTGAAGGGGGATTACTTCCCGTTGACCGACCGTGGATCCGGGCGCGTGTATCACGTCTACGTGCGCTATCCCGAAGGCTACGATGCATCGGCGCCGACGCGTTATCCGGTGGTGTACCTGCTGGATGGCGACAGCCTGTTCCCGCTGCTGGCGCCCACGCATCTGTTCCTGCATTACGACGAGAAACTGCCGGAGGCCATCCTGGTGGGCATCGCCTATGGCGGCTTCGACCCGGCCATCAACAAGCGCCACATCGACTTCACTGCGCCGGACGCGGATGCCACTCCGGAGCAGGGCGGGGCGCCCGGGTTCCTGGCCTTCCTGCGTGGGCAGGTGGTGCCCGAAGTGGAGCGCCGTTATGCCGCCGATCCGGCGCGACGCGTCCTGGTGGGGCAGTCGCGCGCGGGCTACTTCGTGCTGTGGTCGGCGCGGGAGGCGCCGGACCTGTTCTGGGGGCGCATCGCCAGCAATCCGGCGCACGGCCCGGCGCGCGAGGCGTTGTTCGCGGAGGCGCTGCCGCATGCGCGCGGAGACCTGCGTGTGGCGGTGGCCAGCGGCACGCGCGACACCGTCGAACGCCGGCAGGTGGCGCGGGAGTGGGTCGATGCGTGGACGTCCCGCGCGGATGCACCGTGGCAGGTCGGCTTCATCGAGATCGCCGACGGCACCCATGCGGCCAGCATCGGGGAAACCTACCGGCGAGCGATGCTGTGGCTGTTCCGCGAAGGGAACGACACGCCGGCACCAGCCCGCTGAACGTGCATGGACCGTAACCGCGTTCACAGAACGCTGCCGGTCGTCGGAAAAACCGCCGCCATGTCACACAACCGGCATGCACCCCGCTTACGCTGCGGGCATGGACACGTTGGCCACCATCCGGGCCGCACTGGCCGTCGCCGGGGAACGCATCGAACGCGGTGCGTTGCGCGAGGACCCGCGCGTGTTCATGGACCAGCTGTGGCGCCAGGTCTACGACGCCGCCCCTGACGACCTGCAACCCTACGTGTGGGCGCGGCTGGCGGACTTCTCCGCGCAACTGGGCCTGATGGGCGACCTGCCCACGCATCGCAGCCCGGTGCGCGCCCCGCCCGAGGTGTTCGTGCGGCGCTAGTGGCGCTCACTGCGCGGGCGGGTCCCAGAGGCTGTCATCCACGGGCGCCTCGGACAGTCCGCGCACCAGCGTCATCACCATCTCGTTCTCGCTGACGCCATTCTGTCGCGCGAGCTGCTTGAACACGTCCTCGCTCATCGTGACCAGCGGGATCAGGTTGAAGCGCCAGCGGCCCTGCTCGCGTTCGAACTCGAAATCGAAGGGCATCTCGACATTGCCGATCTTCAGTCGCGCCGCCGCGCGGTCGCCTTCCACCTCCAGGGTGCCCAGCTCGCTGCGCTCGACGCCTTCGCGTCCGATCCAGCCGCGGTCCACGGCATGCGTGAACACCGTGCGCCCGTCCATCGCACGCAGGTCATGGGCCGGGACGCGTGCGCGGATGATCAGCACCTGCAGACGCTCGGTCATTGGCAGTGCTCCCAGCTCGGTGCGTGGGGCGCTCAACGCCAGTTCGCGATAGCGCGCGTACTCGCGCAGCGTGCCGGTGGTGACCTGGTCGGCGGCGCGTTCGCCCTGCCGGGCGAGCACGGCGGACTTGTATGCCGTGAATGCGGCACGCACCGCGGCTTCGTCGTCGTCGGCTGCGAGGGCGTTGAAGAACGGGACGAACAGCAGGCACAGGATCAGCCAGCGGGGCATGCGGTACTTCCATGGCGTGGGGGGCGCCATGGTAGGCGATCAGGGGTGCGGACGACTCACATTGACCTCATCCGCGGCGCGCCTGCGTTCTGCAGGGCATGGAAGCACGTAACATGCGCACTGCATGAAAACCGAAATCCGCCCCGCACGGCTGTCCGAAGCCGCTGAACTGGCCGCGATGATGCGGCGTACCTTCCTCGCCGCGAACGGCCATTGCAGTACGCCGGAAAACGTCTCGGCCTTCGTCGCGCAGGCCTATACGCCCGAGCGGCAGGCCCAGGAAATCCGCGACCCCGACACGCTCACGCTGATCGTCGAACAGGACGGCGTGTGGGCCGGCTTCGCGCAACTGCGCTGGGGCACGGTGCCGCCAGCCGAAGTGGGACTGCGGCCGACGGTGGAGCTGGCGCGCATCTACCTGGACGAAGCCTTCCACGGGCAGGGCATCGCCGCTGTGCTGGTGTCGCACCTGCTGGCGGCGGCGCGGTTGCGCGGGTCACGCTCGGTCTGGTTGACGGTCTGGCAGGAGGCCCCGCAGGCCATCCGGTTCTGGCGCAAGCATGGCTTCGAGATCGTCGGCCGCTCCCTCTTCCACGTGGGCGATGATCCCAAGGAAGACTGGGTGATGACGCAGGTGCTGCCGGCGGGGTGAATGCCCCGCGCTATTGGCGCTGCGGGGACGACAAAAAAGGCCGTTCGGATGAACGGCCTTTTTCGTGCGGGCTACACCGTCTGTTGCCGCAATACCGGGTTGTCCCAACCGGGGCGCGGCGCGAAGCGCTTGCCGTGGCGGGCCTGCAGGGCCTTGAGCTTTTCCAGCAGGGCATCGGGGCCGACGGCCTTGACGTGTTCGATCGGGCCGCCGCGGAACGGGGCGAAGCCGGTGCCGAAGATCACGCCGGCATCCAGCAGGTCGCTGTCGGCGACCACGCCGTCGTGCAGGCATGCGACGGCTTCGTTGAGCAGCGGCAGGATCAGGCGGTCTTCGAGATCGTCAGGCGTCTTGTAGTCCTGCGGGACCTGCGGCTTCACGGCTTTGCCGTTCTCCCATTTGTACAGGCCCTGGCCGTCCTTTTTGCCGCGCTTGCCGGGTTCCACCGTCGCCAGCGCCGCAGGCAACGTCAGCCCGAGGAAGGGCGACAGTTCCGCGCCCACGCCCTGCGCAACGTCCAGGCCGACGGTGTCGATCAGTTCGATCGGACCCATCGGCATGCCGAATTTCACCGCCGCCTTGTCGATCACCGGGCCGGGAATGCCTTCGGCGTAGGCGGTCGCGGCTTCCAGCATGTACGGGAACAGCACGCGGTTGACCAGGAAGCCCGGCGTGCCGGCGACCGGCACCGGGAACTTGTCCAGTGCCTTGCAGAACGCGGCCAGGCGCTTGACGTTGGCGTCGTCCAGCGCGTCGTGCTGCACGATCTCCACCAGCGGCATCAACGCCACCGGGTTGAAGTAGTGCAGGCCGGCGAACTGCGCCGGGCGCTGGATGTGCTCGCGCAGTTCGGTCAGCGGGATCGATGAGGTGTTGGTGGTCAGCAGCGCGTCGGCTTTCAGCCGCGGCTCGATGGTCTGGTACAGATCGCGCTTGGCCTCGGGGTTCTCGATGATCGCCTCGATCACCAGATCGGCCTGCGGCACGCCGTCGCCGGCCAGATCGCCCTTCAGGCGCGCGGCCACGGCCGGACGTTTGCTCTCGTCCTTCACCTTCTTGGCGAACAGTTCCTGCGCACGCGACAGCGCGCCATCGATGAAGCGCTGCTCGCGGTCCTGCAGGGTGACGTTGAAGCCTTTGTAGGCTGACCATGCCGCAATATCGCCACCCATCACGCCGGCGCCGACGACGTGCACGTTCGCGATGCCATGCTCCTTGCCGCCAAGCCCCTTGAGGCGTTCGGTCAGGAAGAAGATGCGGATCAGGTTGCGCGCCGTCGGCGTGCCCGCGAGCTTCACCACCGCCTTGCGCTCGGCGTCCAGGCGCGCCTGGATGCTCTTGCCGCCGGCAGTCTTCCACACGTTGATGAGGGCGTACGGCGCGGGGTAGTGCGCCTTCGGTGCCTTGCGCGCGACCTGCTTGAGCATTTGCGGCGCCAGCAACTGGCGCGCGAGCCAGCTGTTGCTGATCCAGCCGGTGAAGCGCTGCTTGAACGGGCGCTGCGGGCGCGATGCGATCAGTGCGACAGCGGCATCGATCAGCACGGCAGGTTCCGCGATCTTGTCGACCAGGCCCATTGCCTTCGCCGAACTGGCCGACAGCGTGCGGCCGGTGAGCATCATGTCCATCGCCTTCGGCGATCCCACCAGTCGCGGCAAGCGCGCGCTACCACCCCAGCCGGGGAAAATGCCCAGCTTCACTTCGGGCAAGCCGATGCGGGTGGAGGGATCACTGCTGGCCACGCGGTAATCGCAGGCCAACGAGATCTCGGTGCCGCCCCCCATGCAGAAGCCGTGGATCGCCGACACCGTGGGGCAGGGTAGTTCGGCCAGCTTCTGGAACACCGCCTGGCCGCGGCGGATCGCGTCGTTGACGGTGCCCTTGCAGTCGAACTCCTGAAATTCCTTCAGGTCCGCGCCGGCGATGAAGCCCGATGCCTTCGCCGAACGCAGCACCACGCCCTTGGGTGGATCGATGGACAGGCGCTCGATGATGTCGGCCAGTTCGATCAGCACGTCCTGCGAGAACGCATTGACACTCGCGCCCTGGCGATCGAAGGCCAGCACGACGATGCCGTCGGCGCGCAGCTCGGTCTGCCAGTGACTGAATCGCAGCCCATCGAAGTTTGCGGCCATGCAGGGACCATCCGTTCACGTATGGATAAGGCCGCTATCATCCCGAGGTTGTTTCATCCCCGTCAAATCCACATATCAACGAGAACGTCGTCACGGGCGTGAGCGGCGGCAGGGGGATGTTCCCGCTGCGCCGGTTAAATTCTTGATAGGGCAACGGTTTGGACAAGGCGTTGAACTTTCCTCCGCTAGCGCGGTCACAGGGCACGGCCAACGCCGAGCCGACAGGAGTGCGGCCCGGCATGGCCGAAGTTGATCCAACCCAGGAGCTGGACCTCGAGCTGGTCAGGCGCGTGCAACGCGGCGACAGCGCGGCCTTCGACCTGCTGGTGCGCAAGTACCAGCATCGCGTGGTGGCGCTGATCGGGCGTTACATCCATGACTGGAGCGAGTGCCAGGACGTGGCCCAGGAGACCTTCCTGCGCGCATATCGCGCGCTGGGCAATTTCCGGGGCGATTCCCAGTTCTATACGTGGCTGCACCGTATCGCCGTGAACACCGCCAAGAATCATCTGGTCGCACACAATCGCCGTCCCCCGACGGCGGACGTGGATGCCGCCGACGCCGAGCAGTACGACATCGGCGCCCGGCTGCGCGACACCGACACGCCCGAGCGCGAGCTGATGCGCCAGGAGATGGAGGCGACGGTGATGAAGGCCGTGGACGGCCTGCCCGAGGAATTGCGAACCGCGATCACTTTGCGCGAGGTGGAAGGCCTCAGCTACGAGGAGATCGCGCAGAAGATGGACTGCCCGATCGGCACCGTGCGTTCCCGCATTTTCCGGGCGCGCGAGGCCATCGACGAACAATTGCGTCCCTTGCTGGACAACGACAGTGCAACCCGGGAGCGAGCCCGCTCATGACCGCCCGCAACGAGACTCCGATCATCGACAAGCTAGAATCCCATCACCGCCAGCAACTGTCCGCCCTGATGGACGGCCATCTGCCTGCGGATGAAGCGCGCTTCCTGCTGCGGCGACTGCAGCACGACCAGGACTTGGCCGGCTGCTGGGAACGCTGGCAGTTGTGCGGTGACGTGCTGCGCGGTGAAGGCCGTGCGCCGGCGCCCGCGGGCTTCGCCGAGCGCGTGGCGCGGGCGATCGCGGCCGAATCCGTTCCCGCCTTCGCCGCATCGCAGATGCAGGCCCCGCGCTCGCGTAACCTGCTTGCGCGCTGGGGTGGGGGCGCGCTTGCCGCCTCCGTGGCTCTGGTCGCGCTGTTCATGGCGCGCCAGCAATCGCCGCAGGACGTGCCGGTGGGTGAGGGAACCCAGATGGCATCCACACAGACGACATCCCCCGCCGTTCCGGCGGAGGCACCTTCGGCGCCCGCGCCGGACGCCGAGGCCTACGCGGTGGCCGCTGTTGCTGCCGTGGCCAGTGTGCCCCGTCGGCAGGACAATGCCGCCCGCCGCAGTGCCACCCGCAGCCAGCAGGCAGCGCGCAGCGCGCAGCGTGTGGCGCGCGCCGAAGCCCTGGTCCGTGCGACGGGCACCGCGCGCACCGCGCCGATGGACAGTGTCGGTACGCTGGTGGCGGCCGCACCGTCGCAACTCGCCGCCAATCCCTTCGCGCACCGTGCAGAAGATGCAGGCAACGTATCCCCCCGGCCGTGGCCACGATCTGCGCTGTCGGGATATCCATCAGCCAACGGTGGCCTGACGACGGGCTACAGCTCGGATTCGGCTGCCCGGACCTTCTATCCGTTCGAGCCGCGCCTGCAGTCCGCGCCGCCGGCGACGCCGCCGATCGACGCGCCGCGCGAATGACCCCGGATTCCGGCCGAGCGTCGGAACCTGCATGAAATCCCCATCTTTTCCTGATCGAGGCATGCGTTCGATGACTCCTCACGCCCGTTCCGGCCTGTTGGCCGTGCTGATGCTCACCACCCCTCTCGCCGCCTGCGCGCAGCAGCCGGAAGCGCCTGTGCCCACGGCGGCGACGGCGCCTGTCGCTGCGCAGTCGACGGCCCCGCAACTGGTGACCGGCCTTCCCGACTTCACCCAACTGGTGGAGCAGGTGGGTCCGGGCGTGGTGAACGTGGAGGCGACGGTGGGCGCGCGCCGCAGTGCGCAGGCCGAAGAGGCCGAGATACCCGAAATCTTCCGGCGCATGCTGCCGCCGGGCTTCCCGATGCCGGGTCCTGGCCAGCAGGGGCCTCAGCGTCGCGGCACCTCGATGGGCTCGGGCTTCATCATTTCGGCCGACGGCTACGTACTGACCAACCATCACGTGGTGGATGGCGCCGACGAGGTGAAGGTCACCCTGCCGGACCGTCGCGAGCTGACCGCCAAGGTGGTGGGCAGCGACCAGCAATACGACGTGGCGCTGCTGAAGGTCGAGGCCAAGGGCCTGCCGACCGTGCGGATCGGCAACTCGGCCACGCTGAAGCCGGGCCAGTGGGTGGTGGCGATCGGCTCGCCGCTGGGACTGGATCACTCCGTGACCGCCGGCATCGTCAGCGCCGTGGGCCGCAGTGCGTCGGCCGAGCAGCGCTACGTGCCCTTCATCCAGACCGACGTGGCGATCAACCAGGGCAACTCCGGTGGCCCGCTGCTCAATACGCGCGGTGAGGTGGTCGGCATCAATTCGCAGATCTTCTCGGTGTCCGGCGGCTACATGGGCATCAGCTTTGCGATTCCGATCGACCTGGCGATGGGCGCGGTGGAGCAGCTCAAGAGCACCGGCAAGGTCAGTCGCGGGCAGTTGGGTGTGCAGGTGGGCGCGGTGACCTCCGATGCCGTGAAGGGCTTCGGGCTTCCCGACAACCGGGGTGCGCTGGTCAATGACGTGGTGGGTGGCAGTCCTGCGGCGAAGGCTGGCATCGGTCCCGGAGATGTCATCCGTTCGGTCAATGGCCGGGCGATCAACGATTCGAGCGATCTGCCGCCGATCATCGGTGCAATGGCGCCGGGAACCAAAGTCACCTTGGGCGTCCTGCGCGATGGGAAGCCGCGTGACCTGACCGTGACGCTCAGCGAACTGGACGAAGGCGAGGCGGGAACGAGCGTCACACCGGCCTCGCCCGACAGGCCGGCGGCTCCGGCCGGGCGCAATGCGCTGGGCATCCAGACCCAGCCGCTTGACGCGAACAGCCGCAAGCAACTGGGCGTCGAAGGCACTGACGGCGTGCTGGTGGCGCGCGTGGACAGTGCCGCCGCCCGCGAGGCGGGCCTTGCCCCGGGCATGGTGATCCTGCAGGTCGGCCGTACGAAGGTCGACAGCCCAGCTGCACTGGACCGGGAACTGGCCGCTGCAAAGGCGGGTGACACGGTGATGCTGCTGGTGCGCCATCGCGGCGTGACCCGCTTCATCGCCGTAACCGTGGAAAAAAGCTGAACAACACTCGCGAGCGCAGGTGACCCCCGTCGCCCCGCTTCCGCGGGGCGATGGCGTTTCCGGCTGCCTGGACGCGGATCGGCGAGACCGGCCAGTGTCCGTGCGATAATGTCCCGTTATTCCTGACGACCGCACAGGCCGCCGCGCACTCCCCATGTCTTCTGATTCGATGCGGAATATCCGCAACTTCTCCATCATCGCGCACGTCGACCACGGCAAGTCGACCCTGGCCGACCGCATCATCCAGCTCTGTGGCGGCCTCGAGGCCCGCGAGATGGAAGCGCAGGTGCTCGACTCCAATCCCATCGAGCGCGAGCGCGGGATCACCATCAAGGCCCAGTCCGTGTCCCTGCCGTACAAGGCCAAGGACGGGCAGGTCTACCAGCTCAACTTCATCGACACCCCTGGCCACGTGGACTTCTCCTACGAAGTCAGCCGTTCGCTGGCCGCCTGCGAAGGCGCGCTGCTGGTGGTGGACGCCGCCCAGGGCGTGGAAGCCCAGTCGGTCGCCAACTGCTACACCGCAGTGGAGCAGGGCCTGGAAGTAGTGCCGGTGCTCAACAAGATCGACTTGCCGACGGCCGACATCGAGCGCGCCAAGCGGGAAATCGAGGCCGTCATCGGCATCGATGCCGACGACGCCGTGCCGGTCAGCGCCAAGACCGGCCTCAACGTCGACCTGGTGCTGGAAGCCATCGTCCAGCGCATCCCGCCGCCGAAGCCGCGCGACACCGACAAGCTGCAGGCGCTGATCATCGACTCGTGGTTCGACAACTACCTGGGCGTGGTTTCGCTGGTGCGCGTGATGCAGGGCGAGATCGGGCCGAAGAGCAAGATCCTGGTCATGTCCACCGGCCGCACCCATGAAGTGGACAAGGTCGGCGTGTTCACCCCCAAGCGCAAGGAGCTGAAGAAGCTCGGCGCGGGCGAGGTGGGCTGGATCACCGCCAGCATCAAGGACGTGCACGGCGCGCCGGTGGGCGACACCCTCACCCTCGCGTCCGACCCGGCCCCCGGCCCGCTGCCGGGCTTCCAGGAGATGCAGCCGCGCGTGTTCGCTGGCTTGTTCCCGGTCAACGCCGAGGACTATCCGGCCCTGCGCGAGGCGCTGGAAAAGCTGCGACTGAACGACGCCGCGCTGCGCTTCGAGCCGGAAAGCTCCGAGGCCATGGGCTTCGGCTTCCGCTGCGGCTTCCTCGGCATGCTGCACATGGAGATCGTGCAGGAGCGCCTGGAGCGCGAGTACGACCTGGACCTGATCAGCACTGCGCCGACGGTGGTGTATGAAGTCCTCAGGACCGATGGCACGGTGCTCTCGCTGGACAATCCGGCCAAACTGCCGCAGTCCAACCTGATCGAAGAGGTGCGCGAGCCCATCATCCGCGCCAACATCCTCACCCCGGAAGCCTACATCGGCGCCATCATCAAGCTGTGCGAAGAAAAGCGGGGCGCGCAGATCGGCATCCAGTATCTCGCCAGCCAGGTGCAGATCAGCTACGAGCTGCCGATGGCCGAAGTGGTGCTGGACTTCTTCGACAAGCTCAAGTCGGTCAGCCGCGGCTATGCGTCGCTGGACTACTCGTTCCTGCGCTTCCAGCCCGGGCCGTTCGTGCGCCTCGATACGCTGATCAACGGCGACAAGGTCGATGCGCTCAGCCTGATCGTGCACCGCAGCCATGCGGATCGCCGGGGTCGCGAACTGTGCGAGAAGATGAAGGAGCTGATCCCGCGGCAGATGTTCGACGTGGCCATCCAGGCCGCCGTGGGCTCGCAGATCATCGCGCGCAGCACGGTCAAGGCCATGCGCAAGAACGTGCTGGCCAAATGCTATGGTGGCGACATCACCCGCAAGAAGAAGCTCCTCGAGAAGCAGAAAGAGGGCAAGAAGCGGATGAAGCAGGTGGGGCGCGTGGAGATTCCGCAGGAAGCCTTCCTCGCCGTGCTGCAGGTGGACAGCAAGTAGCGTTTTCCTTCTCCCGGCGGGAGAAGGCGGCGCGTAGCGCCGGATGAGGGTACGGCGAAGTCCGCGAAGCCGGGGGCGCGTGGACTTCGCCGTACCCTTATCCCAACCCCTCTCCCGGTGGGAGAGGGGCCATCCAACGGAGTGTGTATGGTCTGGTTTGAAACGATCCTCGTGGTACTGACGCTGCTGACCGGCCTGGTGTGGCTGGCCGACAAGCTGTTCCTGGCCAAGCGCCGCCGCGCCAGGAGCGGATTGCTGGACGAAGAGCCGGTGCTGGTGGACTACTCGCGTGCGTTCTTCCCGGTGCTGGCGGTGGTGCTGGTGCTGCGCAGCTTCATCGCCGAGCCGTACAAGATCCCGTCCAGTTCGATGATGCCGAACCTGCTGATCGGCGACTTCATCCTGGTCAATAAGTTCTCCTACGGCCTGCGCCTGCCGATCACCAACCAGAAGTTCCTGGCCCTCGGTGAGCCGGCCCGCGGCGACGTGGTGGTGTTCAAGCCGCCGCACGACCCCCAGAACAACTGGATCAAGCGCGTGATCGGCCTGCCGGGCGACAAGATCGGGTTCCATGGGGACACGGTCTCGATCAACGGCCAGCCGCTGACCTACGAGAAGCTGGGCGACTACGTGGGCAAGGGCAGCGGTGCCGGTGAGACCGGGGCCGCACTATTGAAGGAAAAGCTGCCGGGACGGCCCCATACGGTGCTGGAATGGCTGGACAGCGCGCGGCCGGAGGGGCAGGGCGAATGGGTGGTTCCGCCCGGGCATTATTTCGTCATGGGCGACAATCGTGATAATAGCGAGGACAGCCGGTTCTGGACGCAGACCCATTTCCTGCCGGAACAGAACCTGCGCGGCAAGGCCTTCCTGGTCTGGCTGAACTGCGAGGGCTGGTTCTGCAAGAATGGCTTCGATGCCTCGCGTATCGGCAACGGCATCGAGTGATCTTTCAACGCTAACGGGGAAGCACGGGGGAATGGCAATGAAGCGCAAGCAAAGCGGCATGACATTGATGAGCTTTCTGATGGTGCTGGCCGTGGTGGGCTTCGCCGCCTACATCGCCATGCGACTGTTCCCGATGTACCAGGAGTATTACGCGGTCAAGTCCTCCATGAAGGGGCTGGCCAACGAGGCGGGCGTGGCGGACATGGATCCGGCCCGGATCCATGAGCTGTTCTTCCGCCGTCTCGACATCAACTACGCGACCAACATCAAGCCTTCGCACGTGAAGATCGAGCGGATGGAGGGCGGTTGGAACATGAAAGTCGCCTATGAAGTGCGCCGGCCGCTGGTCGGCAACCTCGATGTGGTCGGCAACTTCGCCGCCGAGCAGGCGATGACGCGTCGCGGCGCGGAATAGGGATTTGGCGGTTGACCGTATCGGCCATGCGTTCGCCGACCAGGGCCTGCTTGCGCAGGCCCTGACGCATCGCAGCGCGGGGGCTCCCCACAACGAGCGGCTGGAGTTCCTGGGCGACAGCGTGGTCAACCTGCTGGTGGCAGAAGCGTTGTTCCAGCGCTGGCCCAAGGCCGATGAAGGCGCATTGACCCGCGCCCGCGCCGAACTGGTGCGTGAAGCGGCGCTGGCCGTCATCGCCCGCGAACTGCAACTCGGCGAGCGATTGACGATGGGGCCGGGCGAGATGAAGTCCGGCGGGCATCGCCGCGATTCCATCCTCGCCGACGCCCTCGAGGCGGTGGTCGCAGCGATCTACCTGGACGCCGGTTTCGAGGGCTGCCGCGCGGTGGTCCTGCCGTGGTTCGAAGCCTCGCTGGCCGCCCTCCCGGTCGGCCGACCGGAGAAGGACGCCAAGACGCGGCTGCAGGAATGGCTGCAGGGGCGCCAGCGTCCGCTGCCGGTCTACGAACTGGTCTCGGAAAGCGGCGACGACCACGCCAAACTCTTCCTCGCGCGTTGCACCACGCTGGACCCGCCCCTTGCGGCGGACGGCGAGGGCACCTCGCGCCGCAACGCCGAGCAGGTCGCCGCGGCGGCACTGCTCGACAAGCTCGACATTTCGAAGTGAGTACCCCCCGGTGAGCGATTCCTCCTCCTACCGCAGCGGCAGTGTTGCCGTCATCGGTCGTCCCAACGTGGGCAAGTCCACGCTGACCAATGCGCTGGTCGGTGCCAAGGTCAGCATCACCTCCAACCGTCCGCAGACCACGCGGCACCGGCTGCTCGGCATCGCGACCTTCGCGGCGGGCAAGGACCGGCCCGCAGGTCAGATCGCGTTGGTGGATACCCCCGGCCTGCACAAGCAGCAGGGCAAGTTCTCCGCCTCGGCGATGAGCCGGGTGATGAACCGGGCCGCCCGTGGTGCGCTGGAAGAGGTCGAGGCGGCCTTGATGGTGGTCGAAGCGGGCCGTTGGGACGAGGAAGACACCCTGGCTTACAACGTATTGCGCGATGCGGGCATTCCGGTGGTGCTGGTGGTCAACAAGGTCGACCGGATCAAGGAGAAGGCGGCGATGCTGCCGTTCCTGGCCGAGGTCGGGCAGGGCCGCGAGTTCGCGGCGGTGCATCCGGTGTCGGCGCTGAAGCGCAATGGCCTGGACGCGTTGGTGAAGGACATCCTGGCGCTGCTGCCGGAGCAGCCGCCGATGTTCGGCGAAGACGAAATCACCGACCGCAGCGAGCGGTTCCTCGCGGCCGAACTGGTGCGCGAACAGCTGATGCGCCAGCTCGGCGCGGAACTGCCGTACGCCACCACCGTCGAAATCGAGAATTTCACCACCGAAGACTCGCCTAAAGGCGAGCTGGCCCGCATCGGTGCGGTGATCTGGGTGGAGCGCGAGAGCCAGAAGGCCATCGTGATCGGCAAGGGCGGCGCGCGGCTGAAGGAGATTGGCAGCAAGTCGCGCCAGCAGATGGAGCACCTGTTCGGCCGCAAGGTGTTCCTTGAAACCTGGGTACGCGTGCGCGAGGGCTGGTCCGACGACGAGACGGCACTCAAGGCCTTCGGGTATGAGTGAACCCGCGCGGGCCTGAATGCGCATCACCGGCGAGATCGCCTTCGTCCTGCATGCGCGCCCCTGGCGCGAGACCAGCCTGCTGGTGGAAGTGCTGGGCCGGGAACAGGGACGCCTGGGCCTGGTCGCGCGGGGCGTGCAGGGGCCCAAGAAGCACGTCCTGCGCGCCGCGCTGCAGCCGCTGCAACACATCCGGCTCGATTGCGACCTGCGCGGCGAACTGGCGCGGCTGGTGAGCGCGGAGGCGCTGGACGCGGCACCACAGCCCGCTGGTGACGCCATGCTGGCCGCGTTCTATCTCAGCGAACTCGTCCTGCGGCTGGTGCCCCGACACGACCCGCTGCCCGAGCTCTTCGACGCCTATGCTCAGGCCCGCGAACGGCTGCGGTTGCGTGACGGACTGGCGTGGTCGCTGCGACGGTTCGAGCGCGACCTGTTGGACGCACTGGGTGTCGGCTTCGCGCTGGATGTGGATGGCGATGGCGAGCCGGTGGACCCGGCGGCGCGCTACCTGCTCGATCCGGAACACGGCCCGCGTCGCCTGCTCAGCGACCGTGGCCACGGGGAGCGAAGCCAGGCGGCCACCGGCCGCGCGCTGCTCGCCTTGGCGGAGGATGCAACACCTTCGCCCGACGACCTCGCCAGCCTGCGGTTGCCGATGCGCTCGGTACTGGCGCACCACCTCGGCCCCAGGGGGCTGAAATCCTGGGAAATGATCAGTGACCTGGGGCGGCTGAAACAACGCGGCGCCACGACGGACTGACGCCGTCAGTCCGTCGGCGACAGCAGGCGCCTGCTCGCGTCTTCAAAGGCGTCGCGCAGCGCCGCATCGGTGGGGGCGGCGTGCCAGCGGCCCGCGATGCCGGCCAACGCACAGGCACCGGCGAAGCCGCAGCTGGCCTGCAGTCTGTGCAACTGGGCACGCAGCGCAGCCGCATCCGCACGGGTGAATGCCTCCAGGCAGGCTGCAGTCGCCGTGGGCAACTCGGACAGGAACAATTCCCTCAGCAGCGCGGCATGTTTGCGATTGCCGGCGAGCGCGGCGAGTGCGGCGGCTTCGTCCCAGTCGGGAAGCGCCTGCGCCGACCGGAGGCCGGCGCCGCCTGCCAGTGCATTGCGCACGGCGCGTTGAAGCGCCTGTGCCGGGAGCGGCTTGACCAGCACATCGGCAAAGCCGGCCTGGACCAGCCGTTCGCGTGTCTCAGGCGTCGCATCAGCCGTATGCGCGAGAGCGGGCGTGGACGGATGGCCCGCGCGCAGGCGTTGCAGCAGCGCCGCTCCGGTGCCATCGGGCAGGTTGGCGTCGATCAGCCAGGCGTCGAAGGCGAGCGGAAACGCCAGCGCCTGCGCGCAGTCCGCCGCGCGCTCCACACGTGCAGGCAATGCGGACAGGGCGGCCGACAGGAACTCGGCGCTGATGGGGTCGTCTTCCACCAGCAGGAGCAGCGGCATCGTGCCGTCGGTGTGGGTCATGGTCGGGCATCCTGCGGACTGGTCCCATCTTAGCGTCGGCGGGGGCGGGCGGCGCCCATGCGACAATGCGGCCCCGCCAACACACGCAGCCTGACGCCACGTGGCACGTACCCGCTCCCCCCGCATCGACAAGACTCCCTTCGAAGCCACCATCACCGACCTGACCCATGACGGGCGGGGCGTCGCCCGCCGCGACGGCAAGGCCGTGTTCGTCTCCGGCGCATTGCCGGGCGAGCGGGTGATGGCCGAACAGACGGCGAAGAACCGCCATTTCGACGAAGCGAAAGCACTCGATGTGCTGGAAGCGTCGCCCGACCGCGTCACGCCGCGTTGCCCCCATTTCGGTACCTGCGGCGGCTGCGTGCTGCAGCACCTGGACGAGGCCCGGCAGATCGAGGCCAAGCAGCGCGTGTTGCTGGAGAACCTGGAACGCATCGGCCACGTCACGCCACGTGCCGTGCTGCCGCCGCTGACCGGTGCCGCCTGGGGTTACCGCCGCAAGGGCCGCTTCTCCGTGCGCCGGGTCAACAAGAAGGACAAGACGCTGGTGGGGTTCCGCGAACAGGATCCGCGCTTCGTCGCCGACCTGTCCGAATGCCACACCGTCATCCCGGGGATCGGCACGAAGATCACCGCCCTGGCCGAGCTGGTCGAAAGTCTCGACGCGCGCGAGCACATTCCGCAGATCGAGTTCATCGCGGGCGACGCCAGTGCGGACTTCAGTGGCATCGCGCTGGTGTTCCGTCACCTGTTGCCGCTGAGCGAAGGCGACCGCGGGAAGCTGGCAGCGTTCGGCCAGGCCACCCGTTTCGCCATCTTCCTGCAGCCGGGCGGACTGGAAAGCGTGCACGCACTGTGGCCGGAGGCGCCGCAGCTGGCGTTCGCGCTGGCGCCGTGGGACGTATCGCTGGCTTTCCGCCCGCTGGACTTCATCCAGGTGAACGCGGCGCTCAACGAGAAGATGATCGCGCGGACTTTCGAACTGCTCGACCCGCAGCCGCAGGACCGTGTGCTCGACCTGTTCTGCGGGCTGGGCAACTTCACCCTGCCGATGGCGCGCCTGGTGGGCGAGGTCGTGGGCGTTGAAGGCGAGGCGGGCCTGGTGGTGCGTGCGCGCGACAACGCTGCCCGCAATGGGCTGGACAACGCGCATTTCCACGCCGCTGACCTCACCCAGGACCAGCGCGGCACGCCGTGGATGCGGCAGGGCTTCGACAAGCTGCTGCTCGATCCGCCGCGCTCCGGTGCTATCGAAGTGCTGCAGCAGTTGCCGCTCAAGCAGTTCGACCGCATCGTCTACGTCAGCTGCCATCCCGGCTCGCTGGCGCGCGACGCGGGTTACCTGGTCAACGAGCAGGGCTACACGTTGGCGTCGGCCGGCGTGATGGACATGTTCCCGCATACGGCACATGTGGAAAGCATCGCGCTATTTGAAAGGCGGTGATTCGTGATTCGTGATTGGTGATTCGCAAGAGCCGATCCTGCACTGTTACGAATCCAGAAGCTCGCCGCCATTCTCACTCCAATCACGAATCACATGCCTCTCGAAATCGAACGCAAATTCCTGGTCACCGGCGATGCCTGGCGCGATGCCGCGCACGATGTCGTGCCGATGGCGCAGGGCTACATCAACGACGTGGGGGCGATGGACCGCGGCGAACAGAAGGCCTCGGTGCGTGTGCGCATCCAGGGCGAGGCCGCCTTCCTCAACCTGAAATCGCGCGAGCTGGGCGCCACCCGGCAGGAATTCGACTACGCCATCCCTGTTGCCGACGCGCGCGCGCTGCTTGCCCTGTGCGTGGGTGGCGTGATCGACAAGCGCCGGCACTACGTGCGACACGAAGGTCACCTGTGGGAAGTCGACGAGTTCGTGGGCGACAACGCAGGGCTGGTGGTCGCGGAAATCGAACTCGACCATGCCGATGAAGACTTCGTGAAACCTGCCTGGGCCGGCAAGCAGGTCACCGACACCGCCCGCTATTACAATCTGGCCCTGGCGTCGCGTCCCTACGGGCAATGGTCCGACGACGAACGCGCCGCCACCGATATTCCCTGAGGAACACCCCATGCTCGTCATCGGCATCGCCGGCACCGAACTCACCACGCAGGAACGCGACTGGCTGCAGCACGACGCCGTCGCAGGCGTCATCCTGTTCACCCGCAACTTCGCCTCGCGCGCGCAGGTAGCGGAACTGTCGCAGGCCATCCGCGCCGCCGCGCCTCGTCCGCAGCTGGTCTGCGTGGACCAGGAAGGCGGCCGCGTGCAGCGCTTCCGCGATGGCTACAGCGATCTGCCGGCGCTGAAAGGCTTCGGCAAGCTCTATGCGCGTGAGCCGCAACTGGCCCTGCAGCGCGCCGAAGAGCATGCATGGCTGATGGCCAGCGAGATCCTCGCCAGTGGCGTGGACCTGAGCTTTGCGCCCGTGGTGGACCTTGCGCGTGGCAACCGTGCCATCGGCAATCGCGCCTTCGACGCCGATCCGCAGATCGTGGCCGAGTTCACCCGCGCGTACATCCACGGCATGCACGCGGCCGGCATGGCGGCCACGCTGAAGCACTTCCCCGGCCACGGCACGGTGCTGGAAGACACCCACTTCGACGACGCCGTCGATCCGCGCAGCCTGGACGTGCTGCGGGCGGAGGACCTGGTTCCGTTCGTCGCCGGCATCGAGGCCAAGGCCGATGCGGTGATGATGGGGCACGTGAAGTATCCGGCGGTGGCACCGGAACCGGCGGGCTACTCGCCGTTCTGGATCCAGAAGATCCTGCGCGCCGAGATGGGTTTCCGCGGGGTGGTGTTCTCGGACGACATCGGCATGGCCGCGGCATTCTCGGCAGGCGGCGTGAAGCAACGCATCCATGACCACCTGGACGCCGGATGCGACGTGGTGCTGGTGTGTTCGCCCAAGCTGGTGGACGAGTCGCTGAAGGCGGTGGAAGGCCGCGCACTGAATACTGCCGCCGTGCTCGGGGTACTGGGCCGTGGCGCACTGGGGTGGGACGGCCTGATCGCCGATGCGCGCTATGGCGACACCCAGGCGCGCGTGCTCGACAGTCTCACGGGAGTTGCATGATGGAATCGCTGGGCAATCCGAAGCCGAAGCTGGCCGACGCGCTGGCCAATGCCGACCTGCTGGTCGACCGCGCGACGCTAGACCGCGCCATCACCACGATGGCCGCGCCGATCGCGCGTGACTACGCGGGCGAGGTGCCGGTCTATCTGACCATCATGCATGGCGCGCTTCCCTTCGCCGGACAGCTGTCGCTGGAACTGGGCGCGCTGGGGCTGGACCTGGAGTTCGACTACCTGCACGCCACCCGCTATCGCGGCGAGACCACAGGCGGGGAGCTGGTGTGGAAACACCGCCCCGCAACCGCGCTCTACGGTCGCCGTGTGCTGCTGGTGGACGACATCCTCGACGAAGGCCATACGCTGCTGGCGGTGAAACAGTGGTGCCTGGAGCAGGGCGCCACCGACGTGCGCATCGCCGCGCTGACCACCAAGCAGCATGATCGTTGCGTGCCGGGCATCTGCGCGGACTATGTGGGCCTGGAGGTCGCGGACCGCTATGTGTTCGGTTTCGGCATGGACTACCACGAGCAGGGTCGCAACCTGCCGGGCATCTACGCGCTGAAGGACTGACCATGGCCGACATCGCGCTTGCCGTCATCGGCGGTACCGGCGTCTACAGGCTTGCC
The DNA here is from genome assembly GCF_946886695.1 of uncultured Pseudoxanthomonas sp. Next base: position 27,171 of record NZ_CAMPJD010000019.1, on the reverse strand, counting down.
GACCTGCAGGACGTGGAGACGAAGGAGCTGCACACCCGTTTCGGTGCGCCGTCCGGCCCTGTCCGCATCGGCACGCTGGACGGGCGACGCGTGGCGTTCCTCGCCCGTCATGGCGAGGGCCATTCGGTGCCGCCGCATCGGGTCAACTACCGCGCCAACCTGCAGGTGCTGAAGGACCTTGGCGCCACCCGGGTGCTGGCGTTGAACACCGTCGGCGGCATCACCGATGCTTGCGGTCCGCGTGTACTGACGTGCCCCGACCAGCTGATCGACTACACCTGGGGCCGGATCTCGACGATCTGCGAGGAGCCCGGCAGCGAGGTGCTGCATGTCGACTTCGGTGATCCGTACACGCATTTACTTCGTCAGCAGATCCTTTCCGCGGCCCGCGAGGCCGGCGTGGATCTGGTGGATGGCGGCTGCTACGGGGCCACGCAGGGACCGCGTCTGGAGACCCGCGCCGAGATACGCCGGATGCGCCGCGATGGCTGCGATCTGGTCGGCATGACCGGCATGCCCGAAGCCGGTCTGGCACGGGAAATGGGCCTGGAATACGCCTGCCTGGCCATCGTCGCCAACTGGGCGGCGGGTTGCGGCACCGACGAGGAAATCACGATGGACGAGGTGCTGGCGAACGTGGCTGCTGCATCGGCCGGGATCCCGGCCCTGGTGGCCGCGTTGGCGCGAGGGTGATTGTCAACGCGCGCCGGCCTTTGCATACTCGGCGTGTGTGACGTCACCGCCACACATTCCACCCGCATCCAGAAAAGGAAATACAAGCGCTATGCCGTACGGTACCGTGAAATGGTTCAACGATGCCAAGGGCTTCGGATTCATCGCGCCAGAAGATGGCAGCGCCGATGTCTTTGCGCACCACACCGCCATCAACAGCAAGGGCTTCCGTAGCCTGCAGGAAGGCCAGCGCGTCAGTTACGAGCTGACCCAGGGCCCGAAGGGTGCACAGGCGTCCAACATCACGCCGGCAGCCTGATCCAAGACGATTTTCTTGAACCCCGCTCCGGCGGGGTTTTTTAACGCCTGCATTCCGGCCCATCGCGCTCCGGCAGGAAAGAGACGCCGCATTCGATGAACTCTCTGCATATCGCCATCGTCGGCTACGGCACCGCTGGCCAGGCCGCGGCACTGCTGCTGTCGCGTGACGGCCACCGCGTGGAGGTCTTCGAGCAGGCGGAAACACTGGGGCCGGTCGGCGCGGGCTTCCTGCTGCAACCGACCGGACTGCAGGTGCTGTGGGAATTGGGCCTGCTGCCCGATGTGCTGGCGCATGGCCGGCGGGTCAATCGCCTGTATGGCGAAACGCCCTGCGGTCGCGCGGTGATGGACATGCGCTATGCCGGGCTGGACGCGCGCTTGTTCGGGCTGGGCATGCAGCGCGGAGCGTTGTTCACGCTGCTGGCGGAGGCATGGGCGGGGCAGGGCGAGATCCATCGTGGTCACGCCATCGAGGCCGTCAGCGACGATACGCGCCGCGTGCGCGACCAGCATGGTCGCTGGCATGGCCCGTTCGACCTGGTGGTGAGCGCCGACGGTTCGGCTTCGCGGCTTCGCGTGGCCACCGGAGCCGTGAGGCGCGAGGCCGTCTATCCGTGGGGGGCATTGTGGCGACTGGTGCCACAGGGCGATTGGCGCTGGAACGACGAGCTGCGCCAGCGTTACGTGGCCGCGCGCAAGATGATCGGGTTGCTGCCGGTGGGCACGCGGCCCGGTGATGGAACGCCGCGGTTGAGCTTTTTCTGGAGTCTGCCCGTCAGCGACTTCGATGCCTGGCGCGCGCGCGGTCTGCCGGCATGGCGCGAGGAAGTGGCACGCCTGTGGCCCGAGGCCGACGCCTGCCTGGCCGACACCGTGGACGCCGACCAGCTTGCACGCGCCAGTTATCGCGACGTGACCCTGCGGCAGTGGTACAGGGACCGGCTCGTCGTGATCGGGGATGCCGCGCATGGCATGAGTCCGCAATTGGGCCAGGGCGTCAACATGGCGCTGATGGATGCGATGGCCTTGCGTGACGCGCTGCGCGTACAGGGCCCTGTCCCGGCGGCGCTGGAGGCGTATCAGCGCGAACGCGTGGCGCATGTCGGCGTCTACCAGTTCTGGAGCCGCTGGCTGACCCCGATCTTCCAGTCCGACCGGGACCTCATCGCGCATGCCCGCGATCTGGCGTTCCTCCCGATGGGCCGGCTGCCGGGTGGGCGCGGCCACATGCTGCGGGTGCTGAGCGGCACGCAGCACGGCTTCTTCCGCAAGCTGGAGCTGAAGCAGGCGTTCCTTGGGACACTTCGCGAGCTCGCCCGCACTGGCTAGAAGCATCGCAATCAGTGGCATGGCCCGCAACGCATCCGCACACTGCGCTGAATTGCGCGAGAATCCGGGCGTGCAACGGGACCGACGATGAGCGAACTTCCTCCGTTCGAAACGCATTCCGTGGAAAACCAGCCGCCACCGTTCGTGCCGCGCGACCTGTGGGCGGACGACATCGTGTTGCGCGAGTGCGTGATGCGTGATGGCGCAGGAGCGTTCGCCCCCCGGCTGGCGACCTATGGCGCGCTGGCGGGCGACGCGCTCTACCGTCTTGGCTTCGATGCGAACCGGGACCGGCCGCGCCTGCGCACCCATGACCAGCACGGCCACCGCATCGACCTGGTGGAATTCCACCCCGCCTATCACCAGCTGATGGAGGCGGCGAAGACGCACGGTGTCGCCGGCCTGTCGTGGCACGAGCCGTTGCCCGGCGCGCACGTCGCGCGCGCTGCGTTGAGTTATCTGCATCACCAGGCGGAAGCGGGCACCAGTTGTCCCCTGACGATGACGCATGCGGCCGTCCCCGTCCTGCAGCGCGAGCCTGCGCTGCGCGAATGGGCGACGAAGGCGGCCGCGCCGCACTACGATCCGCGCGACGTGCCCATTGGCGGCAAGGCCGGCATCACGCTGGGCATGGGCATGACCGAAAAGCAGGGGGGTTCCGACGTGCGGGCGAACGCCACCACCGCCACGCCGGACGCCGACGGCACCTACACGCTGGTCGGGCACAAGTGGTTCTTCTCCGCGCCGATGTGCGATGGCTTCCTGGTGCTGGCACAGGCGCCGGGCGGGCTGACGTGCTTCCTGATGCCGCGCCGACGGGAAGACGGTGCGAAGAACGCGTTCCGGCTGGTGCGGCTGAAGGACAAACTAGGCGACTGGGCGAATGCGTCGAGCGAAGTGGAGTTCACGGGTGCGCGGGCATGGCGTGTCGGCGACGAAGGACGCGGTGTGGCCACCATCATCGAGATGGTGATGCTGACCCGGCTCGACTGCATGCTGGGGTCGTCCGCCGAGATGCGGATGGCGCTGGCGCAGGCAATGCATCATGCGCGCCATCGCCGCACGTTCGGCAAGCCGCTTGAGGAACACGCCCTGATGCGCAACGTGCTGGCCGACCTCGCGCTGGAGTCCGAGGCGGCGACCACCTTCGCGCTGCGCGTGGCACGCGCGGTGGATGCGGCGCCGCGCGATCCTCGCGAGGCCGCCTTCGCGCGCATTGCCACGGCCGTCGGAAAATACTGGCTCTGCAAGCGCGCGCCCGCGTTCGTCAACGAGGCGCAGGAATGCCTGGGGGGTGCCGGCTACGTGGAGGAATCGATCCTGCCGCGGCTGTACCGGCAGGCGCCGTTGAACTCGATCTGGGAAGGCAGCGGCAACATCCAGTGCCTCGACGTACTGCGCGCCTTCGCACGCGAACCCGAGACCGTGCAGGCGGTGGGTGACGAGCTGGCCGCCGCGTCCGGGCATGATGCGACGTTCGATGCGTTCGTCGATCGCCTGCGTGTCGACCTGGCGGCCGCCCGCGAAGCCGGTGCACGCTTGCTGGTGGAGCGTCTGGCGCTTGCGCTGCAGGCGTCGGTGCTGCTGCGCGCGGGCAGTCCGGCCGCGACCCTGTTCATCCGCAGCCGGTTGGGCGGGGAGCATGGCCTGGCGTTCGGTACGCTGCCGACGGAGGTGGACGCAGCGCCCCTGCTGGCACGGGTGTTGCCGGCATGAAGGCTTTGCGCTGGATGATCGCGCTTATGGCTGCGTTGGGTCCGTCTTCGCAGGCCCGCGACCACGGGGATTGGCCGCCACCCCTGTTGCCCGCCGCGCAGCAGGCCGATGCGATCGTTGTCCACAAGGCGCAGCGCCGCATGGCGCTGTTGCGCGATGGGCACACCATTGCCACGTATCGCATCGTCCTGGGGGGCGCACCGGTGGGGCACAAGCGCGAGCAGGGCGACCAGCGCACACCGGAAGGCGATTACCGCATCACCTACCGCAACGGACGCAGCCGCTTCCACCTGTCGTTGCGCATTTCCTATCCGGATGCCGCCGACCGTCGGCAGGCGCTAACGCGTGGCGTCGATCCGGGTGGCGACATCATGATCCATGGCGCCACGCCGCCGGGCTCGCGCCTGGACTGGACGGAGGGCTGCATCGCCGTGACCAACACGGAAATGGAAGCGATCTGGCAGCGCGTGCCGGTGGGCACGCCGATCCACATCGAACCCTGACGGGCGCGTCGCGGACAGGTCAGCGCTGGCCGCCTCCGCGCGAGGCCAGCGCGCGTGAGCCGGTGATGATCATGCGGACCATCTCGGACAGTTGCTCGATCAGTTCCTGATCCTTCTCCGGCGGCAGATCCATCGCCGTGGCGCCCATCGCGAAAACCAGCCGGGTGATGGCCTTGGATACCAGCGCCGGTTCGTACAGCGGTGCATTGTCGCGCGTGGCCAGCCGCACCAGGTCCATGCACAGCTCTTCTTCGAAGAACTGCAGCTCGAGTTCCACCGCGTGCTTGAACGCGTCCGAACCGACGTTGCCTTCGCGCAGCAGCACGTGCAGCAGCTTGTCGTCGGCGCGCAGCTGTTCGATGAAGGCCTCCACCGAGCCGCGCACCACGCTGCGGTCACTGCTGTAGGCGCGGTGGCGGGCCTCGCCGATGATCTTGCGCAACGAGCGGCCGGCCAGATCGATCAGCGCCACGGCCAGTTCGTCCATGTCGCGGAACTGGCGATAGAAGCTGTTGGGGGCGATGCCGGCCTCGCGGGCCACTTCGCGCAGGCTCAGCGTGGACACGCTGCGATGCGGGCCCACCAGCTTCAGCGCGGCCGCCATCAGGTCTTCGCGCGAGATCGACGCCTTGCGGCCAGGGCCGTTGTCGTCGTGGGGCAGCGGTTGCGGGTATGAAGTCACGCGGGAAGGCCGGACGTGCGGAGTGATGAGGGCATCATAGCCTTGTAAATTAATATACAACTGTATACACATTCGTCCTTACATGGGTATAGTGGAGGTCATGAACGCCCAGATCCGTCCGCCCCCCCGCCGGCCCGGTCCCCTGAAACGCCTGATCCGGCCGCTGGTCAAGCCGGATGTGTTCGATTTCTGGGCCACCCGCTTGCATCGCACCTGGACTTGGGAGCGCCCGCTGGCCCGGCTTGTCGGCCGCGAATCCGCCTCCGTGGACGCGGTCACTCTGCTGTTCAAGCCGAATCGCCACTGGGCGGGCCATCGCGCCGGCCAGCATGTGAACCTGGGCATCGAGATCGACGGGGTGCGGGTTACCCGCAGCTACAGCCTGACGTCGCCCCCGCGGGCGGACGGCTTGCTGCCGCTGACAGTGAAAGCGATCGAGGGCGGCAAGGTCAGCCGTTACCTGCACTCGACGGCCCGCATCGGCGAGATTGTCGAGCTGGGGCAGGCGTTCGGCGACATGACGCTGCCGGCAGCACCGACAGGCGCCTACCTGCTGCTCGCCGCCGGTAGCGGCATCACCCCGCTCATGGCGCTGGTGCGTGAACTGGCCGGGCAGGGCATGCCGGTCGGGCTGACGCTGCTCTACTGGGTGCGCCGGCGCGGGGAGGCCTGCTTCCTCGACGAGCTGCGGGCGCTCGCCGCCGCCCATCCGGGCTTCCGCTTCCGGTTGCTGCTCACGCGCGAAGCCGCGTCTGCCGGCGACGAAGCGGAAGGCCGCATCGATGACACGGTACTCTCCGCGCACGCGGGCGATCCCGCCATGCAACAAGTAGTGGCCTGCGGCCCTGGCGGTTTCGTCGAAACCGCGCGTGGCCTGCTGGCCCCGCGCGTGGCCTCGTTCCAGGCCGAAGCGTTCACTGCCCCACCGGCAGTCGTCGTGGACGAGGGCGAGGTGGACATCCGCCTGCAACGCAGCGGGCGCACGCTGCGCGTGCCGCGCGGCGAATCCCTGCTGGTGGCCCTGGAGCAGCACGGCCTCAAGCCGCCGTCCGGCTGCCGCATGGGCATCTGCAATACCTGCGCCTGCGGCAAGTCCGCCGGCAGCACGCGCCACCTGCCCAGTGGCGACCTGATGCACGAACCCACCCAGGCGTTGAAGCTGTGCATCCACAGCGCCGCCACCGACATCGAGCTGGATCTGTAATGACGACCCTTTCCTCCCCCCGCAACCGCAGTCTCACCACCGACGAACTGGATCGCTTCGGCGAGGAGTTGGACGCCCTGCGTGCGCGTACCGTGGCGACGCTGGGCCAGCGTGATGCGCGCTATATCCGCAACGTGGTCAAAGCGGTGCGATACGCCAACCTGACCGGCCGCGTGCTGCTGCTCGCCGCCGCGATCGCCGGTGGCCTCTGGCTGGCCGACAGCGCGGTGGGCTGGCTGTTCTGGGTGCTGTGGGCGCTGGGCGCACTGTCGCTGGGCCTGGGCAAGATCCTCGACAACATGGAACTGGGCCACAACGTCATCCACGGCCAGTACGACTGGCTGGGCGACCCGCAGCTCAACGGCAAGACCTACGATTGGGACATCGTCGCCACCAGCGAGAACTGGCGGCACACGCACAATTTCCGCCACCACACGTATACCAACGTGCGGGGCATGGACGACGACATCGGCTATGGCCTGCTGCGCATCTTCCCGGAGCAGAAGTGGAAGCCGTTCTACCTGGTGCAGCCGCTGGTCGCGATCGTCTTCGCACTGCTGTTCCAGTGGGGCATCGCCATCCAGGACCTCAAGCTGGGGCGCTGGGTGCACGGCAAGATGACCACCCAGCAGCTGCGCCGCAAGTCCGCACCGGTCGTGCGCAAGATGGGCCGCCAGCTGGCCAAGGACTACGTGATCTATCCCGCATTGGCCGGCCCGTTCTTCCTGCCGGTGCTGCTGGGCAACCTGGTCGCCAACGGCCTGCGCAACGTGTGGACCTACGTGATCATCTTCTGCGGGCACTTCACCGCCCATGCGGAAACATTCCCCAAGGAATGCATCAAGAACGAGTCGCGTGGCCACTGGTACCTGCGCCAGTTGCGTGGTTCGTCCAACCTGCGGGGCGGATTCCTGATCAACGTGCTGTCGGGCAACCTGAGCCACCAGATCGAACACCACTTCTTCCCCGACATCCCGGCCAACCGTTACGCCGAGATGGCACGCGAAGTGCGCGCGATCTGCGCCCGCTACGGCCAGCACTACAACACCGGCACCCTGCTCACGCAGTTCGGACAGGTGTGCTGGCGCATCGTGCGCCATGCTTTCCCCAGCCGGCCGCGACGCGGGATGGCGCTGGTCCAGGCGGAAGCCGTCGCCTAAGGGCTACGCGGCGGCGTCTGGTGATGCCGCTGCGCGCGCGATGTCGCGCCTGAGTCGCCATTCGGCGAAGAACGAGACGGCGATCAGGCCCGTGCCCAGCAGGCCCAGCCACTGGAACCAGGGATTCTCGAAGACCTCGTCCGCCAGGTCGCTGTCCTGCAACTGGAGGCGCAGCAGGCGTACTTCGTTAGCCAACGCATCCGTACCGGACTCGCCACGCTGAGCGGCTTCCTCCGCCTGTAGTGCCAGGCGCGACATCGCCCGGCTTCCCGTGGCATCAGCGCCTTCGCGACGTTCCACCGTGACGACCAGTGCGCTGGTCAGCGGGGTCAGCGTGGTGCCCAGGCCACGCAGCAAAGGCGGAAGTGATTCCTGGATCATGCGCGGGCTCCGGTCCTGACCAGCCCCATCGTAGTGCAAGCCGTCCTCGGATGGCCGATGCACTCGCGGCAGGGTCAGTCCAGAAACTGCAGCCGCGCAAGCTCGGCGTACAGGCCATCCTGCGCCAACAGTTCCGCGTGCGTGCCCTGCGCGACGATGCGGCCACGGTCCATCACCACGATGCGATCGGCTTTCAATACGGTGGCCAGCCGGTGTGCGATGACCAGGGTCGTGCGGCCCTCCATCAGCCTTTCCAGTGCCTGCTGCACCGCGCGCTCGCTCTGTGCGTCGAGCGCGCTGGTGGCTTCGTCCAGCAGCAGGATGGGGGCGTCCTTCAACAGGGCGCGGGCGATGGCGATGCGCTGCTGCTGGCCACCCGACAGGCGTGCGCCACGCTCGCCGAGCTGGCTGTCGAAGCCGCCCGGCAGTTCGCGGATGAAGTCGTCGGCCTCGGCGGCTTCGGCGGCTGCCTGCAGTTCGGCATCGGTGGCATCCAGCTTGCCGTAGCGGATGTTCTCCGCAGCGCTGGCCGCGAAAATGGTGGGTTGCTGCGGCACCAGTGCGATGTGTTCGCGCAACTGCGCCGGGTCGAGTTCACGCAGGTCCACGCCATCGACGCGCACGCTGCCGGTCTGCGCATCGTGGAAGCGCAGCAACATCGAGAACACGGTGCTCTTGCCTGCGCCGGACGGTCCGACCAGGGCGACGGTTTCGCCGGGATTGACGCTGAGGTCGAACCCATCCAACGCGGGCAGGTCGGGGCGCGACGGATAGTGGAACGAGACGTTGTCGAAGCGGATCTCGCCTTTGACCGGCTGCGGCAATGTGCGTGGTTGTGTCGGCGCCTGGATGACAGGTGTTTCGCCCAGCAACTCCGCGATGCGGCCCATGCCACCGGCCGCGCGTTGCAGTTCGTTCCATACCTCGGCCAGTGCACCGACCGATCCACCGCCGATCAGCGCGTACAGCACGAACTGGCCCAGCGTGCCCGCGCTCATCGTGCCGTCGATCACGTCATGCGCGCCCGACCAGAGCACCAGCGTGATCGCGCCGAAGATCAGGGTGATGGCCGCGGCGGTCACCCATGCCTGCGCGCGGATGCGCTTGCGGGCGGTTTCCACGGCGGTCGCGATGGCGGCACCGAAGCGGCCGCGTTCGTAGGGTTCGCGTGCGTGCGCCTGCACGGTGCGGACGGCGCCCAGGGTTTCGCTGGCCAGCGTGTTGGCATCGGCCACGCGGTCCTGGCTGGCGCGCGACGCTTTCTCCAGTCGGCGGGCACCCAGCACGATGGGCAGTACCGCCAAGGGGATGCCGATCAGTGCGAAGGCCGCCAGTCGGGGGCTGGTGACGAACAGCATCGCCAGGCTGCCAATGACGGTGACGCTGCTGCGCAGCGCCACCGACATGCTGGTGGCCACCACCGTGCGCAGCAGTTCGCTGTCGGCGGACAGTCGCGATACGAGCTCGCCGCTGCGGCTGCGGTCGTGGAATTCGGCATCCAGTCCGATCAGGTGCCCGTACAGCTGGCCGCGCAGGTCCGCGACGACCTTTTCGCCCAGCAGGGACACGAAGTAGAAGCGCGCCGCGCTGGCCAGCGCCAGCACGACCGCCACCACGAACAGGAACAGGAACGCGCGGTTGATGTTCGCGCCGTCGGTAAAGCCGTTGTCGATCATCTGCCGGAACGCAACCGGCAGGCTCAGCGTCGCCGCAGACGCCAGCGCCAGCGCCAGCAGCCACGCCGTGAACAGACCGCCGTGCTGGCGCACGAAGGGCCACAGGGCGCGCAGGGTGCCGAGCTTGGCCTTGGGCTTGGGGGGCGCAGCGCTGTCCGCGGTCGTGGCGTTGTCGTTCATCGGCATCCGGAATCGAAGTGGTTGTGGGAGGGGCTTCAGCCGCGACCGGAACGTGTCGTCCCAGGTCGCGGCTGAAGCCCCTCCCGCAGGCACCTGCCGCCGGATTCACGCTGCCGTGGATACCACGCGCACCCGGTTACGGGTGGCGTCGCGCAGATGGTTTTTCAAGGCATCCGCGCGATCCGCCGGGAGTTCCAGCGTCAGCAGCGCGCCGTTTTCATCGAACGATTCCTGCAATTTGGTCGCCAGATGCGGCGCAAGCGCGGCATGCACCGCACCCAGGTCGTCGAACAGGCAGGCCAGCAGCAGGTGCGTAGTGGCCACCAGCGGCTGCCGCGGGGCGGTCCGCAGGCACTCCGCCGCCGCACCGCCATAGGCCCGCACCAGCCCGCCCGCGCCCAGCTTGATGCCGCCGTACCAGCGCGTCACCACCACCATCACCCGGTCGAAACCCTGGCCGTCGATGGCGGCCAGGATCGGTCGGCCCGCCGTGCCCGAGGGCTCGCCGTCATCGCTGGAGCGGTATTCGCCGCCGATCCGGTAGGCCCAGCAGTTGTGCGTCGCGGCGGGATCGCCGACTTCGCGCAGGAAGGCGAGCGCGCCGTCGGCATCGGCGACGGGGGCGGCCTGTGCGAGGAAACGGCTGTGCTTCACCTCCAGCAGCTGGGAGGCGCGAGCGGCAAGGGTGTCGCTCACGGTGTGCCGAGCAGTGGGCGCAAGTCGTCCGGGACGCGCTGGAACGGGTGTTCCTGTACGAACAGCTGCAGGCTGCGCAGCGCGTTGGCGTTGTCGCCCAGATCGCGGCGCAGGCGGATGCGGTCGAGCCATTCTTCGGGAGGCAACCGCGTGTCCGCGTCGACGGGCAGCTGCAGGTCTGTGCGTCGAAGGGCGGTGCGTGCGGCACTGGGCTGGACGCTGCCGGCACTGGCGGCCGGGGCGGGTGGGGGCGGCGGTGCAGCAGCTGTAGCTGCGGGTGCTACGTCCTGTGCACGGGGCTGACGTTCGCGCGTCCTCGCGCGACTGCCCGTCACGGAGATCGTGTCGAGGGTGCGGCTTTCATTCGCTGCTGCCTGCTGTTTGCGCTCTTCCTCGTACCGGATGCGCTGGTCCTCTTGTTGCTGGGCCGCGGCACGATGTTGCGTCTGCGCGCCCGCGATGGCTTCCGGGACGTCCGCAGTCATTGCTGCCGGCGGCGCGTACGCGTCCATTTCGGCCGGGAAGGCGTGGGGTGCGGCCGGTTGCTCGCGCGGCGAAGTCTCCTCGGCCGAAGGCAGACCCGGAACAGCGGGAATCAGCGCAAGGGGGCTACGCTTCGGCACGGTTTCCTGACGGGCCGCCGCTTCCGCATTCTTGCGTGCTGGGCCGGAGGGTGTGGCGTCGCGCTCGAGGGTGGCGGATGGCGAAGGAGGTTGCATGGCCTTTGCCGGGAGGGCGGGCTCCGTCGCCACGGTTGCAAGCGGAGGCGAGGGTGGCGGGGCGGCGGGCGCGGCAGCATCCGCAGCGACGGCGTCCGCGTCCTCGCCCATCAGGTTGGCCGAGCGCTGCGTCTGTGCCGGGGCCTCACTGGCCACCGGGATGTCATGGCTGGGGCGAAGCTGCCAGGCAATGCCGGCGGCCAGCAGTACCGATGCCGCCACCCCCATGCCGAGTGGCCAGCGACGGCGGGTTGGCGGCACAGCGCCGCCCCGCGACGGCGTGTCTTGCACGGCCGCCCGCGCGGCGCCCAGGATGCGCGCATCCAGGTCGGGCGAGGGCGCACCGTGCGGTCCCAAGCGGGACAGCGACTGCGCCAGCGCGCGTTCTTCAGGCGTCAGGGGCTCGTGGGGCGTCTTCATGGGTTCAATCTCGTCCGCAACCGGTCCATCGCATAGCGCAGGCGCGATTTCACGGTTTCCCGGCCCACGCCGGTGATTTCGCCGATTTCCTCCAGGGTCAGCTCCTGCTCCAGCCGGAGCAGCACGACCTCGCGCTGTTCCTGCGGCAATTCGTCCATGGCCAGTTGCAGCTGCCGTCGCTGCTCGAACTCGGAGAGCTGGCGCTCCGGCGTGTCATGGTCGGGAACGCGTGCGGTCCGCTCATCCGCGTCCACGGGCGCGGCGGGTCGGTGTTTCGATGCGCGCCAATGGTCGTTCAACCGATTGTGCGCGATCCGGTACAGCCACGTCCCGAACGCCGCCTCCGGTTTCCACCCCTGGCGCGCGCTGATCACACGTTGCCAGGTGTCCTGGAAGAACTCGTCGGCCAGTGCAGGGTCGCGAAGGTGGCGCAACAGGAACCGGTACAGCGGCCCGCGATGGCGCGCGTAGAGCTGTTCGAAGGCCGACGCATCGCCGGCGGCGTAGGCCAGCATCAGGGTCTCGTCGGCGGGTTCTGCGAGGTCGTTCACCGACACCAGCGTAAGCCGTCCGCGCACGCCCGTGAAGTCGGGGCGGGGTCGCGGCGCCGACACGTTCAGTGATCGACGTCCGTCGGGGATCGTGGTCGGGTGGGTCAAGGCGGCAGGGGGAACGGGGCGGGGCACACGTTTTCAAACGCGCGACGGCCCTTGAAGGGGTTGCCCTGGCCGTTTCCGTTCAGGGGGGCACAGGCGGTATGCTCGCCGCGGGGGACTTCCAGACACCACGCACCGACTCGTTCGGGACAAGGGCATGCCTACGCCATCGATCAGCGCCGACAACCCGGCCAGCGCAGACGCCTCGCCGGCGGACCGGATTGCGTCGATCCTGCGTGGGCTGCTGCCGGCCGGTGCTGAACTGGCGGTCAGCTGGCGCGACTGGGCGCTGGGCAACGACAGCGGTGCCACGCCGGGGGCATCCGGTGCCCTGAAGCGCCGCGCCGAGCATGCGCTGGCCGAAGCGCAGGTGGAGCACGATGGTCCCGTGCAGCGTACCTACGCGTGGGACAACGCCGATGGCACTGCGCGCGTTGCGCTGGCGCTGGCATTGCCGCGCCCGCTGGCGGCGCCCGAGGAAGATGCGTGGCTGTCGCTGGCCCGCACGCTGCTGGTGACATCGCTGGATGCCGCGCGCGCGCAGGCACGCATCGTTTCGCTGGAAAAATCCAAGCGGCTGCAGCAGGCGCTCTACGAGATCGCCGACCTGGCCGGTGCCGACCTCGAGATGCCGGAGATGCTCCGCCGCATCCACGCGGTGGTGAACTCGCTGATGTATGCCGAGAACTGCTACATCGTGCTGTACGACGACCAGCGCCGCTCGGTCCGCTTCCTTTACTTCGCCGACCAGCGCGATCCCTATGTCGCCGAACCCGAGCGCGAGTTCGGCGAGGAGGAAATGGCCAACAGCATGACCTTCGCGCTGCTGCGCCACGGCCAGCCGCTGCGCGGGCCGTCGGCCGTCATCCGGCAGAAGCTGGGCGTGATGCGCGATCCCTCGCATGGGCCGGACAGCCTGGACTGGCTGGGCGTGCCGATGCGCCGGGACGACCGGGTCTGCGGTGCCATCGTCGTGCAGAGCTACGACGCGCCGGCGAGTTATGCCGACGAGGATCGCGCGCTGCTGGGCTATGTGGCGCAGCACATCCTGACCGCGCTGGACCGCAAGCACGCGCACGTGGAACTGGAGCACCGCGTGGCGGTGCGTACGCACGAACTGCAGCGCGCCAACCGCGAGCTGCAGGCCGAGATCATGGAGCGCAAGCGCGCGGAGAAACTGCAGCGCGCATTGTTCCGCATCACCGACCTGGCCATCACCTCGGAAAGCCTGGAGCGTTTCTACGCCGATGTGCACGTGGTGGTGGATGAGCTGATCAACGCGCGCAATTTCTACATCGCGCTCATTTCGGACGATGGCGAGCAGCTGGCCTTTCCGTATTCGATCGACGAGCGCGACCCGATGCGCAAGTCGCGGCGCTTGACAAACGGGTTGACCGAGTACGTCATCGCCACCGGACGGCCGCTGCTGGCCGACCGCGAAGTGATCGGCCAACTGGCGGAAGAGGGCAAGCTCCTGCAGCACGGACCACCCGCCTACAGCTGGCTCGGCGTGCCGCTGTTCCGCGGCGAAGATGTGGTCGGCACGGTGGTGGTCCAGAGCTACACCGAAGAAGTGAAGTTCACGTCGCACGACCAGAACCTGTTGACCTTCGTCGCGCACCACATCGGCAACGGCCTGGACCGGCAGCGCGCGCAGGAGCGCCTGCGCAGCGCGCACGCGGAACTGGAACGCAGGGTCGACGAGCGCACGCGCGAGCTTGCCGAAGCGAACCACCAGTTGCGTGCGCAGATCGGCGAGCGCCTGCGCGCCGAACAGCAGCTGACGTACCAGGCGACGCACGACGCCCTCACCGGGCTGCCCAACCGCCCACACCTGCTGGATCGGCTGTCGGCTGCCATCGATCGCGCGCGCCATGGCGATGGCCAGGCCTTTGCGGTGCTGTTCCTCGACCTGGACCGGTTCAAGCTGGTCAACGACAGCATGGGGCACGCGGCCGGCGACGAACTGCTGGTGGAAGTCGCGCGCCGCATCATCATGAGCGTGCGCGACGACGACGTGGTCTCGCGTTTGGGTGGCGACGAGTTCGCGCTGCTGGTCGAGTACGCGGATGGCGTGGAGAACGTCCGCGACTTCGCCCAGCGCCTGTTGGCGTTGCTGGGGCGCCCGATGTGGGTAGCGGGGCGCGAACTGTTTCCCTCCGCCAGCCTGGGCATCGCCGTCTGGCACCCGCGCTACCGGAACGGCGAGGAGTTGCTGCGCGATGCCGACGCTGCGATGTACCGCGCCAAGGAACAGGGGCGCGACCGTTGCGCCCTGTTCGACGAGGCCATGCGCGAAGCCGCGATGCAGAGCCTGGACCTGGAAGCGGACCTGCGGCGCGCGATCAACCACCGCGATTTCCTGCCGTTCTACCAGCCCATCCGCCGCATGGACGATGGTCGCGTGATCGGCCACGAAGCCTTGCTGCGCTGGCAGCACGAGCGACGTGGCCTGCTGCTGCCGGCGGAATTCATCGGCCTGGGCGAAGACAGCGGACTGATCGAGCAGGTCGATTGGTTGCTGTACGAGCAGGTGGTGCGCCAGATCGCGCGTGGCGTGGAGGGCTACATATCGGTCAACGTGTCGCCGCGGCATTTCCGTTCGCCCGATTTCGGCGATCGTCTGCTGGCGATGTTCGAAGCGCACGGCGCGGATCCCGCGCGGTTGCGGCTGGAGATCACCGAGGTGGCGTTGCTGGATGATGCACCACGCACATTGCGCATCCTGCGCACGCTGCGGCAACACGGCATCCTCGCGCAACTCGATGACTTCGGCACGGGCTTCTCCGCGTTGTCGTACCTGCACCGCTTCCCGATCTCGGTGCTGAAGATCGACCGCAGCTTCGTCTCCGGACTGGGCAGCGAAGCGCGGCCGGAAAGCCTGGCGCTGGTGCGTGCGATCCTGGCGCTGGCGGGTACGCTGGGCATCGAGACGATCGCTGAGGGCGTTGAAACCGAAGAGCAGCGCCAGTCGTTGATCGAACTGGGCTGCCTGCTCGGCCAGGGTTATCTGCTGGGACGTCCTGCAGCGCAGATGGAGGCGGTGGCGGCCGACGTCGCCTGAGTCCTGAGGTTCGCTGCACACGCCCCGCTAACGGATGTGGATGGGGTCGTTGTCACCCGGCTGCGTTTGGCCTGACGAATGGACTTTCCCGTCGGCGGATACCTCCCGCCAGTTCACCCAGAAGTCACCGACACAGAGTCGCCTGAAGGCGACGCTGGCGGAGCCATGCGCCGGGACCTCGATCTGCTGCAGCGATGAGAAGTAGGGAGGGACGGTGGTGCCGTAGACGGGAGCGTCGAAGTCCCGGGGCGACGGAGCGGCCAGCGCGCGGTCCGCATAGAAGCTCTTCAGCGATACCGAGACCGCATCGGCACGGTGGTTCACCACGACGATGCGGATGCCACAGCTGTCAGCGAACGCAGGGATGGGAGCCAGCAGCAGGCACGAGAGCAACAGAGTGAGGCGCTTCATGGGGAGGCCCGCTTCGGGTGTGAGGATAAGGGCCGGGGCCGATCCCTCGGCCCCGGCTTTCTCCATTCAGTCGCCCGCGATGGCGGGTGCGTCGTCCTGCACGGCCACCAGCCGATGCGCCTGGTCGATCATCCCGATGAATTCCGCCTTCAGGCCATGCGGGTCACGACCGGTCGCGCCGCGCGCGGTGCGCGCCACGTCGTTCCAGCTCCAGCCATCGATACGCTGTCCGCCGCGCAGCAGATCGGCATAGGCCGCCACGGCGCTGGCGAAACGGAAGGCATCGCTGGGTTGCGGGGTCAGCGAGCTGCGTGCGATCGGCGTCTCGATGAGCCGGCTGCTGTCCTGGCCCGGCAGCTTGTAGCGCAGGCGCACGTGCGCGACTTCGGCGGTGGAGGCCCCGGCATCGACCTGCTTGCCGCCGTAGCGCAGGACGGGAAGGCGCTCGGCACCGGTACCCACCGGCGTGATCTCGTACAGGGCGGTGACCTCGTGCCCGGCACCGATGTCGCCGGCATCGACCTTGTCATTGGCGAAATCCTCGTTGGCCAGCACGCGATTCTCGTAGCCGATCAAGCGGTACTCGGACACGACGGCGGGGTTGAACTCCACCTGGATCTTCACGTCGCGGGCGATGGTCAGCAGGGTGGACTGCATTTCATCCAACAGCACCTTGCGGCCTTCCTGCAGCGTGTCGATGTAGGCATGGTTACCATCACCCACATCTGCCAGCTTCTCGGCCAGTGCGTCGTTGTAATTGCCGGTGCCGAAGCCCAGCGTCGTCAGCGCGATACCGGACGTGCGCTGGTCGGCGACCATGGTCTCCAACGCGTCCTGGCTGACCGTGCCGACATTGAAGTCGCCATCGGTCGCCAGGATCACGCGATTCACGCCTTCCTTGACGAACGCCTGTTTCGCCATCGCATAGGCCAACCGGATACCGTCACCGCCGTTGGTGCTGCCGCCGGCCTGCAGGCGGTCGAGCGCCGCCAGGATCTCGTCATGCCGGTCACCGGGGGTCGGCGGCAGCACGAGGCCCGCAGAACCGGCGTACACGACGATGCTGACGCGATCCTGCGCACGCAGTTGCGGCACCAGCTGGGCGAACGATTTTTTCAGCAACGGCAGTTTGTCCGGCGACTCCATCGAACCCGACGTGTCCAGCAGGAACACCAGGTTGGCCGGCGGCAGCGTCGCCTTGGGTACGTCGTAGCCCTTGATGCCGACCATCAGCAGCTGGCGCTTGGCGTTCCAGGGCGCAGGTGCGAGTTCGGTGGTCACGTTGAAAGGACGACTGCGGTCCGTCGGTGCAGCGTGGCCGTAGCGGAAGTAGTTGATGAATTCCTCCGCGCGCACCGCATCGGCGGGCGGACGCTGCCCTTCGCGCAGCATGCGGCGCACGTTGCTGTAGCTGCCCGTATCCACGTCCACCGAGAACGTGGAGACGGGTTCATCGAGCGTACGACGCACCGGGTTGTCGTCGCGCTCGGCGTACTTTTCCGTGTTGACCGGCGTGGCGGGCTGGGCGATGGGGGCGTGGGCGACACGGTATTCCATCGCCATCACCGGAGCCGGCGGTGGAGGCGGTGCGTAGGCGTGCCCCGTGGGCCTGATGGCCTTGGCCTGCTCGCGGCGCAGGCGGTTGCCGGTCACGACGACGCTGTCCAGCGTAGCCTGCTCAGTCCGTGCCGCATCCGCAGCCTGGTTGGCGAGGCGGGCGTCGGAGCCGGCCGCGGCCACCTCCGCTTCGGGCGAATGCTGCGCGGTGGGACTGGACTGGCAGGCGGCCAGCAGGGCGACGGACAGCAGGGTAACGGTCAGACGGTGCGACATGGCGTGACTCCGTGTGTGGGACAGGGAGTCGAACGCGCGGGATCGGTGAACGGGGTTGAGCGGGGTGGTACCTCAGGATCCGGACCCTGCACGGGGCCGGGTCGCGTCAGTCGATGGCGCCCACATCCATGCCGTCGTAGGCATCCAGGCCGTGCTCCTCGGCGAAGCGGTACAGCGCCTGGTTGCGCTCATGAAGGCTGTCGGGCGTGTGGACTTCGGTCTTCTCGACATGCAGCCACCACAGGTCCGGATCCTTGCGGTTGTCCTTGTCTTCCAGGTACAGCGCGATCACGCGATAACCCTGCTCTTGCAGCAGCGGCACGACCGCTTCCAGTGTGGGACGCGAGCCATGCGTGAAGAAATAGCCCCATACCAGCGGCTTGCGCAGGTCCCAGGGCGTCTCCTTGGCCATGTTGTCGAACATCTCGACCAGTTGTTCGTGGGTGATCATGTCGTGCTCCTGATATGGCGCGCGCGACAGGATGGTCGCGCGATGAGAGGGGGTGTCATGGAAGATGTTCTGGTGGCCTGCGTGCGATATCCGCACCAAGGCTACGATTCGGCGCGCAGCTTCAAGCGGCCATCGCCGACCTGCGCATCGACGCGCTCGCCAGGCTGCACCTGCGCCACCGAGCGCACCAGCGTGCCGTCCTCCTTGGTTACCAGGGCGTAGCCGCGGGCAACGGTCGCGAGGGGGCTGACGGCCTCCAGCGAGCGCGCGAGCCCGCGCAGGCGCAGGGCGTCGCGTTGCAGCGTGCGCGCGACGGCGGCCTGGGGGCGCGGGGCAAGGGTCAGAAGCCGCGCGCGCAGTTGTTCCAGGCGACGTTGGGGCGCATGGGCGCGCAGGATGGCGTCGGCATGGCGGAGTGCGGCTTGGCGACGTGCCAGCTGGTCGCGCCACAGCGCATGCAGGCGACGTGCCGCGTCTTCCTGGCGACGCCGCAGCATCTCCAACCGCGCCTGGGGGCGCAGCGCATTGAGGCGCAGCGCGGCGCGGTCGGCGCGCTGCATGGCGTTGCGCAACCGATGCGCCTGGGTGGTGGCGAGCCGGCGCTGCAGCGCCTGCACGCGCGCCAGCAGGTCGCGCCGGTCAGGCACCAGCAGCTCGGCCGCGACGGAGGGCGTCGGCGCGCGTAGATCGGCGGCGAAATCGGCAAGGGTGAAGTCGGTCTCGTGGCCGATCGCGGACACGACGGGTACCGGCGAGGCGGCGATGGCGCGCGCCAGGCGTTCGTCGTTGAACGCCCAGAGGTCTTCCAGCGAGCCGCCGCCACGGGCGACCAGCAGCACGTCGTAACGGCCGCTGCGCGCGGCGCGCTGCAGCATGTCGACGATCTGTGCAGCCGCCGTTTCGCCCTGCACCTGCACCGGCAGCACGTCCACCTCCAACAATGGGAAACGGCGCTTCAGCACGCTCAGGACATCGCGCACGGCCGCGCCGGTGGGCGAAGTGAGCACGGCGAGTCGTCGCACGTGGGCGGGCAGGGGACGCTTGCGGGTGTCGTCGAACAGGCCCTCTGCGGTGAGCTTCGCCTTCAGTTCTTCGAACGCGCGCCGCAGCGCGCCTTCGCCGGCTTCCTCAAGGCTGTCGATCACCAACTGGTAGTCGCCGCGCGCTTCATACAGCGTCAGCCGGCCGCGCGCCAGCACGCGCAGGCCTTCGCGCGGGGCGAATTTCAGCCATTGGCTCTTGGGCTTGAACATGGCGCAGCGCACCTGCGCGCGCGCGTCCTTCAGGGTGAAGTACAGATGGCCGGAGGCAGGGCGGGTGACGTTGCCCAGTTCGCCTTCCACCCACACCAGCGGAAACGCGCCCTCCAGCAGGTCGCGCGCCAGCGTGTTGAGCTGGGTGGGCGTGAGGATGTCGCGCGCGGTGTCGGTCATGCGACAAGGATAAACGGTGGCGACGGCGGATGATGCGAAGGCCTGCGACATGCGGTCGCAGCCGGGTGCTCGCGTTCCGTGGTGGAATGCCGGGGTCCCGATGGCCGGAGTCGTCCGCATGCGCCTGTCCCGCTGGTCCCGTCCCGTGTTGCCGATGCTGGTTGCCGCGCTCGCGGGGTGTTCGCCTGCGGAGGCGCCGGCGCCCGCCGCCGTCAACCGTTCTCCCTTGGTGGAGGCGCGCAGCCTGCCGTCGCCCGCCGGGGCCGCGCAGCCCGATCTGGTGTCCACGCCGGACGGCCAGTTGCTGTTGAGCTGGTTGGAACCGACGGGCGACGCCGGACATCGCCTGCGCTTCAGTCGCCTGTCGACGCAGACAGGCGACTGGGAGACGCCGCGCACGATCGCCGAAGGCAGGAAGTGGTTCGTCAACTGGGCCGATACACCGCATGTCTATGCGCTGGCGGACGGCTCGCTGTGGGCGCACTGGCTTCGCAGCACGGGTCCCTCGCGCATGGACTACGGCATCGACCTGGTCCGTTCCGGCGACGGCGGCGCGACCTGGAGTGCACCGCAGTCGGTGCATCCGCCCGGCACGCCGGGTGACCATGGCTTCGTGACGTTCTGGCCGCAGGCGCACGATCGGCTCGGCATTGCCTGGCTGGACAGCCGGCAGAAAGCCATCGATGGCGCGCATGCGCACCACGACGACGGCCACCATGGCGGCGGCGCCCCGATGATGCTGCGCGCCGCGCTCTACGGCGCCGAGGCGAGGCAGGGCGGAGAGTGGCCATTGGACACGTCGACCTGCGATTGCTGTACCACGTCGTCCGCCGTGACGGATCGTGGCGTGGTGGTCGTCTACCGCGGGCGGAGTGACGGCGAGATCCGCGACACGCGCATCGTGTGTTTCGATGGCGAGCGTTGGACGCCGCCGCGCGATGTGCATGCGGATGGCTGGCAGATCGCCGGCTGCCCGGTGAACGGGCCGGTGACGGTGGCCGACGGTGCCGTGGTGTGGGTCGCCTGGTACACGGAAGCGGACGGTCTGCCGGAGCTTCGCGCCGCACGGTCCGACGATGCGGGCGATACGTTCGGAACGCCGGTGACGCTGGCGAAGGGAGCGCAGGTATTGGGTCGGCTGGGGTTGGCGCACGGCGACGGCCACTTGCTGGCCAGCTGGCTGGAACAGTCGCCCGACGAACGTCAGCGCCTGGTGCTCGGCCGTTACGACGAGGCATGGGGCCGCGCGCAACGCGTCGAAGTCGCTGCCCTGTCCGCACGCGGCCGTGCCAGCGGGATTCCCCGATTGCAATGGCACGGCGATGCCGCATGGCTGGCGTGGACCGACGTCGCCGCTGAGGCGCCGCGACTGCAGGGCGCGCGCGTGGTGTTCCGCTGATCCGCACGGGTGCGACACTTCGTCGCATCTGCCCGCTGCGCAACTGACCGCTTAGAATCGCGCCGTGATCCGCTCGTCCGCCTTCCTCCGACCGATGCTGCAGCTGGCCCTGCTGGCGGCGCTGCTGATGGCGTTCGCGCCGTCTGTCACGCGTTGGGTGGCCAGCGCCGGCCCGCAGGTGCTGGCCGGCTGGACCGAGCTGTGCACCATCGATGGCATCAAGTGGGTCGACACCCGCGCGGAATCTCCAGTCGAAAAATCGCCATCGCCTGCCGGCATGCCGATGGGCGCCGATTGCGCGTACTGCACGTTGGCCGCTGCGCTGCCGTGGCTGCTGCTCTGCATCGCGTTGCTGTTCCCGCGTCTCTCCGGGCACGTCATCACACGCGCTGTAGCGCTTCCACACGCCAGGCGGCTGCGCCTGCGGGGCCTTGGCGGGCAAGGGCCGCCTATCCTGCTCTGAACCACAAGACCTTCCGTTGATCGTGCGGCCCGCGCGCCGCGTCCTTGTGCTTTGGAGTTTTCATGTCCCTCTTTGCCTGCGTGGCGCCGCGTGCGTCGCGCCTGTCCGTGGCCGTCGCCGCGGCCCTCTCGATGTCCTTGTCCGCCCATGCAGCCGACAGCGTGGCGCTGCCCGATGGTTCCCGCGCCACCCAACTCGATACGGTCGAAGTCAAAGGCCACAAGGCCCACCTCGAACAGGCCGCCGGCACCGGCACGCGGCTTTCACTCAGCGTCATGGAGACGCCGGCGTCCGTCACGGTGATCGACCGCGACACGCTGGACGCCCGCGGCGTGCGCACCACGCAGGAAGCCCTGGCCGGTATCCCGGGCCTGACCGTGGCCTCGCCGCCCGGCAACGGCAATGCGGTGACGTACCGTGGCTTTTCCGGCAGCCAGATCACCCAGCTGTTCAACGGCATCGACGTGCAGTACGCCAGCATCGCCGCGCGACCGGTCGATGCGTGGCAGTACGAGCGGGTGGAAGCCATCGGCGGTCCGTCGAGTTTCCTGTACGGTGCCGGTGCGGTCGGCGGCACGATCAACTACGTCACGCGGCTGGCGCGGCTGGATCGCGACGAAGCGGGAATGCAGGCTTCGTGGGGTTCGTTCCGTGATGGCACGCTGGCCATGGGCGCCAACGTGCGCGTCGGCGACGAAGACGCGCGCCAGGCGATCCGCGTGGATACGAGCATGCGCGATGCCGAAAGCTGGATCGACAGGCAGGAGCGCGAGGCATCGACGCTCGCGGCCTCGTGGCTGGTGCAGTTGGCGCCCACGCTGCGCCACACGCTGGCGATCGAATACCAGCAGGAAGACAGCCATCGTCCCTACTGGGGCACGCCCGTGCGCCAGCCGGCGACCGGCCGCCTGTCGGCGCTGCCGCAGACCATCGGCCGCAACTACAACGTCGCGGATGGCTACTACGGGCAGGACGTACGATGGGCGCGCTCGCTGCTGGAATGGACGCCGGGCGAGCGGGATACCGTGCGCAACACCGTCTATCACTACGATGCACTGCGCGATTACCGCAACGTCGAGAGCTACCGCCTGGCGGCCAACAACGATGGCGTCATCCGCTCCGGCACGCTGCTCCAACGGCACAACCAGCAGGTCTACGGCAACCGGCTGGAGTGGAGCCACGATGGCATGCTGTTGGGCCTGCCGACGCAATGGGTGACGGGCCTGGATGCCAGCTACAACCGGCAGACGCGCTTCCCGCTGTCGCTGTCGTCGACGGTGGATACCGTGCCACTGGACGCGGTGACACCGGGCCGCTTCCTCGACGTCCCCGGTACGGCGATCGTCTACACGCCCGACCGTACCAACCGGTTGCATACGCAGGCGGTGTACGTGGAAAGCATGACCGAGCTGGCCCCGTCGCTGTCGTTGCTGACCGGACTGCGCCATGACCGCATCGTGCTGGACGTGGTCAATCATCGCGCCGTGTCGGCGACCAATCCGGCGCGTTTCGAGCGCAAGTACACCCCAACCACGGGCCGCGCCGCGCTCAACTGGGCCATCACCCCGCAGGGGAGCGTCTACGTGCAGTACAGCACCGCGGCCGATCCGCCGGCCGGCATCCTCAGCACGGCCAATTTCGCCACGCTGCGCGACTTCGACCTGACCACGGGACGGCAGGGCGAGATCGGTGCCAAGTTCCAGTCACGGGATGCACGCCACTTCGCTACGCTGGCCGCATACCGCATCGTGCGACGGAACCTCGCCATCACCGATCCCGCCAATCCGGGGCAGACGCTACCGGTCGGCCAGCAGTCTTCGCGCGGCGTGGAAGCGACGTTCGGTTGGCGCCCTCTGGAGGCGCTGAAGGTGGAGGGCAACCTGGCGTGGGTGGACGCCACGCTCGATGACTTCCATGAGAACGTCGGCGGCGTGCCGGTTTCCCGCGCCGGCAACCGGCCCACCAATACGCCGTCGCGCGTGGGCAACCTGTGGGTGGACTACACGTTAGGACCGCGCTGGTCCGCCGGCGTCGACGCCCGGGGCGTGTCCTCGCGCTACGCCAACGCCGCCAACACCCTGTCGACGGCGGGTTACGCCACCTGGGGCGCGCACGTGGGCTTCAAGTGGAACGCCAGCACGGAGCTGGCCATTCGTGGCCGCAACCTCGGCGACCGCACCCACGTGGTGTACGCGCTGGGCAGCACGATGGTCTACCTCGGCGATCCGCGCAGCTGGGAAGTCGTGTTGCGCAAGACCTTCTGAGCGCGACGACCAGGAGATTCCCATGGGCACCATCTTCTTCCTCGGTGTCGGCTTCTGGCTGATTGCGTGGGCATCCGCGCTCGGCCTTCAATGGCTCGCACGGACGGCCGTGGCCGCACGCCCGCTGACGTTGTTCGACACCCCTGCATCCGCATCCGATATGGAAACGACGACATGAAGCTTCCTCTTGTCAGCCTGCTGGCCCTGCTGCTGGCGGCATGCCAGCCCACGCCGCAAGGTGCTGCCGGTGACGGCGGACATGCCGGCGGCATCTCCGTGGCGTCGCCCTGGTTGCGCGAGACACCGCCCGGTGCGCCAGTCGCGGGCGGCTTCCTCACCTTGCAGAATCCATCGTCGGAGGACGACCGGTTGCTCGCGGTCGAAAGCGCATTGGCGCAGCGGGTGGAGATCCACGCGATGCGGGACGAGGGTGGCGTGGCCCGCATGCGCGAACTGGCCGACGGCCTGCTGCTGCCTGGCGGTGCCATGGTCGAACTGCAGCCGGGTGGTCACCACCTGATGTTCATCCAGCCGCAGCGTCCACTGCAGGCGGGCGAACATGTGGACGCCACGTTGGTCTTCGAACGTGCCGGACGCGTACCCGTCACGTTCGAGGTCCGGCCGCTCGGTGCGTCGGGCGCAGCGTCGCATCACTGACGTGCGCGACCTGCGCGTGCTGGACTTGGAACCGATCGCGTCGTCGCTGCCGATTCCCCGCCAGGGACCAGCGCGGCCGCTGGCGTCCAAGGCAAGGGTGACGATGCGAAAGGCGAGGGTCGCCACGGACTGGTGGTGTGGCCGGTGGCGCCGGGATGGGCGCGACGGGTCCGTGTGCAGGCATGGGGACGGGCATCGCGGTCGACCCGGACCGCGAGCCGTCGCGCTGACGGCTACTCGTCGATCCAGCGCCGTTCGGGCCCCGGCCGTTTCGCCAGCTTGCGCTGCAGCGATCGCCGGTGCATGCCCAGCAGGCGTGCGGCGGCGGAGATGTTGCCTTCGGTTTCGGCGAGAGCCTGCTGGATATGTTCCCACTCCAGCCGGCTGAGCGGCGTCATGGTGTCGTCGGTGGCGCTGGCGTCTTCCGCAGCGGCGGGCGCTTCCAGCCCCAGTGCACGCAGGATGGTCGGCACCGTCGCCGGTTTGGGCAGGTAATCGTCCGCGCCGCGCTTGATCGACTCCACGGCGGTGGCGACGCTGGCGTAGCCGGTTACCAGCAGGATCTGCATGTCGGCGCGCAGCGCACGCAATGGCTCGATCAGGGCCAGGCCGGAATCGCTGCCGAGCTTCAGGTCGACCAGGGCGAAGTCGGGCTGATACTCGCGTGCCCGCGCAATCGCGCTCGCGGCATCCAGTGCGATTTCGGTCTCGATGCCCTTGCGCGCCAGGCTGCGCTGCAGCGTGCGTGCATACAGTTCGTCGTCGTCGACCAGCAGGCCTTTCATCGGATGCCTCTCATCAGGGAGTTTCGTCATGGGCCGCCACCGGCAGGCGGAACTGCACCTGCACGCCCTTCGGCGGCACGGCGCGCATGGTCATGCGCCCACCCAGCCGTTCGATGGTGGCATGCGACAGGGCCAGGCCCACGCCCATGCCGTCGGGCTTGCTGGTGCGGAAGAGTTGTTCGGACTGGAACGGCAGCGCTTCGTGGAAACCGTTGCCGTAATCGCGCACGGTGCCCACCAGTTCGTCGCCCTCGCAGCGCAGGTCCAGGTCCACACGCTGCGAACCCGCCTGGCGGCTGGCGTCGGCGGCATTGTTCAGCAGCGCCTGCAGCAGGTGCCCGGTGGAGGCGTCGGTCGCCAGCCATGGCGGCAGCGCGCCGGTGCGCTGCAGTTCCACCGTGGGACGGACCAGTTGCCAGCGCTGCGCGACCTCGTCCAGGTCGACGCGCTGGCGCACGCCCATGTCGGCCGAGGCGGCGAGCGCGCGCACGCGGTCGCGGCACAGGTCGATCAGTTGGCGCATGGTGCCGGCGTCTTCGCGGATGTCAGGCTCGGATGCGTGTTCGCGGATGTCTTCCGTCAGCAACGTCATGGTCGCCAGCGGGGTGTTGAGTTCGTGCGCGACCGCCGCCGCGTGCGTGGCCAGCGCCACGATGCCCTCGTTGCGTGCGAAGCGTTCGCGCAGGCGCGCCAGTTCCTGTTCGCGCAGGCGCAGCGCGGCCACCAGCCGCGTGGAGAAGTACAGCACCACACCGGCCGACAGCACGAAGTTCACCGCCATGCCCCACAGGTGCACGTTGAAGCTGTTGCCATGCAGGTGCGGCAGGGGACGTCCGAACACCGCCGTCAGGATGTAGCCGAGCAGGCAGGCCACCCCGGTGGCCAGTACCCAGCGCAACGGCAGCGCCAGGGCGGAGACGGCGATCAGCAGCAGGAACATCGAGCTGAACGGGTTGCCGATGCCGCCACTCCAGGCGACGAGCCAGGACAGCACCGCCACGTCCACCAGCATGTGGGCGAAGGCCTCGGCCGGCGCCTCCTCGCCGGGGCGATGGCTGCGCCACGTGGCGTAGACGTTGAACAGCGCTAGCGCGCCGATGCCGCCCCACAACGGCCAGCGGGGCAGGGCGATGCCGAGCGGGCCCAGCGCCACCAGCACCGTCACCGCCTGGCCCACGATGGCCACCCAGCGCAGGTTGCACAGCGTGCGCAGGAACGACGGCGTGGTGATGAAGAGGGTATTCGGCATGGCGACATGCTAGTGCAAGCGGGTCCGGGCAGCCTGCGGCATGGCGTCGCAGGCGGGCCGGGCGCCCACGCTACAATGCCGGCATGCACGACGCCGTCACCCGCCCCACGCCCCCCACCGACGCCGCGCCCTGGCCGCGCCGCATCACCCAGGCTGTCCAGATCGGCAACGCCGTCGTCGGCGGCGGTCGCCCGGTGGTGGTGCAGTCGATGACCAATACCGACACCGCCGACATCGCCGGCAGCGTGAAGCAGGTGGCCGAACTCTGGCGCGCCGGCTCGGAGATGGTCCGGCTGACCGTCAACAATCCCGAGTCCGCCGCCGCCATCCCACGCATCCGCGACAAGCTTGAGATGATGGGCGTGTCGGTGCCGCTGATCGGCGACTTCCACTACAACGGCCATCAGCTGCTGGCGGGCGAACCGGCCTGTGCCGAGGCGCTGGCCAAGTACCGCATCAATCCGGGCAACGTCGGGTTCGGCAAGAAGCGCGACACCCAGTTCGCGCAGCTGATCGAATTCGCCATCCGCTACGGCAAGCCGGTGCGCATCGGTGCGAACTGGGGCTCGCTGGACCAGGCGCTGGCCGCACAGCTGATGGACGAGAACCACACGCGCGAGACGCCATGGGATGCCGGCCGCGTGCTGCGCGAGGCGCTGATCCGCTCGGCGGTGGATTCGGCCGAACGTGCCGTCGAGATCGGCCTGCCGCGCGACCGCATCGTGCTGTCGGCCAAGGTCAGCGGCGTGCAGGAATTGATCGCCGTCTACCGCGACATGGCCAGCCGTACCGACTTCGCCCTGCACCTGGGCCTGACCGAAGCCGGCATCGGCAGCAAGGGCATCGT